>NZ_CP178624.1:1506788-1808146 GCF_047302455.1 Bdellovibrio sp. HCB185ZH
CCAGTTCCTTTTTTTAGAAACTAGGATACGTTCCAGGTGACCGAATATCTAAGAAGACCTGCGGAGACTGTTAAAAGTCCTAGTGTGCCTCACCGCCACCGCCGCCTTTGACTTTATCGCAAAGTAAAATCAAAACGGAACTCGCGATCAAAGCGATGGCAACTGTCTTAAAGCAATCATTGAAACTGAGTAAGTTTGCTTGTTTGCGAACCAACATATCGACTGTTGCAAGGGCCTTGTGATGGGCCGTCGTCACATCCGCCCCACTGCTTATAAAGAAGTTCTGCAAATCTGAAATTCGCTGCTGAGTATTTTTGTGAAAAAGGCTGACACCTTCTGTGAGCATGGCCGAATGAAACTTTTCACGGTGGCTCATCATCGTCCCTAAAAGAGCAATCCCGACAGAGCCTCCCAGATTTCGAAGCATATTAAATAATCCCGAAGCCGAGCCCACATCTTGCGGGGCTACCAGGCCCGTTGTAATAGTCGAAAGGGGAATCATCAATAAGGGTTGGCCCATGGCTCTGACAATTTGGGACCACATCAACTGGTCATAACCAACGTCAGCCGTTAAGTGACTGTTCATCAAACAGCTGATACCGAAAATATTTATACCCACAAAAGCCAGCCAGCGCGCATCCACCCGAGCCAGAATCTTAGGTACAAAGGGCAAAATCAAAAGTTGTGGAATCCCCGCCCACATCATGGTGCGCCCGATGTCGATGGAGTTATAACCTTGAATAGTCGCAAGATAGAGCGGCAACAGATAAAGCGCTCCGTACATCGCCAGACCCACCACAAAGTTGACCAGGCATCCAAAGCCGAAATTTTTCTGCATCAGCAGACGTAAATTGATAAATGGATTTTTAATTCGCAATTCAATCACCAGGAAGGCCACCAGGAATACGACGGATAAAATCGCCAACCACACGATGGTTGTCGAATTAAACCAGTCTTTGCGCTCTCCTTCTTCCAGAAAAATCGTCAGCGATGAAAGTCCAATCGCCATAGTGATAATTCCCCAGCGATCGATTTGCTTTAAAAGTTCCAGTTGCTTGGGTGCCTTATCGATTCCGAAATAAATAGCCGCCATCAAAAAGATGCCGGGAATCAGGTTCATATAAAACACCACAGACCAGTGAAACATCTGAGTCAGATAACCGCCCACTGTGGGACCGATGGCAGGCGCAAACGTCGCCGTGATCGCAAACATCGCCATCCCCACGTTGCGCTTGGAGGGTGGCATTCTTAGGATCACCTGAAAGGCGAGAGGAATTAAAGCTCCGCCCGTCGCCCCTTGCAACGCACGGAAGACAATCATCGATTCCAGATTCCACGCAAGGCCACAAGCCACCGAGAATATCAAAAACAAAATCGATGTCCAAGTCAGATAGGTTCGCAAAGAAAGAACCCGGGTCAACCACCCACTGATGGGAATAATCACGATTTCTGCAACCAGATAGGAAGTGGAAATCCAAGAGCCTTCTTCTAAGGTGGCGCCTAAGCCCCCGGTGATGTCACGGATAGAAGCATTGGTGATTTGAATATCCAGGATGGCCATGAAGGCGCCCAGCACGGCACCGAACACGGCGAGCCAGGCTTTGAAATCCATTTTAGGTTCAGCGCTTGAACCGTGAGCAACAGCTGTAGACATTAGTGAATTCTAACGGAGACTTCTGTGGACATGCCGGAGATCAGCTTATCTTCGTAGCCTTTCATATCTTCTTTATCAAAGACGATTTTAACGGGAATACGTTGCACGATCTTAGTGAAGTTTCCTGTCGCATTATCAGGAGGCAAAAGCGAGAACGTGGAGCCCGATCCTGGAGAAACGCTATCCAAGCGACCTAAAAAAGATTTGCCAGGAATGGCATCGACTTTAATTTCGACTTTTTGCCCGGGCTTAAAGTGGCGAATTTGATTTTCTTTAAAATTCGCTTCGATCCAAGGTTCTTCTTCGATCAATGCCATCAACGGTTGCCCTGGTTGTACCAGTTCCCCTGTTTCGACATTTCTTTTACCGATTTTGCCATCTTCAGGTGCAACGATCGTTGTGTATTCCAGTTGCAATTGTGCTTTTTGCAGGTCGGCTTCGGTGACTAAAGCATCGGATTGATATTGATCGAACACGGGTCGCTCCGAAGGCCCCAGATTTTCGAAACCATTAAAGCGTCCTAAGTCCCGGTGGGATTTTCCATAACGTGCCTGAGCGGCTTTCACTTGAACTTCATAGTCTCTTTTATCCAGCCGAACCAGAACATCACCTTTTTTAACGTGCTGATTGTCCTGTACCATCACCTCAACCACGGTTCCGATGATTCTGGGGCTGACCGTATGCAAGTGCGCCTTTACGAAGGCATCATCAGTGCTTTCAAAGAAAAAGATATTGTAGCTTGCGATGGAAATCAGAATCAAAGCCGCGATGCCGCCCCACTTGGCGATCTTTTTCTGCTTGGGATTTAAATTGATTTTACCCAAGGGGCTTTGCTTGATTTTTTCTTTAAGAGCCGGGGAAACAAGTTTTTCGGAAAGAGAACGAAACGTTTGCGCCCATTGCGGCGTTGCTACTGAAGACATAGAGAACACTCCATCTGGAATGCCCTTGGTTTAACAAATGTCATTTACTAAGGCAACTAAGCTTCGGGATTTATTTACCGAGGCCCCAATAGTATCAAGATGTTAGGCCCCAGAAGTGACCTCGAGAAAGACTAAGCGGCGCTCCCGTTAGGATTCAGAAGCTTATTCAGAACTTCCGGCATGTCGAGCACCATGAAGATTTTCTTTTTCCCCGACTGATCCGGCATTTCGATCACTTCTTGAATGTCACCACGAAGAGCTGTGATCGCATCTTTGGCAAACAAACTTGGGATCTTAATCTTTTTTGCCTCATCCACTGTATCAATTGATTCGACCGAATCCACCAGCAAACCAATCTTGCCTTGAGCTCCCCGCACAATCAAAATGCGCGAGTTCGAATAATCCCCGGTGAACTTCATTCCGTAATACATTCTTAAATCCACCAGCGTCACGACTTCACCGCGCATGTGTTGAACACCGACCACGTAATCGGGATAACCCGGAGGCTTCACCATGTCTTCGGTCAGGTTTGCGATCTCATCCACGCTGCTAAGGCGAGTGGAAAGCATGTATTCCAGTTTAAAGGAGATATATGGATGACGTTCCCCGGCGGTTTCTTTTTCCAAAGCTTTTGAATTTTCCTTGGAGTACAGAGCACTGTGACCGCGGGTGAATTCATGAATTTCACCATCAGTGAAAAGCTGATCTTCGGCAAGCAGCAGGACATTGCAGGTTTCTGAAACGGCCAGCATCCCGCGCATCATGTTCACCTTTTCCTGTTTGAACATAGGAATAGGCAAGAGGTCTTCCTCGAAATACGTTTTAATGCTATCGACGGAGTCGACCAGGAAACCAATAAAGAACTCTTGAATTTTTAGAATGATAATCCGCTGAGCTTCCGCATCCTCTCCCGTACCGAGTTCATCAACTTGCAAAAACTTTTTAAAGTCCAAAACAGGAATCACCACCCCACGAAGGCTCACCACACCCAATGAGTATTTCACTTGCATGGAGCTTCTTTTAATTTCTGGTACACGGATGATTTCCCGGATCGCTGACAAATTCAAACCGAAGTCGCGGGAGCCGGATTTAAAAGTAATACACTGACGACGCGTGAACTTCTTTTTCTTCGCTTCATCGCCGTTACCGCGGGAAGCGGTCACGAGACTCGCGATATTTTCAATCTTTAGCAAGGATGCGGGGTCAATCACTTCCACCAGGCGCTCGCCGTTGTTCAATTTCAAAACTGATTTTACAACGGAGCGAACACCTTCAGGATTATCATTGAAATGACAAACTGAATCCGCCGGGACATTTAGAATTTCCGAGGTTGAATCAAAGTACAAGCCTATCTTCACTCCATCGGCAACAACGACTGCGATTTTCCCCGCTGCCCCTTCCGAGTGAGACAAATCCAGCAATATCCCCATATCCACCACAGGGATCACTGTCCCACGCAAGTTAAAAATACCTTTTAGATAAGACGGAGCCAGGGGCACCGGGCTTATGGCTTCAGGCACATTCACGACTTCCTGCAAAGACACTACGGAAATTGCAAGCTCCGTCGAGCCCAGTTTAAAGGAGGCAAACATCTGCAGCTTATTTAAAATTTTCTTTCCACTCACAGCACTCATCACGCAGCTCTCTTGTAAATTAGGGGCTTGGAGTATTCAAAAGACGTTTTCAAGCGAGCCAGGGATTCGGCCTCCCCAATGATCAACACTCCTTGAGGTTTAAGGCTTGCATAGATATTGCGAAGGACTAATTCCTGATCTGGCTCATTAAAGTAAATCAAAACATTGCGTAAAAATACGATATCGAAAAAAACCGTGCGCGTGCCACGGGAATGCAGATTGTGTACAAAGTACTCTATATTTCCCAAAACTGATTCGGCCAAATGCGGATCGGCTTTGGTGCTGTTCATAAAATAGCGATGATACAATTGTGGCATGCGGTTTCGTATGTCATCAATGCTGCGAGCTTTATAGACACCCTTACGGGCGTTGTCTAAAACATCGGTATCAATATCAGAGGCGTACACTTTGTATTGAAAACCCGGAGTAGAACGCTTGTGTTCCTCACACATCATCGCGATGCTGGCAGATTCCTCCCCTGTCGAAGAGGCTGCAGACCAGATACGCAAAATTTCTCCAGGATTGTTCTTACTCCAATTTTTCAGGAATTCAGCTCCAAAGTAATCCCAGATAACCGGCGTTCGAAAAAAGATCGTTTCGTTCGTGGTGATCGTATTCACAAATTTTTGAATCTCTTCTTTATGAGATTCCAAATAGTCAATATAGGCTTCAGCTGTCGACAGATTCAGTTCTTTCATACGCGGGCGAATACGGGAGAACAAGAGCTCGCGCTTGCGCTCCTCCATGGTAATGCCCGTATGTTGTTTTACCAGACTGATCAGCCGGCGCAGGGCCGGCCCACTCAAAGTACGTTCAGCTTCAGTCGACATATATTAAACCACGAATCTAGAAACTGTTTTGTTCAGTTCATCCGCACCATTAACCAAAGATTTCGTTGCTGTGGCAATATTCTCTGATGCCTGGGCTGATCTTGTCGCCTCGTTGGCAATATATTGAATCGCCTGACTGATGCCTTTAGCAGATTCAGATTGCTCTTCTGCCGCCACATTCACCTCGGCAATAGACTGAGTCGTTTTCTCGATGCCAGAGACGATTTTATTAAATGCTTCACCAGCTTGTTTAGAAATCGCACTGCCCTGCTCAACACGTTTCACGGATTCGTTAATCAGTTTCGAGATCTCTTTAGTTGCTTGAGATGAACGCTCGGCAAGTTTACGAACTTCATCCGCCACAACCGAGAATCCCAGACCATGCTCACCGGCACGGGCGGCTTCAATCGCCGCATTGAAGGCTAACAAATTTGTTTGGCTTGCTATTTCGCTGATCACTTTAATGATCTCGCTAATGTCTTCAGACGACTTATTAATAAGGTCCATGGCTTCAATTGATTTGGCAATCGATTGGCTGCCCGTTTCCGCTTCTTTATGAGTGACTTTAGCCAGTTCGTTGGCTTTTTTCGTGTTATCCGCAATGGAAGCAATCGAAGCTGTGAATTCCTCAATCGAGGCATTCATTTCTTCAACTGTGGCTCCCAGACTGTGGGCACCGCCGGCCACGTTATTGGATTGATCTGCAATGGATTTAGAAGAGGTACCAAAGTCATTAGCTGAAGAAACCACTTTGCCAATGACACTGCGAAGGTCACGCATCATCGTAGCGATTCCAGCTGCCAATTGTCCAAGTGCATCTGTACCTTCGACAGTAATTTGAGTGCTTAAATCACCAGCTGCGGCACGATTTACAACCGTCAATAGCTGATCGACTTTCTTTTGATCGTCTTCGGCTTTACGTTTGATTGATTGCTCAAGCTCATATTGCTCAGTGATGTCTGAAGCAAATTTTACGACTTTATAGGGTTTGCCACTGGCATCCATAATAGGATTATAAGTTGCTTGAATCCAGATAGTGCGATTGCCTGAGCCCTTACGCATGTAACGGCCGGAATCGAACTCTCCGCGGTTCAGTTTTTTCCAAAAGTTTTCATATTCTGTAGAACGAGCCAGGTCCGCATCACAGAACATACGGTGGTGTTTCCCTTGAATTTCAGAAAGACTGTAACCCAAGGTTTTTAAAAAGTTTTCGTTGGCAGTAATGATAGTTCCATCAAGATTAAATTCGATCACAGCCTGGGCTTTACTGATCGCAGAAATCTTTCCTTCATCCTCGGCACTTTTCATTTTCGCAGCAGTGACGTCTGTCGCGAATTTGACGACTTTATAAGGTTTACCTTCACTGTTGAATACCGGATTATAAGAGGCATTGATCCACACGGCGCGACCGTCTTTAGTGACACGCTTGAATTCACCCGTCGCAAATTCACCCCTAGCCAAAGCCTGCCAGAACTTTTTATATTCGATACTGCGAGAGTATTCCCCGTCACAGAACATCGAGTGATGCTGCTCATGAATCTCCTCGAGAGAATATCCCAAGGTTTTTAAGAAGTTTTCATTTGCTGTGACAATCGTACCATCAAGATTGAATTCGATGATGGCTTGCACCTTATGAAGGGCCTCAAGGGTTTGCCTTAACTGACTCACTTCATCTGTTTCATTCGCTGCTGTTTCAATAAGACGTGCAGTTGACATTTATTCTCTCCTTATAAATATCGCTGTACCCTATTTCGGTATAAAAAATATGAGGTATGAACTTTTGTTCTATATTATCGGAAACTTAATTTTGATGCCTCAGTCCGAGTCTAAACAAATTTCTTTGATTGAGCTCAGGTAATCTTGAACATCAAGACTTGAATAAACTCCCGATATTACTCACATCTACGTACCGCTTACGGGATACATAAACTATACGACATTTATCGTTATATACTTAATTAAGTTTATATTTTTCTCAAAAATAGATTCTCGTAAAAGTGCCTTAACCAGGTTTTGCAATGTTGGTGTCTCGAAAATAAAAAAAAGCAGACAGTAGATGTCTGCTTTTCCTAAGTCACTTAGAGTAACCGAAATTATGAAGGAAGGATTTCTAGTGATTCGAACCTAAAATTTGAGGTTTCACTAAAATAGATTGATAGATCTTATAGTTTCTTTTTACCAAGCGAACATACTCGCGCGTCTCGGTATAAGGTATCATCTCTACGAAAAGATCGATGTTCTCTGTCGGATAGCGCTTTTGCCACTGACGTACCATCGCAGGTCCTGCGTTGTAAGCAGCCAGAGCCAATTCCACAGAACCAAAATCAGCGATCAGTTGCGCCAGGAATTCAGACCCCGCATGGATGTTGGTCTCCGGATTTAAAAGCTGCACAGGCTTTTTAACGCCAAAGTGCTTCGCTGTCGGATAAATCAACTGCATCAGTCCTGCAGCACGAGCGCGGCTGCGAGCCGCCTTATTAAAGGCGCTCTCTTGACGAATAAGGGCTTTCACCAGGATCGGATCAGCACTCTTGCTGTTTTCAACGATCTCTTTCCAATAACGAATTGGGAAAAGAAGATTCGCCACCGAAGTGGTCAAGGAATCTGGATGGTCTGCCAGGTACTTATGCAGAGCCTGGAATACTGACAAGTCAGCTCCATTAGCACTCATCAAAACCAACATGGACGTTTGAAACGATTGTGGCAATGAACGGAACTTTTCCAAATTCATTTTCCCTGCAAGATACTGAACGGTCTCTGGGCGCTCGTCTTGAGTCAATTGAACCATAGAAGCAAGCAAGCGATCCCATTCCGGGTCGCCACTCTCCACTCCCAAATACCACTGTGAAGGTGTCGCAGGAGATTGGAAAGTACTTACCAGAATACCATAGCCGCCCAACGGATTTGCCTGTTTGCTTTCCGCAGTCACCGCACAGAAGCTTTTCAGATAGGCCTGACGGTCACGCATACCACGCTCCATCGGAGCCGGATACTTATCAAGATACTCGACCGCGCGAGGACATTCGTTTTGTTGGATCGCGAAGACCGCCAAACGGAAAACGCTCTCTGTTTTGGAAATGTTATCGCACGTCAAAACTTTTTCATGAAGCGACTTAGACGTGTCACGCGCAGCTTGCTCCGGGAAATCCAACTCAAGGGAATAACCCAGGGCCTGACTTTCAAGAGCTTTATCGCAATTGAAATCTGCGACCAGTTCTTCACCGTGGTTCACACGTTTCTTAGAACTCCAACCGCGAAACTTTTTAAGAAAAGCGGATTGCTGCTTTTTATCGGGATTGTCATTTTTAACGCGCTCTGCTCTGACAGATGTTGCCATGTCCGCTGCGGGATCTCTTGCATCCAAGCTGCCATAAGGTTGTGCCTTCAGCTGTGACTTTAAATATTCGATGGTCGCATCTTGGCCTTGAGCCAAGGCTTGATCCAAAGTCAATGCACCTGCGGGAGGCGGAGTTTGCACCACTTCCGTCACCGCCGTTGGTTGACGGGATTTCGAGGCACAGGCTGCTAAAAATACGAATGAGATAAGAACTAGTTTGCGCATATAAACTTATCGGATTTTTGCCCGATTTTCCGTGGCCCAGTTTGAGTATATTTAAAAAAAATATAACGATAATGTTCTGGAAATTGTAGATCCAGGTTTCATTCAGGGCCAGCTCGACTTTTCTCAATTTGAAACAACTGGACTCCCCTTCATATCTGAGATGGCTGCGAGAGAAGGAACAATTTAACAAAAGGCCGCAGTTACTCGCCGTACGATTATCCTCTGTCAAACAAGGTCTCATTGTTTCTTTTTCCAAGCCCTTCATTTGCCAACGGCAAAGTGATGGACTGTTTCAAAGGAGAAAACTATGAAACTCATGACACTGATGACCACAACCATTATGTTGCTGGGATTAGCCCTTCCCGCTTCCGCAAAAACCATCGTCCTGGTTCACGGCGCTTTCGCTGACGGTTCTTCATGGGAAAAAATCATTCCTGCACTTAGATCGGCGGGACATAAAGTGATCGCCGTCCAAAATCCGCTGACTTCCATGGCAGACGATATCGCTGCCACAACCCGGGCTTTGGATAATTTAAACGAAAAAGCCCTCTTGGTCGGGCACTCCTATGGTGGAGCGGTCATAACTCAGGTGGGAAATCATGCGAACGTCGGGGGCTTGGTTTATGTCGCGGCATTTGCACCAGATGAAAATCAAACTGTTCAAGAATCAGTGGCGAGCTATCCAATCCCGCCAGGATTTGGCGAACTGGTTATTGATAAATTTGGTTTCGCGACTTTGTCTGAAAAAGGAATGAAAGACTATTTTGCCCAAGATGTCGGCGAAGAACAGCAAGGTATTATGCATTCAACTCAAGGTCCTACTTACGCCGGGATCTTTACGACCAAACTAACGACAGCCGCGTGGAAAACTGTTCCGAGCGCCTATATTGTCGCTGAAAATGATTTTATGATTCAACCAGATGCCCAGCGGGATTTCGCTAAACGTATGAACGCCAAGACACTCAGTCTGCCCTCAAGTCACGTTCCGATGATTTCAAAACCCGTCGAAGTTGCAGCCGCCATTTTAGCGGCCGCGGAATTGATGCCGGTTAAAAAATCTAAATAAAGACCTCGCCCTGAAATAAAGGACGAGCGGTTCTATAGAAACTGCCACTGCGAACACTCCAGTGGCCGTTTTTATTTTCGACTTCAGCATCCAGCTGCAAGATTCCCGAAGGCATCCCGATACGGACCTCTTTCAGGCGACGACCTTGAACCGCCTCGTGGATCAGACTCCCCGGAAGTTTCGCCGTCACCGAAGAACACAAAGACACCGTCAACGGTAAAGCCTTGTGCGGTTGACCGCTTGCAATCACGCGCATTTCGAAATCCATATTTTCGTTTGCGGCAGCACTGATGATTCCAATATAGGGAATCGCGATATAGTTTTTCGCATCCTCAAGATCTTTGGAGATCCCCATCGCCACCGAGGCGTGACGGCGAATCAAATCAAGTCTCTTTAATAAGTCCTTGGCTTGTTCAAGTTCAATCGGCATTTCTTTACCCGTCATGCCCACATCCTGCGCTCTTACAAAAACGCAGGCATTGGCTGCATCAACCATAGAAACTTCAATCGGTCCCACTCCTTGAACCTGCAATGTCTCGCAGATTTTGCCGGTCGGTAAAAGTTTTCCGGTCGAGGCTCCACCCGGTTCTTGAAATTCCAGACGAATCGGAGCACCCGTTCCAGACACTCCCGGAATTTCGAATTTGCCTGCGAACTCCGGTTGCGAGTTTTTCACAGGGAAATAGGAATGAATGATCTTTTGAGTATTGGTATTAAAGATGCGCACACAGGCTTCATCACCTGTGACTTTGCACAATCCCTGCATGACGGCAAAGGGACCGATTGCAGAGCTGATATTGCCGCAATTTCCTTTGTAATCCACTTTGGCTTCAGTGACAGACACCTGAGCAAAAGTGTAATCGACATCCGCATCCGGATGCTTGGAGGAACGCACAATAGCCACTTTACTGAGCGAAGAAATACCTCCACCCATTCCATCCAATTGGCGCCCGTAACTGTCCGGGCTTCCCAAGGCGCGTAAAAACAATGCGTCCCAGGTTTTGCGATCTGCTGGCAAATCGGTTTCGTTGAAGATC
Source organism: Bdellovibrio sp. HCB185ZH (assembly GCF_047302455.1). GTDB lineage: Bacteria > Bdellovibrionota > Bdellovibrionia > Bdellovibrionales > Bdellovibrionaceae > Bdellovibrio. The sequence goes on from NZ_CP178624.1 coordinate 1,517,495, forward strand.
AAGGCACGGCTTGTGCCACCTCTCATGTAGAGTGCGCGATATGAAGTCATGTTATTAAACATCATAAACCCATTTGTCTTAAAAAACCAACGGCGTAGTCTTGGGGCTGTTAGAAGGAGGCATGTATGAAGCTCGTCGTATTATTTGCCATCGTTCTCTGTGGAGTCGCCCTGCAAACTTTTGCCTGAAAGTTTAAAAACTTTTAAAAGGTAAAAGAGGCTTGGGAAAATAAGTACGCTGCCCACGCACAAGGCATAGGTTAACTGCCGTAGCGTTGCCTCAGGCGCTGCAGCTTCGTAAAATGACAAGGGTCCTTGGAGTGTTATCAGGGCCGCCGGAGCAATCGCAAAAAACCAGCCCAAAATGATCAATGCCACTTGCGTAGCAGCGGTTAGGCGAACCAACACAGGTTGATTGCGTTTTAACAACTGCCAAAGGACAAAAAACAACAAAGTCGCGATGACCACGCAGGATATGGATAAAGGGTGACTAAGAAATGCCGTTAAAAACGCACTTTGCTCCCAATATGCAGCCGCAAAGACCAGTCCCCCGGAGAAAATCACTGCTACATTGAAAGCAAATCCCCTTTTCCAAAAATATCTTTTTAATTCGGGATCTTTCGTCTCTCCCACTAAATACACGGCCGCCAAAAACGCACAGATACAAACTGTGAAACATCCCATAGTCATGGGCACCAATCCCGACCAGGGTGCGATATAGGCGCCAATAAAGTCCTTAGCTTTCGGATTTAAACGTCCTTGCCACAAGCTTCCAGCCAAAATTCCCAGCCAGAAAGTCGTCCACAAACTGGAAAGACTGAAAATCAAAGAATAAACCCGTTGGGATTTTACGTCATGAATCGCATCGTAATGGCGAAACGTAAACGCCGTTCCCCGTGCCACAATCCCCACCAGCAATGCAACAACTGGAATATGCAGATGGATCATGACCATCGTGAATATTGGGGGAAAACCCATGAACAAAATCACCACGATCAGAATCAGCCACATATGATTGGCTTCCCAAACCGGTCCCATAGCTTCATTCACTACCGAGCGCTGTTTCGTTTGCAATTCCGGAAGTGGCAGAAGTTCCAAAATACCTGCACCATAATCGGCGCCACCTAAAATCACATATAAAAGAATGGACGCCGCGATAAAGAATAAAAGAATCTCAATCACCTTATGCCTCCTTTTTCATATTACCTTCGGCCACCTGAAGTTGGCGACGGAACAACCAAGCTGTCACAAACGACAAAAACAAATATAGAACAAGAAACAGATAGAAATGAAACTGGACGCCCGGCATAGGAGTTACAGCATCCTTGGTTTTCATAATTCCATAAATAATCCATGGCTGTCGTCCCACCTCTGTAACGACCCATCCCGCTTCAATCGCGATAAATCCCAGCGGAGCGGCCCCAATCAAAATTCTTAAAAACCAGTCTGGCAAAACTTTTTTCCGTATCAGGTATACATACAAGAGACCTAAGACGATCATAAGTGACCCTAAGCCCACCATAATTTGAAAAGCAAAGTGAGTGACCATGACTGGTGGCCATTCCTCACGAGGAAAATCATAAAGGCCTTTAACCGTGGCATTAAAATCATTAAAAGCCAAAAAGCTGAGGACACCTGGAAGTTTAATCGCCCCGCGCACCTCGCCAGTTTTCACATCAGGGATGCCACCGATTATCAGAGACGCGCGCGCCTCAGTGTGGAAGTGAGCTTCCATTGCTGCTAATTTGGCAGGTTGATATTCGGCGACTTTCTGAGCCGCGAAGTGACCCACAAGCGGTTGAATCAATGATGCCACCGTAGCGAAAACCATTGCGATCTTTAATGCGCGCAAGTGCAAGACTGAATTTTTTCTTTTCAGCAAAAGGAAGGCGTGCATACCCGCTACGGCAAACCCCACCGCCTGTATTGCTGCGACCTGCATATGAAGTGTTTGGTGAAGCCATGCGCGATTAAACATTGCCGCCACAGGATCGATGTTGACGGCCTGACCGTTCACCCATTCAAAACCCGCTGGTGAATTCATCCAACTGTTCGCTGCAACCACGAAAACTCCAGAGGCAAATCCGGAAATTCCCACGATCAAGCCGGCCGTCCAATGCACCCAGCGATTCATTCGATTCCAACCGTAAAGGTAAAGTCCAATGGCAATCGCTTCCAGGAAAAAAGCTGTGCCTTCCCAAGAAAAAGGCATACCGATGATTGCTCCCGCATGTTTCATGAAGCCGGGCCATAACAAACCTAACTCAAAAGACAGCACAGTCCCAGAAACCGCGCCCACCGCAAAAAGTATGGCGACGCCCTTCATCCACAATTTAGTAAGTTCTAAATCTTCTTTTCGATTTTTTTTAAGATAAAGAAAATGGGCCACCGCCATAAAGAAAGGCATGACCATGCCAATAGCGGCGAAAATAATATGAAAGCCCAACGAGAAAGCCATCGTTGAGCGTGCGGCAAGTAGATCGTCCATACTTGAAATCCTCACTCCACGTTCGGGCTGAGTATGGACCTAGAATTTGTTATTGAAAATACGAATGTGAAAAGTGCAACCCTATGTTGCCGTCACTTAATACGGTGTGACCTTATCCATATCCATGTTTCGGAGTGTGGGCGAGCTCCACGCAATCACGCTCACGGTGAGCAAACACATCACTGCACCGAAGCACGCTGCGGGGACCGTACCAAGAAACTTTGCCGCGACACCCGATTCGAACTCACCCACTTCATTGGAAGAACCAATGAACATCGAATTAACAGATGATATGCGACCCCGCATGTGATCTGGAGAAGCCAACTGCACAGCAGTACTTCTAACCACGACACTGACACTGTCAAAAATTCCGCTAAAGCCCAACGCAAACAAAGACAGGTAAAAATTCTTGCTGACGGCAAAAACCAAAATGCTTAAACCGAATCCAAAAACCGCGGTAAGTAAATATTTGCCTGCATTTTTTCGAATCGCGAATCGAGTCAGAATAAATCCCATCACCATCGCACCAACCGCGGGTGCTGCACGCAAAATACCAAGTCCGCGAGGTCCTACTGCTAAAATTTCTTTGGCATAAATCGGCAACAAGGCGGACACTCCCCCGAACAACACTGAAATCATGTCGAGTGAAAGTGCCGGCAATAAAATCGGATGACCAAACACATAGCGCACACCCGATTTTAATTCTTCAACCATCGCACGGGATTCTCCGGTGCTCGCGGGGGCTTCGATCTGCATTTGAATTCGGTAAGTTGCAAACAAAGCACCAATCAAAAGAACAAAGATCACCGAGTACGCCACTTCTAATCCCAAGAAACCAAAAATCAAACCGCCCAATGCGGGTCCGGTTACGCGCGCCGTTTGCATTGCGGTACTCATCCACGCCAGGGCTTTGGATAAACCTTCTCGCTTGGTCATTTTAGGAAGAATGGCATACATAGATGGCTGCGAAAATGCGCGAGCCGCGCCCGAAAAAATCGACGATAAATAAAGGGCCACGATCTGCCAGTGATCCGACCAGCGCGCGCCATAAAAACCTGCCACCAGTAAAATTCCCGCAGAAATCAAACTGCCTTCAAGCACCCAGCGATACACTTTGATGGGACGAGATTTATCGACGACATAACCCGCATACAATGCTAAGCCCAGAGCTGGAATCGCTTCAGCAAGGCCCATGAAACCCAAAGACAAGGGGTCTTGAGTGAGTTCGTAAATCCTCCACCCAACAACCACTGCCTGCATTTGCACAGCTAAGGTAAAGAGAAATCTTGCAGAGATAAGCTTTTTAAAATCAGAAAGGGCCGAGGACGGTTGCATAGGTGACTATACATACGCCCACTCCCCTTCCTGCGCAATTCGCATTATCAGACAAAGAAGATCCAGATAATGGCTCCGATAAGTAACCCTGAAGCCAGACAGATTCCGACGATGCCGGAAAAGACCTTCAAGGGACTGGATTCCAACTCATGGGTTCTATGAGGTCGTTCCGTCATCCCTTCGACTTCTTCGGGACCCTCATCTTCATCCGCAAATCTTTGCTCGCGAATTCTTCTTTGTTCTTTGCGAATTTCCGGTTCGATATCCATCATAAACACCTCACTCGACAGGATAAAATCCGTCTCTATCAGGTTGAAACTTTCAGGAATTGAACTCAAGGAGGAGGATCTTGATTTTGGGCAAAAAAAAACCCTTGGTACAAGACCAAGGGTTTGAAGACTTAATTAGTCAGCTAGGAACTAGCGAGGACCGCGGTTACCACCGCCGAAACCACCACGTCCGCCGCCGCCACGGCCGCCACCGAAGCCGCCACCACGGTTCTCACGAGGAGCCATTGGTTTTGCTTCAGAAACGTTCATTGCACGGCCAGAAAGTTCAGCGCCGTTCAATTTAGCGATTGCTGTAGCAGCTTCATCATCAGTAGACATTTCTACGAATGCGAAACCTTTGCTACGGCCTGTTTCACGATCAGTTACGATACGTGCAGATTCAACGTTACCGAATTCAGCAAAAGCGTCTGCAAGAGTTTGTTCGTCTAGTTGGTAAGAAAGATTTCCTACGTAGATTTTTTTACCCATTTTAATACCTCCTAAAATGGCATTTGGTAGCCCACTGTTGAGGAGATGGCATAATTGCCTCGAACTCAAAGAGAGACCTGTTATTCTGTTAATAGCTAAACTATAATTCATGAAAACCGAAGCACTAAACCAAAAAAAAGTTCAAAAAGTGGTTTTTTGTGTATATTGACACCATGCATCACATGGAACACCACGGTCTTGGGGTGATGACTTTCGTGATTTCATTTGCCCGCATGTATAAGAACTCATTTTTGTAGGACAAGCGGACCCTTTCCCGCTTTTGGGACCTTGGCGATAAAGCGACGATCTGACCATACCCTAAACCGTCGGTTTGATACTCCCCTTGAATGTTTTTAAGACTCCAACGAATGGTTTGTCCTGCGATAGGTGTGACATCTGATTCCGTGAGCACTGTCGAAATTGTGCCTTCAGTATCACGACACAAAAGGCGGACATTCAGTACGGTCATGTACATGGTTCGACAGTCTTTGTTGCGTGAATATCCGTAGCCCATTTCGCAAGAGTTGAAACTCTTCTCTTCCACACCGAGTTGTTCAACATTGCGATCCAGATGAAGAGCTCTTTGGATGGCGACCGGATCAATGGGACTGCTCTCTTGTCCAATTTCGGTTGCCATCGGAGGAGTTTTTGAAGGTGTCGGTTTTGTTGGCGATGTCGTACAAGCGGTCAGTGCCAACAAAGCGGCCAGTAAAAGTAAATTCATGTATTCCTCCGAGTCCCTATTATAGAGACCCTGCAAGAACACATGCAACTCTGGACCCCGAAGGCCCAGTCTGGAATTTATTTAAAGATGTCTGATTGAGTTGAAGCCATGCGATCCAGCTCTAATGCCTGTTTATTAAGGCTGGCTTGCATGGCCTGCTTTTGTTCATAACTTAACGTACTCCAAAACTTGTTCAGGAAAATCTTAAGCTTCCCTTCATAGTTTTGCATCGCCTGTGCATATTCAGGAGTGCGCAGAGAATCGTAATCCTCCATGAACTTTTCCGTCACTGCACGAAGCTTTGCCGGATCTTTACGTTGTGCCATAAAGTTATTCAAAATACTTTCGCGATTGTCGATGCGTTCTTTCCAGGGAAAAGGTTCATTCGCAATGAAGTGCTGAATCGCCTGATTCTGGTGAATGCTGGTTGGTCCCACCCAGTATGTGATCTGCTTACGGAATCTTTGCAGGAGCTCTTCGTTTTTGCTTTCCACAGCCTGCTCTCTCGAGAGAGCGATTTCCTTTCGGACTTTCTTTTCAAAATATAGAAACTGTTCCTCTCTTAAAGAAGAAACCATTTTCCAAGCGGAGTTTTTAAAGTAACTAGCTGAGCGGTCGTACTCTTTTTCCAACACATCGAAAGTTTCCGCCAGAATTTCAGAATTCACTTTCTCAGTGGGAATACGGTGATCAATTTCCCGAATGGAGTCTGCGAACTTTTGCATCTGCTCTTGCTTTAAGCGCGCGAGATCTTGCTGGAGATTCTTCTCAAATTCCTTTTCCTGTTTTTGATCCAAATCGAAATAGCTCTCGACCTTGGTGACGGACATACCGCCCAAAAACGCATCCATAAAGGGACTTGAGCTTCCGCACCCACCGCAAATCAAAAAAATCGATACCGCAAATAGCTTCCAGATTTTTATTTTCATGAACCCAGATTAGGTATTTTCCGCGCTGATTCCCAGACGACAGTCATAAATACACAGGCCTTCTGTTGAGGATTATGTGAGTGATTCGCGATATAACTGGGGGATCTTGGTCCTATTTTTATGTGTTCCGTAATGTATTTTTCCGCACCGTAATATTCTCGGCTAGTCTTTGTGAACGCACATGAATGTGTAATTCCGCACAGGAGGAAACGATGCTTGTTAAAAAGCAAAATTCTTCTGTACGTTCTAGAGCCACGCTTTTATTCGCAGCCACTTTATTAACCCTGGGTATCGCAGCTAATGCAAACGCCCAAACTGAACCGACTCTTCCAGATGATCCTTCTGAAGAGCAAGTAGTTACCACTCCAGCAGTCGAGCCCATGCTGAGAACCATGGCTTCCCCAGATCTTTCGATCTCTGCTTACGATAAAGAAACAATTTTGATGAAGTACGACCATGTTGACCCTACCAACATCGTTCCGACTCAACCTTTGATTGATGCTTTGATTTACTTTGAAAAAAATAAATCATCTTTCAAAAATCAAAACTATATCTCTATCATCAACTTCTCACAAAGTTCTAAAACACCGCGCTTCTATATCGTTGACTTGAACTCCGGTGGAGTTTGGCCAATTCACGTAGCTCACGGTAAAAACTCTGACCCGAATCACGACGGTTTCGCGACTTCGTTCTCGAACTCTTCAGGTTCCAATAAGTCTTCATTGGGCTTCTATCGTACTGCGGAAACTTATTCTGGCAGCCACGGTCTTTCCCTTCGCTTGGATGGTCTGTCTTCAACTAACTCGAACGCCCGTTCACGTGCTATCGTGATCCATGGTGCTTCTTATGTTCAGGAAAAATCAGTGATCCAAGGTCGTTCATGGGGTTGCCCAGCTGTTGACATGAGCATCCGTACTCAAGTTATCAACGCACTTAAAGGTGGATCTTTGATCTACGCGGTACTTGATAAAGGTGGTACAGGACTTCCGGCTCCAACAAATCCAGAGCCAACTCCGACTCCGTCACCAACACCTGTTGAACCGACTCCGGCACCATCACCAACGCCGGCTCCAGGTTACACAATGGCTCCCCTAGCATGGGAAAGTTCTTCTAAACCAGAGCGCAAACAATGGTCTCAGTATTTGCAAACTTTGGTTAAAGGCGAGTGGAACTCTTTGCTTAAAGGTGCAAGCGACATGGCAGATTTCTGCCCAAAGTACTCAAAGCTTAACGACGATCAACGTGCAAACGTATGGGCTCAATTGTTCGTAGCAATGGCTCGTTACGAAAGCGGTTACAACCCACTTTCTCGTATGCATGAAACAACAATGGGTACTGATGGCGTTACTAAAAAGCCAGTTTACTCTGAAGGTCTATTGCAGTTGTCTTACCAAGACACTCAGTGGAACAAATGGTGTAAATTTGACTGGTCAAAAGATAAAAACTTGAGCTCTACGTCTCCAAAGAAAACTATTTTGGATCCGTACATCAATCTTCACTGTGGTGTTGGTATCATGGCGAAACAGATCAAAAACAAAGGTGCGATTGCAATCAAATCCGGTGTTTATTGGTCCGTTCTTAAGCCAGGTGGTAAATACAACCAGCTGACTTCGATCCGCTCTATGGTTAAGTCACTTCCAATGTGCAAGTAGTATCTGGAAATTAGACATTTGAAATTGGATTTTTAAAGCCGGGGTTGTTGACGACATATTAGGTCAACAGCCCCGCACTAGTTTTTGGGGGCCAGCTTTTAGCTGGCTTTGCTTAGTTTGGAACGGATGTAGAGGCGCAGTGGCGTTAGTTCTTTTTCTGCTATGCCTACGAAATGGCCATGGATTTTCCAGGCGTTTTCGATGGGGTTTAGGTCTTCGCAGGAATCGATACGGATGGCGACGGGATCGATACCGATTTCGTTAAAGATGGTGCTTTTGATTCTTAGGATTTTTCCAATGGGCATCGGCACTGACGAGTGCAGGGTAAATCCTAATTCCGAAACACCGACGATTTCATTTTTGATTTCCCACTCGGCCTTGATTGATACGGCGGCCTCACTGAAGGCAGCACCTTGATTTGCATCTGCAGAAACGATGGTGCGCACTTTTGCTAGCAACATGTCGGGATCAATGGGTTTGATGATGTAGTCGTTTACGCCAGCTTCCAAACCTTTTTCCACGTCGCTTTTTTCACGCTTACCTGTTAGCAGGATGATGGGCAACTTAACCAATTGAGGTTGTTTGCGAATCGTGCGTGTCAAAGCATAACCATCGCTGCCACCCGGCATGATAGCATCGGTAATAACCAAGTCGAATTTTTCTTGTGTCAGATGATGAACGGCATCGATAGCATTCGTGGCTTGTACGACAGAGTGTCCGTCGGAGCTAAGTAATGCTTCAAGAGTCATCAGAATACTTTTTTGATCATCTACGATAAGTATATTGGCCATAATTACCTTCCTTAGGCAGCCCCTTTGTCGCCGATGTAATTTTTAAGATCCTGCAAACTGCGAACATATTCCGTTTCAATTTGCGCGACCCACTTGTTAATGTGCTCCGGATTTGTCTCTGCTTCAAGCTTTTGGCACAGTTCTGCCAAGGTTTTTGCTCCCAGAGTGGCAGCCGTCGACTTCAAAGCATGGGCTGCTTCGCTGAAGTCAGGTGTTCTCATTGCCAGGATCAATTCTGGAGCAGATTTTTCAAACTCTTCAACTAACGCCGCGACGAGATCGTTATCTTTCGTTGCGTATTTCTGCAGTTTTTGAAGAGCGGCCATGTCAATCACTGCGGCCTCCCCGACTTTAACGTATTTCTGCAAAGTTTCCACCAAGCGTGGAAGCTCAATGGGCTTCGATAAATAGTCATCCATTCCGGCATTCATGTACGGGGCTTTGTCAGCGATAGTTCCCTCTGCTGTCAGAGCGACAATAGGAATATGGCGTCCCGTATTCCGGGTGCGCTCTTCCTCGCGAATGCGTTTTGTGGCATCAAATCCGTTTAATACCGGCATTTGACAGTCCATAAAGATCAAATCGTATTTTCCAGAGCGCGCCATCTCGACCGCTACCCGACCGTTGGGTGCAATGTCCACTTGCAGTCCCATCTTTTGTAAATAACTTTGAGCCACGCGCTGATTGACCACTTGGTCTTCCGCCACCAGGATGTGACCACTGAAAAGTGCCGTAAAATTGTTGTCAGTCGTAGCCTTTGGAACTTCATCAGCACTACACACTGGAAGCTGCAACGTGAACCAGAATGTGGAACCCAGACCGAACGTACTTTCCACGCCCATTTGGCCCCCCATCAGATCCACAAGCTGCTTACAAATAGAAAGACCCAAGCCCGTACCACCGAATTTTTTCCCGGCCGTGGCCTGGAAGTATTTTTGGAAAAGGGCTTTGCGTTCATCTTCACGCAACCCCAATCCCGTATCGCGAATCTGGAATTTTAAAAGCGATGGACCCGTAGCGGAATCCAGCACCGAGACATCCAACCCGACCGTGCCCTGGCTGGTGAACTTCACTGCATTTCCCATCAGGTTCACCAGGATCTGACGAATACGTCCCTGGTCTCCTCGGAAATACATATGTGCACGTTGGGAGATATTAAATTCCATCTCAAGATTTTTCTCGTTCACAGTCGGACGGAACATCTCGACCACATCACGAGTCAGGAAACTTAAATCAAACGGCTGTGGATCCAAACTGATCTTGCCCGCCTCGATTTTTGAATAATCCAAAATATCATTAATAAGCATCAATAAAGATTCCGCAGAACGTTTGATGGTTCCCACGTATTCTTTTTGCTCTGGTTGCAGTGGAGTATCCGCAAGAAGCGTACTCATCCCGATCACACCATTCATCGGCGTGCGGATCTCGTGGCTCATGGCTGCGAGGAAGTCTGATTTCTTGAGAGAGGCTTCTACTGCCAGCTCGCGGGCTTTCGCATATTCCAGCTCAACCTGTTTTCTGCGACTGATATCGCGGAAGACCACCAGAGCTCCTGAAATACCGCCATCGATATCTTTGATCGAGCGACTGCTTAACAGAATAAATGTGCCCTCGGGATGAGTGGCATTTTGTACGAAGAGCTCAAGCTCATCGACCTCCACGCCATAAAGCGCTCGATGAAATGGCAGCTCTTTGGCGGAAAGGAGTTTTTGATTTTCGTCGTGGAAACCCAACTCACGGGCACCGGTTTCAGTTCCGACTTCTTTGACTTTGGTTCCGACGATCCTTTGTGCAGCAGCGTTGTACTGGGTAAAGTGACCTTGGCTGTTCACCACGATCATGCCCTCACTCATACTCCCCAGGATGGTATCTAGCAGCAGTGAGCGCGTTTGCAGGCTAGTCGCGATCTCACGCTGTTCACGCAGATCGTTGTACTGCCAGTAGCGGCTTAGCATAATGACCAAACCAAACATTCCCATGATCGCAAACAGCAATTCACTTCTTAAAAAGTTGTATTCGCCAATCTGCACGAAGTCCTGTTGGGCTTTGCGATGGGATTGCAACATCTCTAAAACTTTTTGCTGATTAAAGTCTTCGGTGTTGGAAGGCTTTCGGGCCGTGTGGTTTTGTTTGATTTCCATCGTCGCAGTTTCAAACTGTTTGTGCAGATTCTGATTCAGCTGATAGACCTGCATTTGCAGTTCATAGCGACCATTCACGGATTTATAAAGCTTCGTTAATTCCTCATTGATTTTATTTACTTGAAGATTAAAGGCTGAAAGTTTTTCGGGAGTACTGTCCTGGAAATATTCTTTCTTGGCCCGATCTACATCATTTAAAATTCCGGCTATGTTCTGCAAAGAATTCACCGACTCCGTTGGCAGCAAAGCTTTCTGCAACGAATGGTGTTCTTGAAACATAGAATAACCCACCACTACCAGCACCAGCAGGCAGAGCTCCACCCCAAAACGGGAGACGAGGGTTTTAAATAAAGACACAGATTTCATGTATTTCTAATCGGTGTATCAATCCGGGAAGTGAAGTGTCTCAAGGGTGATCTAGACCCCAAGCTAAGTGTTTGGATTCTCATAACTGGAACACTTGTTTAAAAGATTAACGGTTTTATTGAGACGACGTCTTGTGGGTCTAGTTAATGCGACCTATCCTAGACTTACTACTAATGAGGAACGTATATGGAAAACAATAGACACTTTCGCCGCTGCCACCACTGCGACACTGTTCACGGTAAACATGACCAAGGATTGTTCGTCTGCTCGGAATGTGGACACGAGCTGGCTCCGCTCTATTACAGCCAGCTGATTACTATCATCCAGGAAGAAGCCGTTTATTTCTCTGATGTCCTTAAAGGCAGTACCGTTATGCAGGAACGGCCTTTGATCGGGCTGACTGTGGATTGGGATGCAAATCTTGAAGCCACTCACATGGCCAAGGACGTTTAGCTCTTTCGCCTTGCTGTTAAACAAATTTAGAACTTCACTCATTGTACTATAATGAGGGCGTAGCAACATTTCAGGAGGTCATCATGGCTACTCCCAATGCGAACCCCTCATTTTCTGGTCTTCACCCAGGTGAAGCGACAAACAATCACACCGACGAAAACGAAATTCTGGTCGATAAAGATCAAACTTCCAAAGTGGAAGTTAAAGATCTTAAAAAAGCCATGAAAAACACCGACCGTACTTTCGATACACTGGAAGATCTTCCCTCCGATTTTATGCGCGGAGAAATTGATGTGCTCGAACAGATGAATCTCGCAGCGGATGCTCTGGATTCTTCGTTGCGCGGAATCCCCGATCGCAGCTCTGAAGACAGCCCGCGTGGAGAACTGGGTTCTTCGTTTAAGAATACACCCGGCGGCATCGAAGAAGTCGAAGCGAAAACGGACGAGTACTTGGCCTCCCACGGCTTAAAGAAAAAAACTCGCCGATCGCATTGATGCGTTCGCGGATGGGCGTTCGATAGGCTTCAAGTTCCTTTTGTTCAACTTTATATCTTTCATTCGCTGAAAGCCTGACTCAGTTTGCACCCTCATGGATTTTGCCTTTTACATGATGATCCGACTACCGCCACGGTGGCGGTAATGGTTATTTTTCATTGTGAAGAATTGGCCTCTACAATTTTTCTTGTCTGCTCGCGTTTGATCCCTACTATCTTCTCCTTCTCCTTCTCCTTCTCCTTCTCCTTCCTTCCTTCCTTCCTTCCTTCCTTCCTTCCTTCCTTCCTTCCTTCCACTTCTCGTCGCTCTACCACCGCCACGATGGCGGTAACAATTGCTACTTTTCAAGGTTGCGGATATTCACATCTTGTTCCTATTCCCCATGCCTTCTCTTCTCTTCCCTTCTTATCTTCTTCTCTTCTTCTCTTCTTCTCTTCCCCTCTTCCCCTCTTCCCCTCTTCATTTCTTTTCTCTTCCCCTCTTCTTTTCTTCTTCTCTAACTAATCCCAAATCCCAAATCAGACTTTTCACTCTCGTCATTCATTTAATCCTTTAAATTTTCCAATGATTAAAAATACAAAATATTAAGAAAAAATATTTGACGTAAAATCTTGCGCTCATGAATTAGCGACAACGAACGATCGCCCTAATTTTTGAAATAAAAAGGAAATTTGAAAATGAAGCACCTGTAGAGCCTATAAAGCTATTACAAAAAGAATTCGCGGAGTGTTAGCCCGTGCGTGAAGAAGTCACTTCGAAAACATGTGTTATTTTGCTTTCAACTTGAGGAGAATCGTATGAATCTGAAAACGTTAAATAAACTGGAGCTGGATCAGAGAATTAAAACTCTGGCGCAAAAGGAGCGTGAGCTGTTGCATGAGATCTTGCTAACAATTCAGGAGATTGACAGTCGTCGTACTTTTCTGGAACTGGGTTTCCCCAGTCTGTTTGATTATCTGGTCAATGGCGTGGGTTACTCTGAAGGTAGTGCCCAAAGAAGAATCGACGCAGCACGCTTGATGCGTGAAATTCCTCACGTGGCTGACAAAATTCAAACTGGTGAAATTAAATTGAATCAAATTTCACTAATTCAAAAAGCATCACGCGTCATTTCAAAATCCCAAGACAGAACAGTAACCGCGAAAGAGAAGTCACAGCTTCTTGAAACTCTTTGCACAAAAATCACTTTCAATCGCAGCAGCAAATTGCGGCATTCTTTGACTTACCAGTTCTGCAGACTTCTTCTCATTCTGTCCAAGCGGATGAGAGTGTTCGAATTGAATTAACATTATCGAAAGGAACACACGCAAAGATAAAAAAGGCGCAGGCACTCTTATCGCACGCGGTACCAAATCAAGAAATTGGACAGTTCTTGGAATATTTGGCTGACAAAATTATCAAACAGAAATCCACAAAAACAAGTGGCAGCACCGCCACCGTGGCGGTGGATGATACCAAACCATGTTGCCAGTACGTTGATCATAAGACAGGACGCCGCTGCCACAGCACCTGGAAACTTCAACTTGATCACAAACAGAGCCGCTGGGCTGGTGGCAGTGACGATATTCAGAACCTTCAATGGTTATGTGCGGGTCACAATAAACTGAAATACCGTCAAGAAACGGGCCTTCGTTATATTTCCTGATTACACGTTGCCCCAGGGGAATCCCCCTCCCCGGGGCGCTTTTAATTGCTCTCACACCTAGAGCGCAGGTGGAGACGCAAAGCCGCATTTTATTTCCACACTTCTCCCCTTGACCCCGGGTGTAAGGATTTTTAGTATCGGTGCATAAATTCAGGAGAAACTATGAAGCAAAAACCAGCATTTATGAACTTTGCTGTGGATCACATGACGATGTTGTTCCATCCAAATCTTTACAAACTTTCTTACGTTGTTTTCCGCAACATCTTCGGCACAACTCCTGACGACCTTTTGTATGAAAAAAAACGCAAAGGTAAAGACGGCGCTAAAGACGTTTCTATGACTTACGCAACTCGCGTGGGTGCCTGGGAACCTAAAGCTGGTGATCCGTTGAACACGATCTTTGCATTGGTTCAACCTTCTGAGCCGAAAGATCAACCATCTCACGTTCGTCAAATGTTGGATGGCCATGAAAACACGGCCCACCTTCAGCACGTGGCTTTGCGCACTCCGGATTTGATCGCTTTCCACAAACACATGGTAGAGCGTGGGGTTCAGTTCGTGACTCCGATCTTGAAAGACGATCACGAAAACTTGATCCAAGTATTCTCTGGTGAGTGGTACTTGCCAGGGGCGAAACCATCAGGTTTCTTCTTTGAGTTCTTGCAGCGTGATCCATCTGACGACGAATTGGCAACAATCCAAAAAGCCAACAAACAAAGCTGGTTCCGCGACGAAACGTTCTTGGGTCTTTACGACGAAAAAGAACGTGAGTACCAATCTGGCAACGTGCTTTCTTTCCTTCCTAAAGATGTTATGGAAGCGCTTTTGAAATATCTTGAAGGCAAAGAAGTATACGAGATCACAGAAGCTGACCTGGAAGCCTGCGATAAAATCATGATCGACATGGCGGCTAAAGCTCAAGGTAAGTAATTTTAAAATTTAAAATTAGATTTTAGAAGAATCCCGCTCACAAGGCGGGATTTTTTTTACGTATCTTGAAAGAAAGCACGATAACAAGAAATAGCTCGAACCCATTTCTTCACAAAGTTTGCTCCGAAACCTAATTTAAACTCGACAGTCTTTGCAAAACTTCATTTGCCGCTTCTTCGTCTTTAGCTTGCGTGAAGAACTGTACACTTTGTTCGTAGGCTTCTTTTGCGACATTTTTATCAGTGGATTTAAAAAGATCGCCTTTCAAACGGAAAAAACAGCCGCGCTCAATAAGATCAAACTCACCCATTTTCAAATTCTCATACAGAGCGAACATCTCAAGGGCTTTGCGTTGGTACCCTAAAAGGATGTGACAGTAAGTCTGCTCATAAAGATTTACCGCGAGTGACTGCTTATCGGTTTGCGCAATCAATGCATATTCCTGATTGAAAACATTGGCCGCCATCGGCAAATTGCCAGCAGATCTGTGAACATAACCAATTTGGTGCAAGGCTTTGTGATCATGTGTTCGATCAAAGATCTCCTGCCAGATCTCAAGAGCGTCAGAAAACTCTTTCATCTCCACCAGCGCAAAAGCGCGGGCCCAGTTGATGGAATCCTTTTCCTCTTGAGAATGAGCTGACTGCAATAGCAGCATGGCCATCTTATTCGCCTCTTCAGGCGATGCCACCAGCATTTCATAAATATCTTCAGTCATCTTCATGACCAAATCATTGTACCCACAAAGAACCGGGTCAAGGAATAGATGGGAACAACGCCTTACGTCCCGGAGCGAACCGTACCTAAAAGCCCGACGGACACGATCCTTGTTTGCAGATACGGAGTTTCCCTGAGAAATTCACCTGACTGGCATTTGTGTTCCGCCCCAGATTTTTGCCCGATAGTTCCTTGAACTTAAACTCAAACACGCAAAAACGCGGAACTTGTGAAGCCGAAGAATTCAATGACAAAGCTCTTTGCAAGAAGTTTACAGAACCTGGGCGAGATCCAGGTGAGTTCCCAAAGATCGTGTAGCTGACACTGTCGTCGTTCTCAACTACTCCCTTGGAGGGTCCCTGTTCATTTTTCTTGCGGGGTCCCGACTGATTTCCACGGTAGCGGTAATCGCACTGATAGGAAAAACCGACTGTATCGAGCGCCTGATTGTAGTTCGAACCTGCCAAAGAAACGTCGACGAAGTACTTTCCTTCCGTCAAATCCGTAGTGGTGGTTCCTTGTCTTTGCAAAACTTCCTGGGGTCCCAAGTAACAAAAACGTACCGAGTACTCGGCCCCCAGGTTTTCACTTCCTAAAGAAATATCTAAACGTGCCAGTTTGTTGGCAAAGGAGTCTTGGGCGGAAAACAGACTCATCCAATCGTTGGATCCAATCACCACGGCATAATCTTCGTCTTTATTCCAAGCGATGATCTGATCTCCGTAATTGGTTTTAGCACGACAAACACAAGCACCTTTTTTGGGATCGCTATCCAGCGGGGAACAAACTTCCCCGGTTGATAAATTCAAACATTCCTGTTCAACCTGCAAAGTCGGATGACGAAGGCTGGCGTTACAAAGGTAAAGCTCCTCGGCCGTGGTATTGTCGACCGCGGTTTGGATTGCAACATCAGCCCGTGCAGCAACGCTTCCCAGAATGAAAATCCAAAGCAGCAGAGCTTGTTTCATCTCCTAGCCTCCACACTGCAGTTTGATAAATTCCGATTTCTGCATAGGATAGCTATCAAATACCGGAGAAGTTTTCTGCATACGCACGTCCTGGATTTTCACTTCATCGTCTCCGATGTCTGGCTTTCCGACGGTGAATTCCAAAATCAGTCGCTGATGAAATTTACGTTTTGCGAACTTTGTGCATTTATCATTATCACAAATAAACTCGTAATAAGGCGGCCACACCGTTGAAGCGATGATCTCTTCAAGACCTTTAAGAGTCTCTGACAGATCCACGCTCTGATTGTTTTGATTCAAAACTCGAGTGCCATTAATTCCCGGAATAGCTCCCAAAGTTGATAGCGTCGATAAAGCTGGCAGAGTATCGATTCCCACAGTAGCGCCCTCAACGTCGTACATTTTCAAGAGCAATTGTCTTAGACCATTTAAGAAAATCGCATAGTCATCTGTCGGATCCTGGAATGTCGCAACCATGCGATAACGCCCGCCAACCTCGACAACTCTATCGGGAACACGGTATTGAATGCCTTTGACGAATCCCTGCCAGTTCGGTGGTACAAGCCCACCATCCCACCACTCTTCGATCAGCTTAGGAGGACGTCCATTAGAGAGTTTAAATAATTCCACCTGCCCCACAAAAGGTTGAGTGAAATTCGAGGAACTGGAACAGTCTCCGCCCTGGCATTTTTCATTCACCATATTGGATACAAAGAACGAAAGTCCAATTTCTGTTTTATTCTCAAAATCAGTGTGGATTTTAAGGTCTCCCCAATCCGCATTGATATTATAGCTCGTCGTAAATCTTGGAACGCTGGTGCCGTAATTTTCAGACAGTTTTAAAAGTTTAGAATTGGGAGTGATGCTGATATGCATGGCACGGCTGCCGATGTTATCGACATCTTCACTGTAACCTGAATCATCTCCAGTCGTCAGGATGTTGATATTGGCATAAATATCCTGAGCCTGAACGCCGATGGAACGTAAATATTCGGGATCTGCACATTTGTCTTTAAGGATCGGCTGAACCGCAAAGTGACTTTGCGCGCGAATTTTCAAGAAACACATATCACCGTGAAGGATAACAGCGCCGTCGGAGGTTCTTTCGATTTTACAGTAGTCCTGTTCTTCTTTGGCGATGATTTGGGCTCCGCCCACATCTACGACACGCAAATCAAAACAGCTTCTGATAAATTTGTACTGGCGACTGAAATTAGCTTTTGTACGCTCCGGTGTGTAAGCGGCAAAAGATTTTGAATTATTGATGGAACAGTTCGGGGGCTGATACGTATCAAACATATAGGTGTCTTTAACGTCTGTGGAGTCACTCCACTGTGTGGCTCCCATGGAAAGCATTAAGTAGCGGCCCGCATCCTGTTCGCATTTATAAACGCGGGAAGCCGTAATCAGACGATTTCCATTATAATCCCCCCAAGACTGAGTCTCGGGGGAAATATTTAGTTCGATTCTTTCGTCGTTATCAACCACACAAGCTGCTGAAACCAAAGATGCGTTTGCGGTTAATAACGAACCAAGAAGAAGAGACCAGAGCCTGCCGCCTCTAAGAACGGAATGTGCATTCAAATTAACTTTAGACATAATGTCTCTCCTTCTCGACACTCTGAAATTATCAGAGCATTTAAATCATTGAACTAGTGCTTATGACCGCCGCCGCAGTTTGTGCACTCGCCCATAGATGCCATTTCCACTTTCGTGTGAGTGCAAATATTTGCGCCGTGTTTTTGCCATTTTCTGTGTTTCGCTTTGTTTTTATCCAAACCATTTGTTTCGGAGTATACGTAGCGGATTTTGCAGAATTTAGCTGCTGCGTGGTTACCAAGATCTTCATACTTGTTGTCGATCAACTGTGTGAATGAACCTTTTGCTGGTACCCAATTAGATTTGTCAGAGTAATTGAATTTCCCTTGACCCAAGTAGTCCAAGAAAGAGTTGTTGAATTGAGCCACTTGCGCACCGTCGATAGCTGTATCGTATTCGTTGCAGTTGCCATGTTCACAAGTCTTATTTTGGTTAGTACAGATCACGTAAGCTTTCATTTCAAGATCGGCCAATTTGCTGTAACCTTGACCACCTGGTACAAAGCCGAAGTCAGTGACTGCAGTTTCAGCCAAAATATTCCATGCTGTGTTGATTGTGCCGTAGTCAATTTGTGAACCACGGTAGCAGATATCTACGAAGTATTTCGCAGTGTACAGTTCGCTGCCTAGGTTGAATGCCAAAGTTTGCAATACGTTTTTGTATGGCGTTACTTCGTCATTGAATAGTTTAGCAAATTGACCGCCTTGACCAGAGATCACGTCTTTGTGCGGATCGTTGTTCTCGCCCCATGGAGTGTAAGTCGCATGAAGGTAGTTACCATTTTTACGACCGTACTCTGTTGTACATTCGCAGGCATTTTTTCTTGGTGGTTGATGACTTGGCGGTTGGTGATGATCGCCGCTGAACAAATCCAATGCCGCTGAATGCGGATGTGGGTTGCCTGGATGTCCGTCGTCATCACCTGGCAGGTTTGGACCGGGTTTGCCATTGTTGTTGCCTTGGCAGTCTACACCCACGCAATCAGGGCTACAGACTTCATGAGTATCCGCAGTATAACAAATCGCTTTGTCACCTTTATATGGATTCTCAGTCAATAGACCCGCATTACACGGATAAATGCTTGGACCAGAGCTGTTCACTCTGAATGTATAAGTAACTTGCACGGCGTTCGCTTGCATCGCCATGAAGGTCACGGCTGCTGTAGCCAAACCTCTTACAAAACGCTTCATGTTGTTCTCCTTTTCCCGTTTAAGGGAGTTGTTGTAATAAACTGAAATACTCAGTTTAAATTAAAAAATATTTCTGTTTTCAGTTGCTGTTGAATTCCCGGTGTTCGCGGCGCCACTTCAAACGCTGCGGTTTGCCCCAACCCATCAGGACATAAAATGAAATTCAAAGATGCCGGCTGATGAACCTCATCCAATCGCACCGCCAATAAAGCGGAATCTGCGCGATCTCCACAGAAGTTGCGGAGTTCATTTAAAAACGGCTCCCCGCCCACCGGAGTGTAGTAATTGAACACGCTGTTTAAATCCAAAAGGACATAGTCGTCTTCAGCCAGAAATTTCACCAAGGGGGAAAGTTCTGTAAGTTGAGACTTCACTGTGTATAGATGCGATAGTTCGGTAAAAAGTTGGCGCAACAACGGTGACGAAGTTCCAGCACAATTACGGCAATAGGATTCGCGCCGCTGGCACAGGATCGGGTTGTTACAGATCTGGGTGCAGTGATTTGCCGAAGCTTCGTCACAAGTGACTTTCGTCGTCTTTACATATTGACCCGTGATAGTCTGAATGAATTCAGACTCAATTTTTATTGCCCACGCATTCAATGAACTCACAACCAATAAAAGTCCCAATACGATAGCTTTCATCAGTGCCCCCAGAAATTCTGCCCAATGGCATCACGACACTCTTTGGTACGGCCATACAGCCCGCCAAAACGGTCAAAGGTAGAAAACTTTTTGCCGTCATCTGTGCAATTGAACTTCATTTGAACTTCGCCATCACAAAGAGCCGATTTAATGGAGATGGTTTTGGTGATGGAAGAACTTGTCGGACCCGAGTTTGCTGTATTCGCCTCAATCACTTTTTTGCCGGTGTACTTCTCAAAGGCATCCACCGCCTTTGCCATACAGATATTTTGGTAACAGCCGACACCTGCACCCAACTGCTCCACACAGTGCTCAGGGATATATCCGCCGTATTTTTGATAAGTCTCTGCAACTTTTTGCAGATTCACATCAGAAGACATCGGAATGTTCACTTTGTCTTTTTTAGCATCCACAAAGCGCTGGATAGAGCGGAAGAAATAAATACCCAACTTGATGGGATTGATCGGCAAAGCATTTGCCGTCGCCATCGCAGCGCCCGAAGTCACCCCGACGAAGTTGATTGAGCACCCACCACAATAAGAGCGCGACTTCGGTTCTTTGTTATCCACGGTAGCGTTCTCGCCACCAATCGCTGTCCCATCTGAACGAGATTTGCAATAATTCAAAGTGATTCCATTGAAAGCATAAAAGTTAAAGGCTTTAGCACTATTCGGTGCGATAGAAACCGCGCAAGGTGCACCGACCAAAGGACCAAAATCTGCCAACATGGAATACTGCATTTTGGATTTTTGAATCGCAGGATCAAATTTGACGGTTCCATTCTCAATCAACTGCTGAAGGCTCGTCACCTTAGGAGCTGTGAAATCCACATCAATATAAAGGGGCAAAGCGTTCCAACCGAACAACACCGTGCTAGTTAAATCTGCAAACAGACGTTTGTTCGCACGACGTGTTTGGAACCAAGGATCATAGATTTTGCAGGCTTTAAGATCTGCATAAGGGTTAAAGATATCTGGAGATGCGACGGTCGAAGACACCGGTAAAAATGCGTCTGCGTATTTTGAAACCGCGTAAAGATCCACCATGGCTTTAGTCAGTTTGCGTGCACAGTCCATTCCTGTCTGACAGATCACGTTCGAAGCATTCAAGGGTTTGGTTTTATCCCATACCAATAAAGGAGCTCCGAAAGACATCGGTTGAAATTCTGTTGTCAGGGTGTCTTTATCACGTGGAATATTTAGAATTTCTTTGGCCCAACGGGAAAATCCCGCTTTATTCACCGTATAACCATCCACATTCCAGATATTTTGCTTTTCCAGAGTGTCACAAAAACTGATCATACCGACGGCCGCCGAATCAAAGTATTGAGACATCTGATCCAATGACTTGGCAGAACCCTCGAAAGCCCTTTGCATCACGGACAATTGCTTAACGCGATCAATCCCGGTGCGCATGAAATCCAGGCGCTTATCTCCCGCCAAGCGAGCCTCGGTACACATATAATAGAGCTCATCACGATGAGCGGCTGTGTAGGTACCTGCAAAGGCCATGGGCATGACGAATTGATTCAATTCCTCCGCCGTCATCGCTCCTGAAATAACATTTAGGGTTTGGATAGCGCTTTGCAGGCGATTTTTCATCGAGCCACGATTTTGCACGTAATTTTTGCGGAAATTTTCAACCCAGTCCGAAGCCTCCTGATAACCACGAGTTCCCAGGAAGTCATCATTCACAGAGCGGGCTCCATTATTAATGGTTCCCTTTTCAGGACCATCTGGATTTTCTTTAAAAGAATCTGCAGGATTTTGCCCTGGCTTTGCGAGTTCACGAATTGAATTCAATGACAGAGTTTCGGCATCACAAGAAGGCTTTTCGATACTCTTACATCCATTGGGCACC
Source organism: Bdellovibrio sp. HCB185ZH (assembly GCF_047302455.1). Taxonomy (GTDB): domain Bacteria; phylum Bdellovibrionota; class Bdellovibrionia; order Bdellovibrionales; family Bdellovibrionaceae; genus Bdellovibrio. The sequence goes on from NZ_CP178624.1 coordinate 1,539,181, forward strand.
AACATGATGGATTCTTCTAGAGCGATAGACTTAAACAGCTCCCCCATATGAGGGCTGACCTGTGCTGGCAGATTGGAATATCTCCATGCGAAGGACAGATAGATTTTTAAACTGTTCCAAAAATCAAAACCATAGGAATTAAAATCGCCCGCGCCATCAAGTTTAAGATTCAACTGAATCATGGCATTGCGGGAATCAAGAGTGGCATCCCGGTCTTCGCAAACCGTCATGTTTTTATCCGATTTTAAATAGGATTGGGCCATATCCTGCAAAGAAGCTGCATCCAACTCGGTGGTGTGCAGATTCCCCTGAAGCCCCGAGAATTTTTTAATATAATAGCAACCGATCCTGTCGGCTTTCTTTGCTTTCAAAAACTGACTGCCACTAAAGTTATCAATTTGGGTCCAAGGAACACCTGCTCCCTCGGAATTATCCCAAATTTTTGCAAGATAAGTGTTCAGCTCTGGACAATAGGTTTTCTTTTCGCACTTTGCAGCCAGTGCATTGTACTTAGTAAGCTTGGAAGTTTTTAAATTTAACGGGAGCATTGGTAAAGCACCGGTAAAAAGTTTGTTTGCAATGGTTTTCGTCAACAAAGAAACGGCAATGCGGAAATCCTGCATGCCTGCCGTACTCATTTGGGTAACATCAGCTCCGACATTTTTAGCTAGGGAGTATGAAAGTTTCCCGGCGTTATATCCATCGACCACGATAAAGGCCGTATCTGTTGGTAACTCGGAATCCACCGCGCATTGTGCTCTGTTCGCGATTCTTAAATTATTCAATTGAAGATTCGGCACCGATGTCGTCGCAGCCGCCGCTTGCGCCTGAACACCGTGGGTGCTCAGGACAGACATCAATACAACCAATGCACGAATAGATCCGATGATACGCATAAAAGCTCCTAATTAACCACGCCGCCCATGCCGCACGCGCTGACCTTGTTCAACATTGTCGTATAGAACAAAATCACTGTCTGATCTGCCGGAGAGAAGTTTCTCTTCACAGAACCATCCGAGTTCACCATGTTGTAAAGGTAGGTATTCACAAATCGGTACACCGCCGGTGTGACCAATAGGTTCGAATGACATTTGAAGTTTCTGTAGGTCACGGTCACGCTGGCATACGCATCGTTATTGCCATTGTTATTGTTTCCGCCGATATAGATCGTATCGCCGTTGCCGTTGTTATTGTTGTTGCCGTATCCCACCTGAAACTGAACAGTCCAACCAGAACCCTGATTGTCTTGGCCTACGACCTTGCACAGATTTCCAGAACAAGCGATGGCCATCTCATTTTCAATTTTCTTCTGAATATCCGCTTCGCTGTATCCTGGTCTTGCAGGAGCGTCGAACTCACCGGATCCTTCATCAAACTCATTGGCCTGAGAGGCGTAGCTAAGAAATAGCGATGCCAACACGATTAGTACGCGTTTAACGTTCATATTCAATTCTCCAAAATGGTGCGCACCCCTAAGACGTGAGTATCAACGTGCTAGGCCCTCTTAGGGATGCAGTTATGTGTTGGAATAAATTCGTATCCCTGAGCTAATTGAATTGGATATAAATATTTTTGTAATGAACACTCGCCGAACACGCTGTGATTGCTCCCTGAGGTCATACATGAGAACAGAATTTGAGGCTTTTCATTCGAGAAAATCGATGTAAACAAAAATGTATGTTAAGGAAAATTCGCACAGATTAAGTATTAGAAATGAATTTACGCAACGAGTGAATTACTGAATTGTTAGTCAGTGGCTTCATCGGATTCGAATTTCAAATCCAGAAAATCCAAAAACGATGCGCGTTCTTCACGAGGAAAAGGCGGACTCACACGATAAAGGATGCGTTGTTGTCGGCGGACGACGTAGTTTGAAGGACGATCAATGCGAAAGCGGCGTGGGTTCGGCAATACAGCCGCAATTAAACTCGCCTGAGTTGCGGAAATATTTTTTGCACTTCTTTTAAAGTATTTTTGTGAAGCGGCTTCCACACCATAAACGCCAGGACCCATCTCGATCACGTTCAGATAAACTTCCATGATGCGCTCTTTGGGCCACGTGAACTCGATCAAGACTGTAAAGTAAGCTTCCAATCCTTTACGGAACCAATCGCGTGTCGGCCACAGGAAAACATTCTTGGCAGTTTGCTGTGAAATCGTACTCGCACCACGACTGCGCTTATGGGTCTTGTTATACTTGATGGCTTTTTCGATCGCATCGAAATCAAAACCATTGTGATCAAAGAAGCGATAGTCTTCGGCTTTCAATACGGCTTTTTGCATAGCCGGTGAAATTTGCTCCAAAGGAACCCAGTCATGATTAATGCCAACAAATTTATCGGAAAAAATGGATTGAGCGGAACGGATCACCATCAGCGGTGTCACATAAACAGGAACAAAACGGTATAAGAGAACAAAACCAATACTGGTTACAGCGAAAAGCAGAACAGCTTTAAAAAGAACTTTTCTAAGTTTAATCAGGACTGCTTTCAAAACGTTCACTCTTTAAAGTTCAAGGTCCCCTTGTGCGAGGACCTTGAGTTGTTAAATACTAAAGTGGTGGCGGTTCAACTACACCCACTGCATCGCCTGCAGCTGGTGCCGGAGCAGAAGGAGCCTGAGCTGACATATCAGCAGAATCAGACTTTTTCTTTTTCGCCTTCTTAGCGTGTTTGCCACCTTTTTTCTTTTTAGAAACTTGTGAGTGGCTTGTTTTAGCTTTTTTGCCGCTTTTCTTTTTCGCTTCAGCAGCGAATGGCATTGAAAGTGTTAAAACCATTAAAGCAGCAGCTAAAACTGTAAATACATTCTTCCCTAATTTCATTCTTCCTCCAGAGCCCATTGTGGGGTAACAATTGTTAATGTTAGCACTGAAAAAAGACTGTCGCCAAGTCCAATAGCGTTTAGGTGACAGGTTTCGTTTTGCCAAGTCTATTGTCTGATTTTGGAAAAAAAGGGATGCTGCAAAACCGAGGTAAGAAATGAATCAATCTCGACTCTTTAGCCCGCTTAAATTTCGTTCAATCGAACTTAAAAATCGCATCGCAGTTTCGCCGATGTGCATGTACTCCGCCGTAAACGGTGTGCCCAACGACTGGCATATGGTTCACCTGGGCGCCCGGGCCGTCGGCGGAGCGGGTCTGGTTATCGTGGAGGCAACGGGAGTCCGTCCCGATGGACGTATCTCTCCCGGCTGTCTGGGGCTTTGGAATCAAGAACAGCTTGAAAAGTTCAAACCCATTGTTCAGTTTATGAAAAGCCAAGGCACTGTGGCGGGAATACAACTGGCCCATGCGGGCCGAAAATCTTCCACTGATATTGCCTGGAAAGGCGGCAAACCCCTGACTCCGGAACAAGGTGCGTGGACTACTGTTGGTCCCAGCCCCCTGCCGTTCACGGAGGGCTGGCATACTCCCCATGCCTTGACCGTCCCAGAAATTGGGCAATTGGTTCAGGACTTTGTTCATTCGGCAAAGCTTGCGATGCAGGCGGGATTTCAATTGATCGAACTTCACATGGCCCATGGTTATTTGATGCATGAATTTTTATCTCCCCTTTCCAATCATCGCAGCGATGAATACGGAGGAAGTTTGGAAAATCGCATGCGTTTTCCTTTGGAAGTCGCAGCAGCGGTTCGTAAGATTTGGCCCGCAGAGCTTCCTTTGTTCGTTAGAATTTCCGCGACAGACTGGGTGGAAAACGGCTGGGATCTTGAACAAAGTATCTCCTTTGCAAAAGAACTTAAAAAAATAGGCGTGGATCTGATCGATTGCTCAACCGGTGGAAGTGTCCCGAAAGCCAAGATCCCTGTGGGCCCGGGTTACCAGGTTCCGTTTGCTGAAGGAGTTCGTAAAGGAGCCAACATCGCCACGGGAGCCGTCGGAATGATTACAGATCCTCACAATGCCGAAGAAATTCTGCAATCCGGAAAGGCTGACTTGATTTTAATGGCCCGGGAGATGCTCCGTGACCCTTATTGGCCGTTACACGCTGCCAAAAAGCTAGGCGTCGATGTGACATGGCCCGTGCAATACGGTAGGGTGAACGCATGACCAAATCATCACACCACTCCCATGCCATGTTAGTTCGCCAAGCTCTTTGGGCTTTGCAAAAAGAAGTTTTGAATTCCTTGAAAGAGCAATTCGATAGCGAAGTGGGTTATGAAGCGCAACCCAATGAATGGTTCAATGTTCTGTTAACGGCGGAACGTTATAAATGGTTGCGTGAGCTGACATCCTTGATGGCTGACATCGATATCATGACAGAGCTTGAGATGATTTCTGAAGAACACGGTGAAACGGCACGTGCGGAAATTGAACGCCTGTTGTTTGAAGAAAATCCAGAACCCGACAGTTTCACAAAACAGTACCGAAATCTTTTGTTGTCTGGCGTAAGTTTGATGCCATTGCATTCACAATTGAAAGCATCTTTGCAGAATCTGCCAAAATCAGAAAAAGCCAAAGAGCATCACCACACTCAAAGAAAATCCTGGCATGAAGAACATCGCGCTCAGGCTCGCAAGAAGCGCAACTAGTTCCCCGTTTTTCGGGGTTTCCTAACCTCTTTCTGTGACAGCTAAAAGACAAGTGCCCTCGTACCTCAGATCAAGTTAACCTGAAGTTCAAGGGCCTAGGATGGGCCTTTATTTTTTGCCCCATTCGGACATCTGATTTTTTTCAGCATCGGTTTTTTAAAATCCAATTCGAAACAATTTTCTACAACTCGCGCACCAGAACAGATTCCCGTTGTCGACAGCACCTGAACTTTCTTACGCTCGGGTTTTCCGATGAAAGAAAAAGAAACATTGGGAGCTTTTGGTTCCAGTTGAAGCTCTTTGCCTTTTACCGCATCGAACAGCAAGAAGCCTCGACCGCAGTCTTCTTGCTGATTCTGAAGCGCGTATCTGTTGTCTAACCACGAAAGCTCTCCGCGGCTGGTGGTGGCTGTCGACCATTTTGATCCCGGCGCGAGGGATCTCACTTCTCCGAGCAGCTGCACGAACTTATCATCGGGTGACCACTTTAATAATTTAAAGGCCCGTTCAAAATAGGGAATGCCCGCGACGGTGTCCTGGAATTGCAAAGTTGAGACATGACCGTTACGTTTGAAGACGTACGAATATAAAACATGAAACTCATTGCCACCGGTGATTTTCTTTTCCGCTTTAACGACGACTTCCACAGCTCCCGTGGGAGATTTAAAGGTTTTTTCAACAGGGACATCGCTCCAGCTTTCACAACGGACGGAGCGCAGGAAATCGTAGAAATGCTGCGGTGGCACTCCGGTTTTTTTGATCTCCGCGCGTTTCGCTTTGTCTGGTTTTGGATAGTAATCAAAAGTGACAATCAACATGTGCCCGTTACAAAACCCACGAGCCTTCCAGGTAAAGTTTGAACTATTGTTGTCAAAATTAGGATGAGCATCGGGAAGAGCCTGCAAGAACACGTCGAAAACCAAATGCCCCTGAAGACGTTCCAGGTGAAAGATTTCGTAGTCATATTTTTTGCGATCATCCAGATACTCTTTGGTCGTTACAGTTGAAACCGAACCACCATAAACGATTTCCACATAGCCCGAGGGATTTGCTTTCGCATTCAGATTTACGATGGGGCTGCCATCTTTTTCGGTCTCAGTGCATTCAACGCAGTTCAGATCACCATAGAGGTCTTCAGAATATTCAAACGAAAATCCCAGGCCGCTATTATAATTTCTAATTTTTTTGACACGAGCATCCCCGTCCCCAGAAAAACAATTCACACCGAATGAAATAGTCAAAACAACCAACGAAAACCGCAGAAGAAAACTCATTAAACTACTTTATGTTTTTACCCAGAATCTGACAATTTCAAAAATACTTTTCTGATCCGATCTCCTTGTCTATTTTCGAATCACTCGACTCCAAATGAACATATGTCTGAGGTCACTCCCCTCTGCGACCGCGAAACGGCGAGACGATAAGTTCCGGGGTATAGGTCAGCCAATGTTACATTACAACTGTCAACACACTCACATCCACTCTTCGGCTTCACGGGAGGGTACCGGTCACCTCAGCATCTCCGCCTCGAGTACCTCAGGCACCCCGCCCGCACGTCCACACTAATCGTTATCAATGAAAAATTGGTGGGAATGCTGATGGGCTTTGCGGAAAAATCTCCTTACGACAAGGTATCCGACACTCAGCCTCCTCGGGGTATCGGTCATACAGTCTCCGAATGACCGATACCCCAATACCCCAAATCCGAATCTCGAAATGACCCTGACTCGCTTCATGATATTGGCCACCTGACTCTCTAAGGACTTTTGCTTCTCCCAATGGCAACCCTTTGGGGCACCGGCCAACCCACCCTCTGAAAGATAAGTCATATGAAGCAACAAACACTTCCTCCTCTTCAAACTCACTGGAAGCATCGTCATTGTCATGGCGGCACGCTTCGAAATTCATCCAAAGGGCGCGGTGCTCGGCCGCTTTCGAGCAGGGATGCAATACATCTGGTTTTCAAAGTGAATAAACCCGCTGTAAAAAAAGGGCTTCGTCATCCCCGCAATTTCACTCTCCTTACACGGGTGTTGCGGAAATATGCGTTCAAATTTTATGTGAAGGTTGAGCAGTTTTCAGTACAGCATGACCATATTCATTTACTTGTTCGCGGTGGACATAGATCGCAGATGCAAAGCTTTTTAAGAGTGTTGGCCGGGCAATTTGCGCAGAGGTTGACCGATACCTTCGCTAGCAAGAACGAGGGGCCCAAGGTTTGGAAGTATCGGCCGTTTAGCCGCGTGGTGAAAAGGTTCAAACCGTATCAAATCGTGCGGGACTATATTCAGCTGAATGAGTGCGAGGCCAACGGCCGACCTTATTCGAAAACTCGTTTGCGGGGACTTAGTCAGGAGCAACTGGTTGAGTTATGGGCGTAGTCTAGAAGTGTGTTTGATTTCCAGCGAGGTCGTTGGATTTCAGAACGTAAATCGCGCCCAGTGCGATGAAAGTGTGCGGTTTTCCTCGCGCGATGGACCGAAAAGAGAAGCCATGACGCGGCCGTGGACCGCGCGGCGAATTTCAAACGAAGGCATTAATGTTTTTTGCCCATGTATTTTGGATTTAATAAATTCTCGGTGGAGAAGATTTCATCCAACTGAGCTTGCGTGACCACTCCGCGCTCCAACGCTACTTCAGCTACGTTTTTGCCGGTTTGTGCGCAGATCTTTCCGATCAGGTCGCCCTCGGCGTGACCGATGATAGGATCCAAGTAAGTGACGATACCGATCGAGTTCATCACGTTTTCGCGGCAACGGTCTGCATTCGCCGTGATGCCGTCGACACATTTGTTTTTCAAAGTATAACAAGCCTGGGTCAGCAACTGGATAGATTCAAACATACTCGAAGCGATCACCGGCTCCATCACATTTAATTGCAACTGCCCCGCCTCTGCCGCCAAGGTCACCGTCAAATCGTTGCCGATCACCTTGAACGCCACCTGGTTCACAACTTCAGGAATCACGGGGTTCACTTTAGCTGGCATGATCGAAGAACCCGCTTGCAACTCGGGCAAATTGATTTCTTTCAAACCCGCACGCGGACCCGAGCTTAGCAAACGCAAGTCATTGCAGATTTTTGAAAGCTTCACAGCTGTACGTTTCAAGGCCGCAGAAATAATAACGTATGCACCGCAGTCGCTGGTCGCTTCAATCAAGTCTTCGGAAATAACGAACGGATAACCTGTGACTTCTGCCAACTTTTTGACTGCTAACGCAGAATAACCTTCAGGAGCATTGACACCCGTACCGATCGCAGTGGCACCCAAGTTCACTTCCAAAATTAATTTCTGCACGGTTTTCAAAAGACGGCTGTCTTCCTTTAACAAAGTCGCAAATGCATTGAACTCTTGCCCCAAGGACATCGGAACCGCGTCTTGCAGCTGCGTACGACCCATTTTCAACACTTTGGAAAACTCGCGACCTTTTTTATCAAACGCCTCTGCCAAAATATCGACGGCCTTCACAGCCACACTGATGTGTTCATACAAAGCCACGCGGAATGCCGTCGGATAAGCGTCATTCGTCGATTGGCATTTGTTCACGTGATCATTCGGGTGAATGGTTTTGTAATCACCCTTAGGCAAGCCACGAAGTTCCAGCGCCACGTTGGCGATCACTTCATTGGCATTCATGTTCACAGAAGTACCGGCTCCCCCTTGGAAAACATCCGAAGGAAATTGCGGGCCCCATTTCACCGGGTCTTTCAAAATAACATCACAGGCTTCAACAATTGTTTTTGCAACGTCCTTAGGGATCGTGCCAAGCTCTCCGTTCGCCATGGCTGTGGCTTTTTTTACCAAAGCCAAAGCTCGTACGAAAAGTTCATCCTGACCGATTTTCAATCCAGAGATTTCAAAATTTTCAATCGCGCGCAAAGTATGAATGCCATAATAAGCATTCGCAGGAACTTGCTTGTCGCCCAAAAGATCATGTTCAATTCTGTACTGACTCATTTTTAAATCCCCTGTTCACAACGGCGTCTTCAAACTGGAAAGTTTCGCCACGTTTCATCACCGGAAAAACTGAAAGTGGAAGTTTTGCTTTCTGCAAAGACTCTCGCAATTTTTCCGGAGGTTCTGTCATCAACTCGTCACTGAGTTTAAAAGTACCCCAGTGCACTGGCAGCGAAACCTTGGCGTGCAAATCCTGATGAATTTGCACCGCCTCATCGGTATCGACGTGCTGTTGCTTCATGAACCAGCGAGGAGAATAGGCACCAATTGGAATAAGAGCAACATCCACTGCACCTAGGCGCTGATAGATGTCCTGAAAATCTTTAGAATAGCCCGTATCCCCTGTATAGAGGACCTGACGCGACGGTCCCGAGATCATCCACCCACCCCAGAGGGTCTCATTGCGATCAAAAAGCGAGCGTGCCGACCAGTGCTGCGCCGGAGTGAAGGTCACCTTCAATTTTCCGATCAGGACATTCTCCCACCAATCCATTTCCTGAACATTGCGGATGCCTTCGCTTTCCAACAGGGCTTTATCTCCCAATGGGACCAAGAAGCGCGTGCGACCTTCGTTCAATTCGAAAATCGCTCTGAGGGAGTTCAAATCCAAGTGATCATAGTGCCCGTGCGAAACAACCACGACATCAATTGGGGGGAGTTGATTCACGGCCAAAGGTTGATTGCCATAGCGTTTGGGACCAGCAAAACTCACCGGCGAAACCCTCTCTGAGAACACGGGGTCTGTCAGAACATTCATGCCGTCCATCTGGATCAGCACAGAAGAATGTCCGAGCCATGTGAGTGACAAGCGACGAGGATTTTTCAAAGTGTCGAGATTGACCGGTACCTCCGGGGCGCCGGCGGGATCTTCTTTGGGGAAGTCCGTGGTCCATCGCTGCCAATACCATTTCATCACGCTGGGCTTGGGCGAGTTGTCGTAGTTATTTAAAAATCCAGTCTTCCCGTGATGAGGAAGATTTGGATCGTAGTACTTAAAAGTTCCTGCGCAGCCCACAAGAAACCCCAGGTTAAGAAGCCATAAAAACGTTCTGATTCTCATGCCATTAAGATAGCACTTTACACGCAGCTTCATCGAGGGGAATTATTGCCATGACCCGGGCCTAAGGGCTACGACAGATGTTTAACAAAATGACTTCCGTAAAACCTGGAGAGTAACTCTGTGATTGCTGAATATTGGAAGCAAAGATCGACCCACCAAAAAGTCCTTATTCTTTTCATCCTCACCCTCTTTTTCAGGGCCTTTTTCAGTTTGAGCATTGGTCTGATTGATGATGAGGCTTACCACTGGTCTTGGGCTAAAGATTTGCAGCTTTCCTATTTCGATCATCCGGGCATGATCGCGTGGCTGGAAGCGATTACGACTTCTTTGTTTGGTGATAATCAATTGGGCGTAAGATTACCTGGCTTCCTGTGCTTTACTGCGACCATCGTTCTTTTGTACAAACTCACTCGGGATTTGTTCGATGACTGGGCGGCGATCTTTGTCGGCTTCGTGATGTTGTGGTCTCCCTTCTGGGGCTTTGGTGGCTATGTCGCATCACCGGAGCCTCCGTTTGCTTTAGCATTCGTTGCTGCTGCTTATGTATTCTGGCAGGGCGTGCGCGAGGACGCTCAACGTTGGTCGACGAAAAAAACGTGGTTATGGTTGGGGGTGATCATGGGCTTGGGATTGAATTCCAAATTCATCATCGCACTGATCGCACCAGGATTCGGTTTGTATTTACTGATGACACCAAATCGTCGCAAAGACTTGCTTTCTCCATGGCCATGGGTGGGATTCTTGATCGCAACGATCTTGTGTACACCAATTTTCTGGTGGAATCATCTGCATGACTGGCCGGGTTTCCGCTATCAATTCCATGATCGTCATAGTGGTGAAACTTTCAAACCAAGTCGCTGGGGCGGTTGGTTTGCAGCACAGCTTTTGTTCTGCACGCCATTCTTGTATGTCCTGATCGCAATGGCCTTTATTAATTCCATCATCAAACGTGCAGAAGCTCGCTGGAGATTCCTATTCTGTTTGACGGTGCCATCGATCGCCGTTTTTTATCCGCAACCATTCTTTGCTGATTATAAACCGCATTGGCCGGGAGCCGCTTACACATTGCTTTTGATGGGAGCAGGTTTCATCTGGTCTCAAGGTTTGAGATGGGGTCAGAAACAGATCATTAAATCTCGCAGCAAAGTTTTTACATACGGCATCTTGGCTTTCTTTGTTCCGCTGGCACTGATTGCGTACACTCCTTTTGCTTACCCTTGGGTGCCGAAGGCATTTAAATTCTTTGCACCTAAAGCTGAGTGGCAAACGACTTACGATTTCTCGAATGAGTTCACAGGTTGGGAAGACTTAGGCCGTTTTATCAACCGCCGTCAGCGCGAGATTCACGCAGAATCGGGGCACCGTCCATTCCTGGCAGCACTTCGTTATGAAACGACAGCTCAAACAACTTGGGGATCGAAAGAAAAAATCTACATGTTGAATTCCACGGTCAGCAATTACACTGTGATGCAACCTGTGGAAGAAATGAAAAACATGGAAGGCCAGGACGCGATCGTCGTGACGACAGAAAAGTACGATCGTGACCCACTGGAGTACGCGAAGTTCGACAGCTGCAATCGCGATAAGCTCATGACCTTCCGCCATGGGGTTCACGCGCGCACATTCTATGTTTATTTGTGCAAAAACTTCCAGGGCATTATCTACGGGCCCGGAGAACTTCCGCCTTCAGCACGCCGCTAAAGCGTGCTTAGCGAATGATTGTTTGAACGGGAACCGTGAGATTCTTAAGCTCGATCCCGTTCAAATGAACTGGCAGCTCGCCTTTGAATCGGCGATCGATGACTTTGATCAAGTAAAAACCTTTAGGAATATTTCCAGAGAGTTGAAAAGAGCCGTCGGAGGCTGCGCGCCCTCGAGCATAGATCGTGGCATCGCGGTCGATCAGATGGACCACTATTCCATTCATGTATTTTTGATTCACGCCACGGACTTTCAGCATGCCGTTCAATACAACCTGCTCGGTAATGCCATTGACGCCAGAAGAACGCACCAATTTGTCGTCTCCACCTTGTTGGGAAACTTCGAAAGTATCGGTCGCAAGATCCTTAGGCTTCTGCTCTTCTTCATGAGCACAGGATCCCAGGATCACGGCAACTGTTAAGCTAAGAATAAAGTAAACACTGTTCTTCATAGGTCCATCTTATGGTACGGACACACTTTTGGTAGCAATAGCGCGTCACGGTTAGTTATTTAACGGGCGTTGCTTGAATCGTGATCTCTTGTTCATAGCGATTCACATAGACGCGAGTGGCACCTTTGAATTTCTTGGAAGTGATTTCCACAACGTAGTGACCGTTAAAGAAAATACCCGACAAGACAAACGCACCTTTGATATCTGACGTCGCATTGGCAATCGTCACACCATCATCATCCAGCAATCTTACGGAAATAAATTTAACCGGAGTGGCTGCGACTCCCTCGCCTTGAAGGATCACGCCACGGATACGAGTCACTTTGTTTTTTGTACCCGTGACCGGTACCCCGCCAAGCTGAGAATCCTCGCGGGCGTTATAGTTTTGTCCATTCAAAACCTCGAGCGGATTTTTCATTTCCTGCTTTTCCTGGTTCGAAGCACAAGCGCCCAACAACAACGACAATCCCAGCAAAAAGTAAATTTTCAGTTTCATATTCCCTCCACCTGATATTTTAGGCTAAGGAAACACTTTGGGTAGTGATGCTGCATCACTCTACTGCTTTTTTAAATCCTCACGAATGCGCTCGAGCAAAAGACCCAGTTTGTTTTTACCCGTGCGATCGCCACAATCTCCCCAATAACAATCGTTTTTGGTGTGCTCATACAGACGAGCTTCACCCGTGGAGAGCAAAAGAACTTTCAACTCTTCATGACGAGTGAACTTATCCTGCACAGCTTTTTCCATGAATTCATCTTTGCGCTGATCCCAGTCGGCACGCTTGGGGATGGTTCCGTCACGACCCCGCTTGGCCGCTTCCATCGGTGTTTCAGCTTCCTGCACCCATTTAATTAACTCAGGCTGGTCGTACTTGTGTGCTTGATAATAATGCTCGGAAGTCTTCCACCACTCGCCATCTACAAAAACAGCATAAGCCGCAAAGTTAGAAAACTCTCCGTATGCATCCTTCGTAGAATAAAAATCCAAAACTTCGCCGTCATAAGGCACCGGCGGAGTCTTAGCAAAATCTTGAGACTGATGAGCGCACGCAATCTGCGACACAAACACTAAACTAAGAATTAAAACACGAAACACGATCATCTCCACAAAGGTTGCACTTTCATATTTCCAAGGTACGGACTTACTTGAAAAGGTAAGTCCGTACCTTTTTAGGTAAGTCCGTACCCATAAAAAAAGGCAACCCGGAGGTTGCCTCTTATTAACTAAACGTATGAACCGCGTTTAATTTTTTCTAGGATCAATTTCTCAGTTTTGATTGGATCCTTAGGATCCACTGAGAAGTAGGATTGTTGCTCACAACGAATCTTTTCTTTGATCAACCAGCGCAGAATGTCTGCGAGGTGTTTGTTCTTTTTATCCAAGAAGAACGGATCGTTTTCCAAAGCATCTTTCGCTTTTTTCAAAGCGCGCGCTTCAGCTGGATCGGATTCTTTCACTTTGTAGTGAGGAAGATCGTACTTTTTGACGTCTTCAGGCAATACACCCAGGAATCTAACGTTCGGTGCAGAGAAGTTGGAGTTACGGATCAAAGAAGCCGCAGATCCCGCTTTCAATGTACGGAAGATATTTTGCATAGTGTACGCATCGAGATCTCCGAAGAAGTACATCGGAACATCGAGTTCGTCTTGAATCAGCTTTGACCAACCACGAACACCGTTCGATGGAACCCCTTGGGCACCCATCACGATACAGTTGTTACGTTTCGTGAAACCCATCGATACAAGCGTATTCGCCGTACCTTCGGACTCAACGATCAAGCAGAAGTCGATTTTCTTTTTCGCCTTCAACTTCAAAGCTTGTGGTTTATTTTTCGGTTGGAATGGAGAAGTACCCAAAGTTGAAAGATCGACAACGGCTTTATCACCATCGTTCAAAGTTTCAGTGACGATCAATTGTTGTGAGTATGTTTGTCCACCACGGTCATTGGCGAAACAATTCAATTCCTCACGGTACACTTCCAGCATGTCTCCGATAAAGTCGATGATGGAATCTGATTCAGATTGATCATCGAAATCCAATGGTTTCAAACGGGAGTTCCCTTTGATCAAACCTTTGCACATATAATAAAGCTCACGCTTTGTATTTACAGAGCCGATTTCCAGGTTATTCAAAAGAATCTCAAGAACGAAAACCACACGAGCAAGTTTTTGTACCGACGAAACATTCAGTTCCGTACGGACAACTTTATCGCCCGGAGTTAAGTAACCCACTTTGGAATTGTACAAAGAGTTGTCCAATGAAGTCTTAACCGCTTCCAATACGGGGCGCTTAGAAGACTCAAGATCCTTCAACATCTTGTCAGCCAAGATGCGGGCTTCTTTAGGGATATCAATTTTAAGTTCGCGAACGCTAAGTAATTTTGCCATTACGCTTTTTTCCCAGTCGTTTTCTTAGTCGTAGCCGTGGCTTTTTGAGTGCCAACCGCTTTTTTCGTCGTAGATTTTTTAGTGCCTTGCGGTTCTGAAGCTTCCTCAACCAGGTCTTCAGAAGAAATCACATGAATCTCTTCGTCTTCATCCCCGTGAGCGATACCTTTTTTCTTTTCGCGCTGTTTTTGCGCCAAAAGTTTGGATTCTGCGGCTTCTAGATCTGCAATCGCCTCTTCAGAATCGCGACCCAAAAGTTTTTTCAAACCTTCTTCGGCTTTTTTCTTACGAGACTCTGGCGCATTGATGATTCTTGCCAAGCCTTCAACCAGGATCGGACCGAATTGCTCGATGTGAGCCAGTTTTCTTTCAAGGTCCGCTTCTTTCACTTCTTTTTTGATGTGACGAGAAAGTTTTTGACCTGCCTGGATCAATGCCAAGCGAATCTCTGCCACCAATTCTTCAGAGGCATCGATAGTTTCTTTCGAGGCGTTCTTAAATTTGATGAACGGAGAAACGATAGAAATCGCAAAGATATAAGGACCTAGTGGCAAAGAATCTTTTGGTTGACCCAAGCCGTAAGTTTTCCAGTTTACAGATTCAATCGCCCAAGTGATCGCACAACCTGATTTATCGAACTGAAGTGGTACACGGTTCGCGAAACGCAGAAGTGTCACGGGAGAATCTGCTTGCTGATTGCGATCCTTGAAACGCGCCAACGCAACTTCAACCACAACCGGTTTAAAGTCACAAATGGTCGGCTTACGAGTCACAACCGCAAAGAAGTCAATTTCACCCAATCGAGTGATGGATTTCGAAAGAGCTTCTTCCCCCACTGTCAAAACTGACTTCGTTGAGGGAGCCATCAAATCGGTATTTTGTACTGCTTGGAATACTTTCTTGAAGTCCTCTTCTGACAATGACGTCAAAGGCTTTTCAAGCAAGTTTTTCGGAAGACCTTTTTTCGTAAATTCAGAGATAGACTGATCTGAAATACGAGAGAAACCTGTCTTCAGGAATTTGGACAAAGTCGTTTTACCGAACAACGTTGAATGCGTGATAAACTCACCCAGTTTAAACGTGTGCGGATGTGGCAAAGATGCCTCTGGAACTTGCGGAACTTCCGTGCTTACGCGAGTGACAGTAACGAAGTCAGCTTCATTCAATTTATAAGTGATTGTCATATGAGGATTCACAAGGATTGTGCCCTCAATATAAGTCAAAAGACCACCGTCACCGTTCAATTGGATACGTCCATCAAGAACGAATTCAACACGTGTTCCGTGATCGCGATCCCAATCCATTGTTTCTTTATTTTTCAGAACACCTGTATTGGATTTGATGTCCACGTCCACCTGAGCAGACACGGCTTTACGCATTTTTTTAGTTTTGGAAACAACGCTCACACCACGAGCATTTGTCATCTGCGCCCAAGTTGTAGCAGCAGAAATACCGATACCTTGTTGACCACGAGAACATTGACCGCGACCGAATTTTGAGGAAGCCAGATACTCCCCGTAAACCTTGGCCAAATCTTCGGCTTCGATTCCGGGACCGTTATCTTCGACAACGATGCGAATTAAATCGGTATTTTTAGTTGAGCCAGTTCCTACTTTAGCAATCTCGACGAGAAGATCAGGTAAGATGCCCGCTGATTCACAGGCATCCAACGAGTTGTCTACGGCTTCTTTCAAAGTCGTCAAGACGGCTTTTAAAGGAGACGAGAACCCGACTTGCTGGAGGTTTTTAGCAAAATATTCAGCTGTACTACTTTTGGTAATTTTGCTCACAGTCGCTTAGTCCTTATAACGATGTTAACGAATTTTAATGCAATGACTTTGATAGCTTAGTCTCAACGCGGGTGGACAAATCAAGACCAAAGGCTCAACACTGCGCGACGTAGTTTTAAATGCGAGCCTAACATTTGTAATAGACCTTGATTGACTACATTCCCGCCTCTATTAACATTCGTTTACTGGTGCAACTCGGGTACGTTTTTGGAATGCAGGCAACTATGACAAGCAGCGACTCTCCTCTGGCCGTCTTTAAACGGTTGGCGGAATCTTTTTCTGAATTGATTGAGGATGAGGGGATTTTTATCCGTCCTTACGCAAATCCCAATCTTATCTATTTCAGTCGTCTGACGCCTGAGGAGCAATGGGATGTTATTGCGAGAGTAAAGCTTTACGTCCTGGCCTGCGTGAAAGTGAAAGAATATCACCGCACCCTGACTGACAACCGTCTGATGGTGGAAACATTTCTGAATGTTTCAGGGATGACAGCGCATCCGCAGGATTTAAACCTGATCGAAGATAAGCATTTCATCGAAATTTATAATAAAAACGGAATGCACTTATTCCGGTCTATCAACATCTTCGAAACCAGCAGTTATACCTTTGAAGATCTTTGCTGTCGGCAATGGTATCACCTTTACGAACGCCCTATGGAAACACAGGAAAAGTTCCTAGAGATAGTGACAGAGTTTTTCGCACAAAAGAATCCGGTGCGCCAACCAACGCACGTAGAACCTATGAAAATCGTCGAAAAAGACACGCTGGAACGGTTGATTTATCACGTCGAAACGAAGTGGCTGATCCCTGTGTTTAAAAACGAATCCTTGGACGGCGTTTTATCCATCGTCGTTAACTGGAATCCTGATTCCATTCCTCAGTTTGTAAAGCCATAATAATCGAATGAACTCAACGGCGCTTTTTCGGTATTATTCGCGAATAATCTCAGAGTTAATCGAGGATGAAGGCATACTTTTTCGTGCCTATGCGGACCCGCAACTTCCGCACTTCACTCAGCTCTCGAATGAAGAGCAAATGGTCGTCGTGGAGAACCTGCGCTTGTACTCGGAAATATGCTCACGCGTTCGCGCCCAGAATGGTTCTTTAAACGACAATCGTCTGATGGTGATCATAGCTTTAGAAATACTGGGAATGACCGTGGCGCCTGAAGATCTTGCTTTGATTGATAATGCCCCGGACTTGATGGTTGAAATGTACTCGTTAAACCACGTGCAATTATTCCGCACTTTTAACCTCTTAGAGACTACGACCTATACTTTCGAGGATTTGTGCTGTCGAAAGTGGTACCACCTGTATGAAAGAGCCCCTGGAGAGCATGAAAAAATGGTGGAAAAAGTGATGGAATTCTATGGTCAAAAACATCCCGTTCGTATGGCGCCGGGCCTGGGAACGAATGTTATCAAAGAAAAAGCGACCCTGGAAAAGCTTCTGTGTATAGCAGAGATGGAATGGCTGATTCCCCTCTGGAAAAAAGGAGTTTTCGCCGGAGCTATGACCTTGATTCGAAATAAGAATCCAGAACTCGCAAAAAGCTAGGTTTATTCTTCCGATTCAGAGGCTTCAGCGGTGACGGTTTCATCCGCAGAAGAATCGGCTGGTTGAGAAGCGGCTTTAAGTTCTTCCAAAGCCATTTCAGCACGGGTTTTATAACCCTTTTTGCTATTGCAGTCCTTGCAGGAAGGAACACAGTTATTCTTGGTGGATTTCCCGCCACGAGCAATCGGTATCAAATGATCCATCGTCAGCTCTGCCGACTTGAATTTTTCCCCACAGTGATAGCAAAGGCCTTTACCCAATTCCTGACGCCACCATTGGCTTTGACGAAGCTCACGGGCCTTCGCCTTTTCCTTTTTTTGGTGGGCCTCGGGGGCCGCGCTAAAGAAGTAATCCATAGGGGCATTTATAGCTGAAACCGTGTCCCCCCGCAATCCCTCCCCTCTATAAATGCTTATAGATGGTATAAAATTTCTGGTCTGGACAGATTTGAGCCTCCTTCCGATACTCCAGCTCGGAGGCTTAGATGAAACCTATCCAATGGATTGCCAGCTGTTGCTTGCTGTTCTCTTTGAATGCGTATTCTCACGAGGGTGAAATTGTTCCGGTCATCAATGACGATCCCGTGACCAATCAGACTCTGGACCGCGACATGTTTGATTTCGTAGCAAAGACTTTGGGTTCCGGTAAAATGGCCTCGCATATGGCGTGTTCACTCAAGACTCGCGTCGGTCGCGAACAGCGCAAGTTTTCCTCTGGCTCAGAATGGGTCGAATATCTACAAGTCGATTTCAATTCCACAGGTTTCGACGGCGGAAAAAGGACTTCCTTCAAAATTCCAATGGGTGCTCGATATGGCGTCAAAAAAACTCCCAACCAATGGTCAGCTATCGGTGAAGATATCAAAATTGAATTGGGTGATAGCTATGGCCATTGGATCCGTTTTGCCCACGATGGCCAAGGCCGTCTTGTTTTGCTGCAATTAGGGAACGATCTTTCCGTTAATCCCTGCGCCCGCCGTTAGCATCTCGTCATCAAGGGCCGAAACTGGCCCTTGTCTGGACGTTGATCATGCTCTCTTCTCCTCAATTTAGTCCGCTTTTTTGCCGATAACTTTTTTGAGAAATCTTTTTGAGGAGTGAGCTATGTCCGTAAAAAGCTTTAAAAAAGGCGAAGTCATCTTTAAGGATGGCGATAAAATCACATCGGTTTACCTGATTCAGTCAGGCGGTGCTTCGCAATGCTTGATCCGTGGAAAAAAGAACGTGGAGTTCTTCCAATTGGGTCCTTCTCACTTCCTTGGCGACCAGGTTATTTTGGGTGCGCAAACTCATCCCACAGCAGCTATAGCTACTGCTGAAACCAAAGTTCTGGAAATCCCGGTCGATACATTGAAACAGCTTTATGAAGGTGCTCCGCAAATGTTGAAAGTGATCATCAAATCACTGGCAGAGCGTTTGCGTATGGGCGTGAATGAAGTGCGCTCTTCAAAACTTGAAAAAGACTCTTCACCTTGTCCAGAAGACCAAGTGGCGAAAGCCTTTGGTGCGGTTTTCCATACCGCAAATCATAAAGGTGACAGAAATGTCCTTCCCGGCCGTGTGGTTGTGGAATGGATGATGATGAAGCAATATGCTCAGCGTGTATTCGCCGAGAGCCCAAAGCGTGTCGAGCAAGTGATCAACATTTTAGTGAAGCAAAAACTGGCTTTGTATGAAATGGGTAAACCTGCTGACAATCCAGAAGGTGCTGATGAAATTCAAAAAGTTCACTTTTTGGATCTGGGCCTGGTTGAAGCTTTCTTTGAATTCTTCCAATATTACTATTTTAAAGGTGCCGGTAAGTCTGAGCTTCTTCGCGTGGACGAAGTGTGCTTGAACTTGTTGGATGGTCTTTTAAAAGTGACTGGCGATTCTCCTGAAGTCGACCGTTTCGGTGTGACCAGTGTAGAGTTCGCTAAATTCTCTGAGTACTGCAATAACGAATTGGGCTTTGCTTTGAATAACGATCACTTCACTCGCCTGGAAGGTAAAGGGATCTTTATGAAGCGCCGTACAGTCGGCGCAGGCGTGCTGTTACAATTTGAAATCAAAGAGTTCCGTTCGATGTTGCAGAGCTGGAAAATGCTTCGCGAGATCGATAAATGGAATGAACGTGGTTACGTTGATCTGAACGAAAAAGAAGAAAAGCCTAAGAAAAAATCCAACGGCCCTGAGTGCCCTCAGTGTAAATCTGAGGTTGTTGCCGGAGCTAAATTCTGTGGGGAGTGCGGCCATAAACTGGTTGCTGCTGCATAATCATGGGACCAGTCGTAGTTTTTAAAGCCGTCAATAATCAGGAGCAACGAAAATATCTTTTCGAACAACTGACTGCCATCGAAGGGGACATCCTTTTGAAAGGCAACGAAGATGAGTCGGAACATGTGCATGCGATTTCCATGAATGACTTGGGTCAGATTCAATGTATTTTGACGGATGGCGGAAGCTTTAAATTCTCGTTCAACAAAGTGCTGACGTGCTATTTCCGTGTGAACAACGAAAAATACATGTTCGAAGCCACGGCGATCCCTTTCGAGGGCGGCGTGAACTTGACCATCAAAGACTTGTTTCATTTACAAAGAAGAAAAAACTTCCGCTACACTCTGCCCACAGGATTCCAGGCGGACTGTCTGATTGCAACTTTGAATCAAGCGCAATCAAACACGACCTGCCGTCTGCTGGATGTTTCTACGGAAGGTTGTGCTGTGTTGCTGACGGCTGATATGCCGACATTGCGCCTGGATGACCGCGTAGAAGCGGTGATCTTTATCGGTGAACGCGATCCGATTCCGGTTCAAGGCTTCGTTAAAAACTTGCGCGTGCAAGGTGACGACATGGTCATTGGCTTGGAGTTCAATCACATCGCCAACGCCAGCGAATTCGCCATCATGAGCGCCATCGTCGAAATGCAGCGCTCAGCCTTTCAAAAGAAATCCGCTTAATTTGATTACACAAAATCGTTCAAAAAGGTTCAGCCGCGAGGCGGAAGACTTTCCCCACAGCGCAGGCGTGCTCCAAGCACGTCGAAGCGAGGAGAAAGACTGACAACGAAGTGGAAGGGCCTTTTTCAACGATTTTATCTGGCTGGAGTGGGATAGTAGAGTTTATTGTCCCACATGCCTTCGTTGAAATATTGAATGTTCGCTTTTAACTTTTGAATCAATTCGGCCTTGCGGGCTGCGGGCTCTGTAAGGGCCTTATCCCCGTTTCTGTCATTGATGCTATACATCTCAGGCTCACTCACTCCCAACACCCAGCGCAGGCGATAATCGTTGGCCAGAAGCTGATAGATTCCATCGTTGAAAGTCACTGCCACCTTGTCTCCACTTACAAAGATAGAACTTCCCATATAGTTCGATTCCTTTTGAGGAATTTTTAGGAAATCCAATAAGGTCGGCAGAATATCGATCTGTTGTACAACCATGTTGGTGTCGACTTTCGGGAATTTGTAATTCGGATGATAAAAGAACAATGGAACTTTGTAATCCCCCACCTCGTTGGTGAATTCCGGGCGGTAATGCAAGGACGTGTGATCGGCCGTCACGATGAACAGGGTGTTTTTAAACCAAGGTTGCTTTTCAGCTTCGGTAAAAAACTTTTCCAGTGCCATGTCGGTGTAGGAAATTGTTTTCAAAATCGGCAGTTTGCCCTCTGGGAACTTGTCTTTGTATTTTTCGGGAACCTTAAATGGTTGATGAGAACTTAAAGTGAAAACAGACGTCATGAATGGCTGCGGGAATCCATTTACTTTCGTCAGCATCCATTGCAAGAAGGGCTCATCCCAAATCCCCCACACGCCATCGTCATCCGCGGAGTTTCCGTACTCGGTTGAACCATAGTATTTCTCGACACCCGCACTTTGCATAAAGGAATCAAAATACATCGTTCCGTTATGCCCACCGTGAAAGAAACTGGTGGAATATTTTTTATCCGCCAGCAAAGTTCCCAAGCCCAGAAAGTAATTCGAAGTAAAGTGTGAGGAAATAAAGGGCTCACTCATCAGTGCCGGAATCCCGGCCATAATTGCCGCGACACCTTCAATAGAACGACGGCCATTGGCATAAGCATGTTCAAACACCAGGGATTTTTTCATCAACGAATCCAGGAACGGTGTACGAGTTTCCCCATCTACAGGTCCCAGATATTCCGAACCAAAACTTTCAAGCATGATGATCACGATGTTTTGCGGCGGAGTAGGTCTGCCGTGCTTATCCAGACTTGAACCTACCAGGGAGCCATTCAAAAGCTTCAACATGTCTTCGCGATCCGCGAAATACTTTTCGTGCTTAATTTCTTTAGCACCATAGCTTTTGATAAACGTGAACGTGGAATTTAATACCAAATTATTCAACAAAGGCGCCGTGAACACATTCGCATTCACAAAATTGATCGGTTTACGTTGAAAGCCCCCACGAATACCGATCACTGCAAACGCGAGCGCAAGGAACACCATTGCCCCGTGAGCACTCCAAGATTTCCAATTACTTTCCCAATGGGTGTGCCCCGCACGACGCAAAACCTTCCACGCCAAAAACATAAACGCGGCTACAATCAGGGTATTGATCAAAAACAAAAGCCAATAGCTGCCCACAAAATTCAGCATCTTGCCTTGGGCTTCATTCAAAATAAAAATCGTATCGTAAGTAAATCGGCGGCCAACAAAATTAATAAATTCTGTATCCACCAAATTCAGAATCAAAAACGGCACATTGATCAGGCAAAAAAGCCCCCAAGTCACCTTCTCCCAAATGGGATTCCAGCGAGCGGGCCAAGGAAAGAAACTCAAAAGCAGAATCGGCGCAACACCACAAAATGCCGCCGAAAGATCAAAACGCATCCCCACAAAGAAAGCCCAAAGAATGTCTCCGATAGACTTGGAATGAAATAAATTCCAATTCCAAACCAAAAACTCCGCCCGCGCCAAAGCATAAAAAACCATCGTAAGCAGAATCAAAGAAAAGATCTTAATAAGCCTCTGAGAATGTCCAAACATAGCCCCAGATCCTACACCGCCGCACTAAGTCAAACAAGACCCACCGCCACACCAAAAAAATTCCAAAACACCCCCATTCCCCACGGGCCCCCGCCCCCATTCCCCTCCCCCAAATCCCAAAACCAACATGCGCACAGCAAGATCAGTTGGATCAAGGCGCGCCGAGGAAGGCGTACTCCTCGTACGCCGACGAGAAGCAACGCAGAGCCAGCTGATCTGGCGAAGCGCCACTGGACTTGGAAGTTTACCTCTGGTAGGTTCCCCCCTATGACTCAAGAACAAATGAAACAGCGCTTGGAAGAAACTTACCCTAACTGTAAAATTGAGATTTTCGATCTAACGGGAACTCAAGATCATTGGGAAGTTTATGTGGAAAGCTCGAAATTCGCGGGCCTCACTCGTATCCAGCAACACCAACAAGTGATGGCTTGCTTTGGACCAGAATTGAAAACTGGTGAAGTGCATGCACTCTCCATCAAAACAAAAATCGTTTAAGATAATTATTCAATAAGAGGTTTTTATGTCTCCAACTTTACAAAAAATCGACGGTATCGTTAAAGGTAACAAAGTTGTGCTTTTCATGAAAGGCACTCAACAATTTCCAATGTGCGGTTTTTCTGCACGTGCTTGCGCGATCCTTCAAGACATCGGCGTACAATTTCATGATGTGAACGTACTTGAAGACGAAGAAATTCGTTCTGGTATCAAAGAGTACGGCAACTGGCCGACAATTCCTCAATTGTATGTGAACCACCAACTGGTTGGCGGCTCTGACATCATGATGGAAATGTACCAATCTGGCGAATTGCAGGATCTACTTAAGTAATTCTGTCGCTGAAGCCTAAGGCAAAGGAGGACCAACATGAGATGTAATGTCGCTGTCTGGGATCGTGTTCTTAGGTTTCTAATGGGCGTGGGCTTAACCGCCTACGCTTTTGCCGGTGGTCCATTCTGGACTTACATCGGTATTTACGGACTGTTCACCGCGGCTTGGGGCTTGTGTCCTATCTACGCATTCTTTAGAATAAGAACATTGAAAGATTTTTACCGGCCCGTTCACGACCAGGAATAGGATTACAGCATGTCATCAGCAGCTCTCCTCGAACTTGATAGCTTTCTAAAAAAAGACCAAATCAAAACTGACGAGGAAAGTTTAAAATACTGGGGCAAAGACTGGACGACCTATTTCGATATCAAGGCTTCGGCCATCGTATTTCCTCACACGACTGAAGACGTCGCGTCCCTGGTAAAATGGGCACGCCAAAATAAAATCGCACTGGTGCCTTCCGGCGGTCGCACGGGTTTATCTGGTGCAGCTGTGGCAACCCAAGGTGAAGTGGTTGTGTCCTTTGATCAAATGAACAAGATCAAAGATTTCAGTGCTGTCGACCAAACCGTGGTGATTGAAGCAGGTGTGGTGACAGAAACTTTGCAAGAGTACGCTCATTCAAAAAATCTTTTTTATCCAGTGGATTTCGCGGCGACCGGTTCCTCGCAAATGGGTGGAAACATTTCTACTAATGCGGGCGGTATCAAAGTTGTTCGCTACGGTCTGACACGTGACTGGGTGGCGGGACTGAAAGTAGTTACCGGTACGGGCGAAATCCTGGAATTGAACAATGGCCTGGTGAAAAATGCGACTGGATATGACCTGCGCCATTTATTCATCGGTGCAGAAGGAACTCTGGGATTTATTACCGAGGCGACGATTCGCCTGGCTCCGGCTCCGCCGCCAATGAAAGTTTTGGTGATGGCAGTCAGTGGCCTTGAAGCTGTGATGAAAATTTTCGCTAAATTTAAAACTCAAACGTCGCTGGTGGCGTTTGAGATGTTCTCGGACAAAGCTTTGGCGAAAGTTCTGGCGAACACAGGTCTACCTGCCCCGCTTGAAACGTCGGCTTCTTTCTATGTTTTGGCAGAGGTGGAAATTCGCTCTGAAAACGATGAAGAAAAGGCATTGGAAGTTTTCGGCCAATGTGCTGAAGACGGTTGGGTCGTTGACGGTGTAATTTCCCAATCAGACACGCAAGCAACCACCTTCTGGAGATACCGCGAAGATATCTCTGAATCCTTGGCTAAATACTCCCCGTATAAAAATGATATCTCTGTCGCAATTTCCAAAGTGCCACCGTTCATGGTGGATCTGGATAAGGTTTTGGCGGGAGCGTATCCGACGTGGGAAGTAGTTTGGTTTGGTCACATCGGCGATGGCAATTTGCACATCAACATCCTGCGCCCCGACGGCATGAGCAAAGAAGAATTCGTCAAAGAGTGCCGCAAGGTCGACGTGATGGTTTTTGATGCCGTTAAAAAGTACCAGGGTTCGATCAGTGCTGAGCACGGTGTGGGACTGACTAAGAAGTCATTCCTAAACTACACACGCTCTCAGGCTGAAATTGAGCTAATGAAAGGGATCAAAAAAGTTTTCGATCCTGACAACATCATGAATCCTGGCAAAGTCATCTAATCTAGTATTCGAATTCGTCCCAATCGTGAAGATTGTATTTGCTTAAAATCCTATGCAGCTTATCGGACTGTCGTGCCTCGACGAACCATTTTTGCAATCGCGCGGGCAGATCAGGGTAAGCTGTTTCCCCTGCATTAGAAACCAAGCTCAAGGTGTTAAAGCCCGTCAGCGATGTCGCTTGCAATTCCAGGTTCAAAAGCTGGCGGCGCAAAAGTGTATAGCGAATGACATTGTAATCACCCAAGGCCACGTCCACCCGACGTTCACCGATCACCTTAATGACTTTGTCTGCGACGTCCACGCCCTCAAGTTTAATGGACTTTTTAAATTCTTCCGGATCCAGACTGAAATCAGATTCTTGTCCCAGATTCGCAAAACCCACACGCATACTTTCCAAAGAGTTCTTATCCACCACTCGCATTTTTACGCCCGGAGTGAAAAGAGCTCCCGTATAGCTGACTCCCAATTTGGTCAGAGCAATCTGGTAACCAGACTCATAGCGCACCAAATAGCTTGGCAACACGGCGAAATCCACCTTCTTCTCTTTCAAAGCCGCAGTGAGATCCTTGTTGCGCAGATTCACGATTTTAAGATGAAACTTATTCTTGGCCGCCAGGTCTTTTAAAATATCATAAACATACCCCGTCCACTGATCGCCCCCCTTGTCGCAAAGATAAGGGCAGTGAGCGGCCATCCCCACGCGAACCGTGCCGTTATTCAGATCCTTTGCCAGCGAAGGCAAGGGCTCGACAGAGCGCGGATCGGAAAAACTTTTTGGCGGAGCAATGGGGACTGACAACCAGCCTTTAAACTGCGAAAGAGTTTCGCGCGTCACAGGAAAAGTAGGAATCAATAATTTGGGAATAAGGGGTTTACCAGAAAAATAGGCAATCAACTGCCTTGCCACTTCCCGCCCCATCTCCGCACAAAACTGAGCGGAGTCGATGACGGTCAAACGATGCTCTTTAATATTGCCGACAGCCACGGGATCCCCATCAATCGACGCATGCAGAATTTCTTTTCGGCCTTTGTTCCAAGTTTTTCAACGACGGTATTACCGGCCCCGTCATTCACGGTGAAGATCAGATCCACGCTGCGTTTTTTAGGAAACTCTTTCAGTAAGGAGGCGACGGCCTCCGAAGCACTGACAGGATCCACAGATTCATAGCGCTTCAAGACCACGAATTTTCTATTACGACTGCGAAGAGCATCAAAAAAACCGTCGATTCGATTGATCACCGCAGAAACCCGCGTGTATTCGAACATGACGATTTTTATTTCCTGACCGCGCGGGAAAAGGCTTTCGACATAAATCCCGTTATTCCATCCCGCCTGATAGTTATCACTTGCGACATAGGATTGTACTTTTGCATTTAAAATAAACTGATCGAATGTAAAGACGGGGATTTTTTTTAATCCCGCATCTTGGACCGCACGACTGACGGTGGAAATATCTGTAGGCTGCACGATCAGCGCATCGGGATTGGCATCAATCGCACTTTCCAACTGATGAATCTGATTGGAAACTCCCAAACGCCCCTCGCCCGCAACATGAGGGATGAGATTGATGGTTTTACCAGCACCGGATTGATTGTATTTTTTGATTTCTTCTTCCAGGCCTCGGCGCATGGACACTTGAGCCTCAATACGCGAACTCCAATAAAAAACATGGACATCTAAATCCTTAGCGAAGGCCGTAAGACTCGCCAGGGACAGCAATAAGAAGGAGATCAGTATTTGAAATTTCACCACTCCAGTTTAACCATATTTTGATCAAATCTCTTCTTATTGCGCATTTCAACTGTGAAACGACACAACGGTTCATTACATGGAGTCGCGCTTTTTAAAAAGGAAACGCAAACCCAAATTCGTTTAGAACGACATTGCTCATGACCTTAAAATCAATTCGGAAGTCGCGAGACTTATAAAGGGCCGTGGAGAAGTGCAAAAACGGTGTCGGAATGATATCCACCGAGTGACCATTCACTGAAGTCAGAAACTTCATTCGATAGCCATCGATGTCACGAGGCGGTGTCTGTCGTGCGTAGACGCCAAATGTGAGCCCCCACTGCGTTCTGTCGGAAATCTGAAACATCTCTCCGGCTTGCAATGTGCCCGCAAGACCATCATAGCAATCTTTAACCACCGCTCCCAAAAGCAAGAATCCGTCCTGATCGACATATTCCAAGCCAAAACCCGGCGTGATGACAGTGCTGCCGTTGCCATCCATTTTGCGTGGCATACTGTTCGAGGCGGCTTCAGATGGTTTCACACCATGAACGACGAATCCTGGGACGACTAAACTCAGTCCTTTGAGCGGGTTTTTCTTCACTGCCAACTTTTCAGAATAAGTAGAAGATCGATATTGAACAGCCCATCCATGGGAACTTACAAACAACAACAGGAACAGCGAAATCCATTTCGCGGTTTTCATTCAAACCCCCTGCTCTTGTGACACGACTCTCAGGAACTCGGGTGCATGGAAATCTTTTCATTCGAATGACATAAAAAAAGGCCCCGATACTTCGGAGCCTTTCACTGAACTTCTATAGTTAATTTGGCAAACTATCTTAGCGGCAAAGAGCCGTTACGCGAGAGCGGTAACCATCCGTTACAGTTGTCGTCATGCAAGTAAGCTCTCTGCTGTTGCAATCATCAACAGTTACGATTTGACCACCACGAACCATCAAAACAGAGTTATTTTTTTTATCGCACCAAGAAATGAATTCCGTAGGACCAGATTGCGGCTCATCGCCACCATTGCCTTCGTAAGGCATAACTTGGAAAGCAAATGCTGGAGCAGCGACAAGAATAGAAAGAGCAATCAATAGTGATTTCAAATGGGACCCCCAGTTGGTTTTTCGAGGTCCCGGATGTACCATGGGAGCCGGGTACGGACAACCCAGCTTGCAAAAATGTTATGGATGTAACGCTTAACTTTAGTAAACCACTCGCGTGCGGATCGAACGCTCCAATTTACCGATTTGCTCTGCCAAAGACTGAACCTGCGTTGCATGAACGTCCATCACCAGATACCCGATTTCAGGGTCTGTTGAAAGGTACTGACCTTCGATATTTGCCCCTGCTTTCGAGATGATACCGTTGATTTCACCCAAAACCCCAGGCTCGTTTCTGTGCACATTCAACAGACGCGAAGTCCCCTGTTTGACTGGCAAATCCACGTTGGGAAAATTCACCGCTCCTGAGGTGGAACCGATACGCAGATAACGACGGAAGCTTTCCGCCACCTCTAAACCGATCGCGTATTGAGCTTCCTCCGTGCTGCCCCCGATATGTGGAGTCAAAATCACATTTGGAATTCCCTGCAGCGGTGAAGTAAACTTCACCTTGTTGGACGCAGGCTCCTCCGGGAAAACGTCGATGGCGCAACCTGCGATGTGCTTCTCTTTTAGGGCGGCCACCAAGTCCTCGATCACCACCACCGTTCCGCGGCTGGCGTTGATTAAGTGAGCGCCTTTTTTCATCCAAGCCAGTTCCACTTTCGTGATCATGTCTTTGGTTTCTGGAGTTTCAGGAACATGCAAAGTAACAAAGTCAGACTCTGCCAGCAATTCACCTAACGTCGCTTTACCCACGGCATTGCCCAAAGGAAGTTTTTTAACGATGTCATAGAAAATCACACGAAGTCCCATCGACTCTGCCAGGACACTGACCTGACTTCCGATATGACCATAGCCAACAATACCCAAAGTTTTTCCGCGAACTTCATGGGCACCTTCGGCTGATTTCACCCAGCCCCCCAAATGAGCTTGTGTATTGCGATCACCCAATTGACGTGCAAGAGAAATCATTTCGGCAATTACCAATTCCGCAACAGAGCGCGTGTTGGAGTGAGGTGCATTGAATACAGGAACGCCCCACTTTCTGGCACCCGGCAAATCAACTTGATTCGTACCAATACAAAAACAACCGATCGTCAGAAGATGTTTGTTGGCTTCCAAAACTTTTTTCGTGATTTCAGTTTTCGATCGGATCCCGAGAACCTGATAGTCAGGAAGGATTTTTAATAATTCTTCCTCAGAGGGAGAGTGCGAGATCAAATCCACTTTGAAACCTTCATCGGAAAGTCTTTCTTTCGCGACGGCGTGGATGTTTTCAGTCAGAAGAATCTTAAGCTCGCTCATGCAGCCTCCATTACACGTCATTTTAGAGCTAAAACCTGACGGTCGTCACTACTGACCATGGGCATTAAGGGTGGTCAAAGGACCTTCGACGGGCCATCCTATATCCTATGGCAAAAACTCGAGTATTTTCCCTACTAATTGTTGATGACGATCCACTCATTCACCAATCGTTAAAGATGAGCCTGCCCTCTTACTGGAAGGTCTTTTCAGCGCAGAAATTGGAAGCCGTTCAGTTTGAACGTTTTTACCATGCAGCTTTCGTAGACATGCACTTGGAGCCTAATAAACCAGCCGTGGGCCCGCAGGTGATCGAAAAACTTATGAAACACAATCCGCAGCTTGAAGTCGTCGCGATGTCGGGAGATTTAAGCCGTGAGTTGATGGAGTCTTGCCTTAAGGCCGGGGCACAACGTTTCCTAGCGAAACCTTTGATGCCCGAAGAGATTGCCATGGTGCTTGAGAAAATCGAAGCCCTTTGGGATCTGCGCACTGTGGATCCGCACTCGGACCGCAATTCCACTCGCTGGGTGGGTCAGAGCAAAGAATCTCAAACCATTAAAAAACGTCTGGCAGAACTGCGCGGAGAAAGTAAACCCGTCTTGATCGAAGGCGAAACCGGTTGCGGTAAAGAAGTCGTCGCAAAACTTTTGCACGAACAAGAAGGCGAAAGACCCTTCATCGCCGTCAACATCGCCAGCATTCCAGATAATTTATTTGAATCCGAAATGTTTGGTCATGTGAAAGGTGCTTTCACCGGAGCCGATCAAAACAAGATCGGACTAGCCGAAGCCGCGAACGGTGGCGATTTATTTTTAGATGAAATCGAAGCCCTGCCCCTGACTCAACAAGCAAAACTTTTACGCTTTCTAGAAAGCGGCGAAGTTCGTAAAGTCGGCGCCAAGGAATCGATCACGGTGAAAGCTCGCGTGATCGTCGCCTCCAATAAACCTCTGGATAAGATGGTTGCTGCGGGAGAATTCCGCGAAGACCTATTGTACCGTCTGGCTTCACAAAAAGTTCAGCTGCCGCCTTTGCGTGATCGCCTGGCTGATATCGACGAACTGGCTCAGCACTTCTTGGCGATGGAACGACCTCGTCGCAACAAGCAGTTTACAGAAGATGGCCTGGCTGCTTTAAAAACTTACAACTGGCCAGGAAACGTGCGCGAACTAAAACGTGTATGTGAACAACTGAGCCTAACATCACCATTGCCATTTATTCGTGCAGAGGATGTCAACCAGTGGTTAACACCGGCGGCCACTCCTGCAAAAGCTCCTTCTTACACAGTTATTGATTTCACAAAAGGACTGAATACTTTAGTTGATGAGTTTGAGGCGCATGTGATACGCACGGCGATGAAACAAACGAAGAGTATCGAGGAAGCTTCACAGCTTTTGCAGGTCTCCAGATCGAATCTTTATAAAAAGATCAGCGATTACAACATCCAAGAGGACTAAGATTCATGGATTTTCAACTTCCCATCACATTGAATATTCCGGCTGCATGGGAGTCGCATATTTACCGTCAAACCGTGATGATCGTTCTTTCGATCATTTTTGGTTCGGGCGCGATTGTTTTTTTCTTCCGTAACAAGAACTATTACTTTGTACAATCCTGGGCCAGCATCAAAAGCTGGTTGGTGGCAGCGCCCCTGATGTTCATCGTTATGGGCTTGCCGACACCTTGGCCGTTGATTTGTTTAACGTGCTTGGCAATTCTAGGTGCAAAGATCTTTTTCCAAATCATGGGTATGTTCCATCGAAGCAATTTCGTTTTGATTTGCTATGCGGGGATCATCGGTTTGGCGGCTTGTATTTATTTTGATCGCGAAGATATCTATAACGTGATGCCAATGATCGTATTGGGTGTCGCTTGTTTGGTTCCCCTGATTCGCAACTCTTACAAACGCATGATTCAGTACATGTCTTTGACATTACTGGCGTTCATCTTTTTGGGATGGTCTTTCATGCACTTGGGTTTGATCATGAAATTCCCGAATGGGATTTACCAATTGATGTATTTGATCATTCTGACCGAGTTCTGCGACAACACGAACTTGGCTGTGGGTCGCTACATCGGTGGCTGGAGACTTTTCCCATCCATCAATCCCCGCCGTACTGTAGGCAGTACCGCTGTTTCAATTTTCCTGACATTGTTCCTCGCAGGCAGTATGCGCTTCCTGCTTCCAGATGGCTCTGATAAGTACTGGCTAGCTTCAGGGTTGATCGCTTCCCTGGGTGGTTTCTTAGGTGACTTGGTTATGACAGTGGTTCGCCGCGACGCTGGTATGAAAACTGTAGGTCCTTTTATCATCGGCCGTGGTGATTTCCTTCACCGCGTGGACCGTCTGATTTTTGTGGCTCCGATTTACTACTACGTGATGACGGTTCTGCTATGAAGGATTGGGACTACGAAAACGAGCAGTGGACGAAGCTGCCGACATACCTAAAACATTTACCGCTTTTTACCCGCCACATTGATTTCTTCAGTGTGTGCATGCGTTTTTTGTGGTCCTTGATTCTTAAGAACATCATCTTTAAGTTTTACATCCGCCTGAAAGTCACAGGAATTCCGTTTAAAACGGTTTATGAAAAACATCCCAAGCTTATCATCATCAGCAATCACGCCAGTCACTTGGATGCAGTTTCCATCGCCGCGTCCATCCCACGCCGCTATTGGTTGAGTGTTTATATCGCTGCAGCGAAAGATTATTTCTTCTCGAATCCCCTGTTCATGTTTTTCTCTCAGCACTGCTTGGGTGCAATTCCAATCGATCGGAAAGATCGCAAGGGTGAAGCGGTGAACTTGATCTTGAAACTTTTGACCGAACTTCCGCGCATGTGGCTGATCATTTTCCCCGAGGGCACTCGCTCGCAAACGGGTAAAGTTCAAGAATTCAAGCGCGGTGTTTCGATTTTCTCTGAAAAAACTCAGACACCAATTTTGTTCACATATCTCGAAGGAAATGCGGATCTATGGCCGAAAGGTCAGTTCTTTGCAAAGCCAGGACGACTGGTATTGCACGTTGGTCCCGTTCATCCCCCGGGCCCCATTCAAGAGGTGTATGCTGCTTATAAGAGCTGGGTGATGAGCTTCCTGCCAGAAGCCTTCCCTGCCGAAGCGCCCCTTAGCTCCCCTGAAATCAAGGAGACTTCCGATGACAGTTCAGCAGAATAAATTTGAAGTTGAAAAAGCTCACCTGAAAATCGGTCCCTATGAAGTGTGCCCGGTTCCTACGGGTATCTTTGGCTTGGACGGCGGAGCGATGTTTGGAACAGTTCCCAAAGTATTGTGGGAAAAAACCAATCCCACTGACGACAAGAATCGTATTCAGATGGAAGCCCGTGGTTTGCTGTTAAAATCCCCGGGTTGCAACGTTCTGATCGACACGGGCAATGGAGCTGACTTCGTCGCCAAGTACGGCGATAAGTTGGGTAATAAGTTTGCGGAAATGTACGGAATGGATCAAAGCGGTCCAACCTTGATGAAATCTTTAAAAGCCCACGGGCTGAATCCCGAAGACATTCATCACGTGATCATCACCCACTTCCACTTTGACCATGCAGGTGGTGGTGTGACGGAAAAAAATGGCAAGCTTGTTCCCACTTTCCCTAACGCTACTTATTGGGCGCAAAAAGGAAATCTGGAAGTTGCCAGCCACCCGAACTTGCGTGAAAAAGCCAGTTATTATGCTGCGAACTTTCAGCCCTTGATCGATGCGGGAGTGCTCAAACTTTTGGATGGTCCCACGCAAAATTTCATTCCTGGAATCTCCTGCATTATTTCAAATGGTCACACTCAATCCCAACAAATTATCCAAGTCACTGACGGTCAAAATGGCCTGATGTACTGCGCAGATATGGTGCCCACAAGCACTCACGTGAAAATTCCATGGTTGATGGGTTACGATTTGCAGCCCCTGGTTTTGATGGAGGAAAAGACCCAACATCTGGGCGAAGCAGCGGACAAAAAGTGGTATCTCTTTTTTGAACATGATCCCTACTGTGATGCTGCTTTGATCGAACGAAATGGCCATGATTTTGCGGTTCAAAAGCGATTCTGGTTATAACTGACGAACTTTTTACCTCTTTTCCAGCAGTGTTCATAAGCGCCCCAATTGGAAACGCTCTATTTTGAGAACACCGTTTTGTTTATCAAAGTTCCCGCCGATAGTGTTGTTATGCTGATAACATTTACGAGAGGGACACCATGAGAAATTTACTAGTTCTAGCAACACTCAGCTCATTTATGATTTCTTGCGCGACTATGAAATCTTGGATGGGTTCAAGCGAAACTCCCGCAACTCACGAACAACCAAAACCAACAGACCCGTTGGATCTGTCAGATGCTGATGCCGCCAGAGAAACTCCGGCTGCTGGTGGCGAACAAACTGCCGCTGCAGAACCCGCTCAAGAGGGTGCTGAGCTCTCTAATCACTCCGACCCTTATGTTGCTGAAGCTGCGAGCGATATCGCCGCTAAAACTCAAGGACCTGCTGACAACACGTCTGGCGACTCGCAAAACCTTCCTCAAAAAACTGTGAACGAGGAAATGGAGCGTGCCGCTCCAAGCTGGCAAGGTGAGCCGACTCCGGCTATCGCCAATGTCGCTCCAGAAGAACCGGCGGTTTACAACTCTTCTGCGTTCGACTCTCCTCGCAAAAGTACTAAGCTGCCAGCGAAAAAAATGGCCGCAACTAAAAGCAAAAAAGAAGTCGCTAAAAAACCAAAAGTCGATTGCAAAAAGGTAGCGAAGGCCGGCAAGAAAGCTAAGAAGAACGACGTCGCTTACTGTAAAGCCGAGAAAAAAGCCCTGGCAAAAGTGAACGCTAAAAAGCCAAAAGTAGACTGCAAAAAAGTAGCTAAGCTTGGCAAAAAAGCTAAAAAACCAGATGTCGCTTTCTGTAAGGCAGAGAAAAAGAAAAAGGGCTCAAAAAGCCGCGTGGCTAGCAAAAACTAATCACGACAGTTAACAAATAAGTTTCACGAAGGGATGCCAGACCGGCATCCCTTTTTTTTATGCCCTTTTTCAGATTTAGCCGCTATGGTGAAGGAAGGAATGGCAGCAATGGTCGGCAAACTTAAAACGAATTTCAATAACTTCTGGGGCGTCATCAAAGATACCGTCCAACAAATGCGGGATGGTGAACTGGCATTGGTGGCAAGCTCTCTTTCGTTTTCGACGATCCTGGGCATGGTCCCCTTTCTTGCTGTCGTGACTGCGACTTTTCAGTCCATCGGTGGCTTTGAAGCCCTCTATCCCAAAGTTGAATTCTTTTTGCTGATGAACCTGCGTGAAGCTGCTGGCAGTGATTTGACAAAATATCTGCGCATCTTTTTAAAAAACATCAATGCGGGTAAAGTCGGAACAACGGGAGCCGTGTTTTTATTCATCACGTCCTTGCGCCTTCTTCACGATATGGAAGTCGGCATTCACCGCGTATGGAACCAGAAAAACACGCGTCCCTTTTATAAACGTCTGATCTATCAATGGGTGCTTATTCTTTTGATTCCTGTGTTCCTGGCGATTTATGTGGGCTTTAATACTTTGGATCAATTCCAAGTGGTTCGGAAGCTTTTGCCGACTGGATTCATGAACGGAATGGTTTTGGTGGGAAGCCTATTCCTGATCTATAAGCTGGTCCCCGACCTTCCCGTTCACTGGCGCTCGGCCTTCGTAAGCTCGCTGCTGGGTGCTGCCGGAATGTTCGGCGTGCACAAAGGCTTCTCCTATCTGACATTGGGAGTTTTCAACTACAATAAGATCTATGGCTCCTTTGCCGCGATTCCGATCCTGACCCTGTGGATTCTTTCCCTATGGTATGTGATCTTAGGCGGCGTTGCCCTTTGCGCGAGCCTGCAAAAACGTCACATCACTTAGGGCCTTCATTTTCAATCCACTCCGGAACAAGCCCAAGCTTTTGCGATGCAATGCATTATGGATGAAAAAGTGCGGTCATGGGCTTGGAATTTGGGAATCAATTTGCTAGTTTGTGCCCCTTCAGCGATATTAGATCGCAAGTGGTTCCGTAGCTCAGCTGGATAGAGCATCTCCCTTCTAAGGAGAGGGTCGTACGTTCGAGTCGTACCGGAATCACCATTTTCCTCTCTGCCGCTTCGGTCAGTCCTCGCTCTTTTCTTTCTTTGTTAAATTAAGTTTTCTTGGTGGTTCGATGTTTTTTTCGTGCCTTCGTTTTCTTTTTCGGTTGGCTGTGGAGCTTGCGGCAGAGAGGAAAATGGTGAGCGCGTGTTTTCTGTTGGGCTGGCCTTCGGCGCCGCCTTTTGGGGGGCGGGCCCCCTCTGTTCTAAATTTTGGAAGATGTCCTTCGAATCCTTTTACTTTTCATAAATTCAGCTCTGAGTCATATTCCGCTCCGTTAACTATATTTCAAATAAAACTTTAGACGGAGTAGATATGAAAAATATGATTCTGGTTTTGGCTATAAGCTTTCTTTCGATGAATGCATTTGCTGGCGCACGAGAGTTTCGTGTGAATGGCTGGGCGACTAGCACTACGGGCTATGCCATTGCATGGGGCGTGAATGGTGCGAATACTGATTTCGAGGCTTTGGATAAATTGTCACATGAAGAGCTTGTTGATTTTATCGAGGGTCATGATGTGCGCAATTATCTTGTCGATCTCGGCACAAACCAAATTCTCTTGGATCTATCAGGCGCGGAAGGAGGTATCCTTGAACTAGAGGCCGGCGAAACTCATTGGGGAAATCACTTTAGCATTTCTATCGGAGATATGGTTATGCCCTACTCTGAAGGACGCGATATCGTACCGGTTATCTCAAACTACAAATGGAGTGCATCACTCAGTCATGTGGTGGTAACTAAAAAAACAGCTGCTGGTGTCCAAGTACTTAAAGACGACCAACAACTTGAAGCCCGCATTCTAAAAGCCGTCTCTGAAAAACTGACTCCTTCTCAACAAAAGAAATTTGAAAAGGGCTCGACATCTATTTCTATGCACACCTCTCAAGACGGTAGAAATACAGAAATTACATGGATCGCTGAGGTCCCAAAAAGTCTGGAAGATCCTATTATCACTGTGAAAGCCAACGTCGAATTCAAGTTGGATGACAAGGATAATATTTTGGTAAAACTGATCAAAGTATCTTATAAAGAAGACTAAGTCCTAACTCTTTACTTGGAGTGAACGCAATGAAGTTGCTGATTGCCAGTCTGTTGATCCTTGGAACATCTTTTAGTTTCGCTGCACCCGGTGAGACTGATGTAAATCCAGATGATCTGTCTTCAGATGCCGACGGCAACTTCGTTCTTTGTACCTTGAAAGACGGCCGCGCAATGCAGGCAACCTCGTGGCTGGTCTCGGTCGACAATTTGATTCTTTCTAAGGAACCTGTCAGAGCTTATGTCACCGCCACTTCAGAAAACCTGGAGTTTAAAAGTTGGGCTTATCGTGTTTTGGTCACAAAACAACGCCCGGCTGCTGGCGGAGTCCAATCCGTTCGCATCGAACATTTGAAACCTTCGGCGCCAACCGAACACATTGAGTGCATCGAAAAAAATACTGCGCTCAAATAAACCGGTCTTTGTTATAAATTAGTTTCGGGACCTAGTTAAATATCAGCTTGTCTTTTTTTAAAGTGTGCTCATTATTGTTACTGATTGTGATCACACTTTGAAAGGAACCGCTATGAACCGTCCCCTTTTTGAGCCCATTCAGTTGGGTCGAATTAAATTGCAAAATCGCCTGGTCATGGCGCCGATGACCCGCTCCCGTGCGATTGGAAATTTAGCCAACGATATGATGGTTAAATATTATGCTGACCGTGCCTCTGCGGGATTGATTATTTCTGAGGGTATTTCCCCATCTCCGAATGGTTTGGGCTATGCCCGTATCCCGGGACTCTTTAATCAAGAGCAAGCGGCGAGCTGGAAAAAAGTCACTGACGCGGTTCACGCCAAAGGTGGTCATATCTTTGCGCAGCTGATGCACACCGGCCGTGCTTCTCATCCTGACAATTTGCCTCCAGGTGCAAAAATAGTAGCGCCATCGGCGATTGCCCTGTCTGGAAAAATTTGGACCGACACTAAGCAAGAACAGCCCTACACGACGCCGAATGAAATGACGATTGAGGAAGTAAAATCCACGATTCAGGAATACATCAAAAGTGCAGAGCTTGCCATTCAAGCTGGTTTTGATGGCGTTGAGCTTCACGGTGCAAACGGTTACTTGATTGAGCAATTCTTAAATCCCAAATCCAACAAACGCACGGACATGTATGGTGGCTCTGATGAGAATCGCATGCGCTTTGTTTTGGAAATCGCCAATGGCACCGTGGAAAAAATTGGCGGCGACCGTCTCGGGATTCGCGTCTCCCCTTACGGCGTCTTTAATGATACAGGCGCTTTTGAAGGAATAGAAAATTTCTACTCCACCCTGGCGCAGAAATTTTCTGATCTGGGCATGGTTTATATTCACGTTGTTGATCACAGTGCGATGGGCGCTCCTCCCGTAAATCCCGAAATCAAAAAACTGATTCAGCAAAGCTTCAAAGGTCTTTACATCACTTCTGGTGGGTATGACGAAAAAAGAGCGGAGCAAGATCTCTTGGATAAAAAAGGTGACTTGGTCGCGATCGGCCGACCGTTTATCTCTAATCCTGATCTAGTCGCAAAATTGAAAGAGGGAAAACCCCTGACCCCGTATGATCATACGACCTTCTACACTCCGGGTGAAAAAGGATATAACGACTACAAATAAAAAAAGGTCCCTGAGAAGGGACCTTTTTCTTTTCTATTTTTCGTAAATACCAATCAGTTTTCCGACATCGTAAATAAATAGCTTCGATCCAATCAAAGCCCCCGAAATAAGCGTCTTACCATCAGGGGTGATATCTAAAGCCGTGGGCTGAGCTCCCCCGACCAGGGTGAAAACCACCGCGCCGTTTTGAGTATCGATGATATCCACTTTGCCCATGATTTTCGAATTCACCTCCGTATCTCCTTCAGTAGAGGTCGTTCGAGCCGACACATACAGGTAGCGATTTTGCACGGGATCTAAGACAATCGTGTTCTGATGCGCCAAAGGCCACTTCTTATTTGGGAAGTTCGGATGATCCTTAGGATAGTCCTCTAACACCAAAATATTTTTTGGCCCCGCAGCTGTTGCAAATGGAACAAATAAATCCTGCCACAACGTTGCCGGCAAAACGACATTTGGTCCTTTTTCTGGAAGTGCTTCCACAATTTGCATCAATTTACGCAAATCGATTCTGGAAACAGCATTGCCACGCATATGACTTAAATAAGCAAAGCTGCCATCACGGGAAGTTACGATGTGGCGCAGATTTAAATCCCGGCCCGCTGTCTCTTTACCGATCGGAGCCAACTCCGCCACTTGCTTGTGTTCAATGGAATCAACGATGAATAAACTTCCCGTTTCAGTTGCCAGAACCAGCGCGTACTTGCCATCCGGAGAGAAAGCAATTCCTCGCGGAGCAATCTTATAACCATGATTTACTGGTGGCTTAAAATGCGAATTCAAATCGATCTTTTTAACAAAGTAAGAATCCCCTTTTAAAGTTCCATCGTCTTTCATGTTCGTGATATCCAAAACACTGATATCGTCGGAAAAATAATTCGCGACATAGATGATCTGCTGAGGATTTCTGATGCGTGAAAGGACGGGACGAGTCGCGATAATTTTTGCTCCTTGTCCAAATACCGGAATGTACTTCGCGATTTTTTGAGTCTGCGCATTTACAACAGTGACTAAGCCCTGATCTTTATAAATTTCAGAGCCGGAATCACCCTCGGCCCGAGCGATCAAAGCCCACTTGCCGTCATAGGAAAAGTCCACTTCGGTATTGGCCAATATTCCTTTGCGCATGCCAACTGGAGTGATCAAAGTCTTTGATAGAGTCATTTTTTCAAGGTCATATATCGAAGCCGTAGGAACTCTTTTCTTAGTTTTCGGATCAATCTTTCCACACATTTCGGCCAGATAAAGGTAACGCCCGTCGGGGGCAACCCTCGCACCCTTGGGCTGACAACCCGTGGGCAGTGCGGTTTTAAAGAAATCTTTGGTGTTAAAAGCGTTTAAATCGTTCGCCGAGGCGCCAGCTACACAAGAATACATGGCCAAAGCCAGAATTAGGATCTGTTGCTTCATGGGATTCTCCTTTGAAAGAATGCCATCGTTATGCCGGACAGACTGAATCACAATTGACCATCTTGTAACGTGCCAAGTGCCAACAAAGTCTTAACCAAAGGTCGTCTTGCCTTCGGATAATGGCTTTGTTAATTTGACCGCAATGAAAGCATTTCTTCTGACATTCGCACTCTTTATGTTCTCGAGTGTTCCCGCACATTCTGAAAGTTTCGCAACGGTTATGGGTGCTGAATGGCACTATGAATACAGTTTGTTTGATGCCTTTCGCGCCAACGCTCCCCACTATTGGAATTGGTTGAAGTTGCAAAAGTCCCCGATGCTTTCAGTTCAGGGAGTTGTTGTCGGCGATCCCCACATCCAAAATTTTGGCGATGTGCAACTGTCTTCAGGCGGTCGTGAATTCACTTTGATCGATATTGATGACGGCGGAAGCAACGCGCCCTTTGCTGGTGACTTGATTCGCTATGCCGCTGGAAATCAAGTTTCTCCGTTTACCATTCCGCTCTCACAAATCTTTGATGCCTATGTGAGTGGACTTCAGGGACAAGCTTTGCCCGAGCCTGAGGTTTTGCAGGCGACCCTTGCCCACACGGACGCAGATTATTTTAAACGGCAGAATAAATACCTTAATAAATTAACCGAACAGAATCATTTTTCCGCAAAAGCAAAATTGACTCCATTGAATAAAGCTCCGGCCTCTGTGCAGAATTTGTTTCAGCAATCCGAGGCGATTTTTGCTGCGGCTGTCACGGGATATCAAATCCTAGATATCGGCTACAAAACCAAACTCAGCGGAGGCAGTCAGGGACTCCCCCGTTTTTGGTATCTGATTCAAAAAAATCAAGAACGCTACATCATCGAGTTCAAATTAGAAGCCCAGGCCGCGACGTCATACTATTCCGACCAAGGCGCACCTGATCAGCGTTTTCCTTATGTAGCACAAGTGTATCGCCCGTCTCGCATGGTGTACGGGCCCTTCAAAATTGTAACGACATCTGGTGGACAGTTCTTGATGCGCGCTCGCTTTGATGATTATTTGGATTTCGATCCAGAAGATGCAGATGAAGGTCACAATATCCAGGATGGACAAAAGATGTCCCTGTACATCGCAAACTGTCTGGGACGCTGGCACGGTCAACAATCCTCAGCGGCACCCTTGTTAAGCGTTTTAAATTATAATGAATTCAAAAGTTTTGTGAATAGCTACGTCAACCTTATGACGAAAGAGAATAACCAATGAACGGCCCTACTTGGAATATTGAATCAGTTTATCCAACTCTAACTTCACCTGAATTCCAAAAAGACTGGAATCACGTCACGGGCGAGCTTGAGTCTTTGCAAAAAAATATTGCCGAGATCAAAGCCGACCTACAAAAACCATCTGATAAGACCATCACCCAGATTCAAAATATATTGATGGCCTACGAGAAGTGCGTGATCACAGCGGCCACCATGTCGACTTATGTGAACTGCCTTTTATCTGTGGATTCTACAAACACGGATGCAAAAACCAAAGAATCAGAAATTCAGATTTTCTTTTCTAAATTGTCTCAAGCGATCATTCCTTTGAATTTGATGATTCAAAAATGCGACGAGGCGACGTTCAATAAAATCTTAAACCATGACCACATTAAATCTTATCGCTTTAATTATGAAGAAAAGCGCAAAAAAGTGGCTCATGCATTATCCGAACCCGAAGAGCTTTTGATGACGAGCCTTGAGGTTTCTGGTCACACCGCTTGGGGCAATCTTTATGATGAACTCAGCGGCAATATGCGCGTGCAATTGAAATATGCTGATCGCACGGAAACAGTGGGCCTGGCGAAGGCCAGCGCTTTGACGAAAACTGCGAACGAGGCCGATCGAAAAGCTGCCTGGATCGGTATTCAGGAAGCCTGGGCCGAGCACCAGCACAGTGCTGCTGCTATCGTGAATGCACTTGCTGGCTGGCGCATCGAGGACGCCCAAAAGCGTTCTCACACGAAGGCCATGTCTTTCATGAACAATCCACTGAACGACAACCGCATCACGCAAAAAACTTTAGATGCGATGATCACGGCTTGCCGTAATAACACCAAAGATATTCAAAAAGCTGGTTTGCTTATGGCGAAAGTGATGAAGAAAGAAAAGTTGGAACTGTGGGATCTGATGGCCCCAAGTCCCATCGCCGCTTCAGCAGCTGCCGTGCCATTTGAAGAAGGTGCTAAAATCGTGAAAGACTCTTTTGCCAATGTCTCCCCTGAAATGGCGGACTTTGTGCAAATGATGGTTGATAACAATTGGATTGAAGGACGTGTTCTTCCGAATAAACGCACTGGCGCTTATTGCACAGGCTTCCTGGCAAAACGGGAGCCCCGTGTTTATATGACGTACATGGGTTCAAACAGCGATATCGGAACCCTGGCCCATGAATTGGGACACGGTTTTCATTCGTGGGTGATGCGCGATATGTCTCTAGGTGAAATGGATTACCC
Source organism: Bdellovibrio sp. HCB185ZH (assembly GCF_047302455.1). Lineage (GTDB taxonomy): Bacteria > Bdellovibrionota > Bdellovibrionia > Bdellovibrionales > Bdellovibrionaceae > Bdellovibrio. The sequence continues at coordinate 1,580,838 of NZ_CP178624.1, forward strand.
GATGACCCTGGCTGAAACGGCGAGCGTTTTTGCAGAAACCGTTCTAGGTGACGCTTTGATGGGAGTTTCCAAATCCCGCGAAGAAAAAATTGAAAATGCCTGGGGCGATTTGGAAAGTGCCATGGCATTTTTGATCAACATCCCGGTCCGTTATGAATTTGAACGAAAATTCTACGAAGCCCGCAAGGAGCGCACTTTGAGTGCTGACGAACTTCGCAGCCTTATGGGAAGTGTTTGGAAAGAATGGTATGGAGATAGCACGGAAAAAGCAGATGAGCTTTTCTGGGCTCACAAACTGCATTTCCATATCGCGGGTTTAAGTTTCTATAACTTCCCTTATACGTTTGGATATTTGTTCTCGTTAAGCATTTATGCCCGCCGTAAAGAATTGGGCGCCGAATTTATGCCGAAGTATAAAGCGATCTTGCGCGATACCGGCAGAATGTCGGCAGAGGATTTGATTCAAAAACATCTGGGTGAAGACATCACTCAACCGGCTTTCTGGCAAAAGTCGATTGATGTTGTGAAAGCCAAGATCAATCACTTCGAAACTTTGATTTCAAACTAAGAAATTAAAAAGGCGCCGGTTGAAACCAGCGCCTTTTTTTTAATAAAAATTACTTTTTAGGTTTTACGAAAAGGAACACAAACTGATCGGTCTTGCCACGAATCGCAGGATCAAAAACATTCAGAGTGTGAGGTTCTTCTCGTTTCAAAATTTTTCCTTCTTCTGCCAATACAAAGCCAGCTGCTTCCACTTCTTTTTTCACCATAGCAGGATCTATTCTGTGCAGACGTTCAATATCAGCATCTGTAGCGCCTGCGGCTGCAACGTGATCAATCACGACGTAACGACCACCGGGCTTTAACATTTTGAAGACCATTTTATTAAATGCCACCATATCCACGGTGATGTATTTTTTGATATGCAGGTCATGATAGTTTTGCGATGTCCAAACCAGGTCAGCGTTCGCGTCAGGCGCATCCAAAATCGGCGTAACCGCTACAGAGGTATTCTTCAAACCTTTGGTAGCCTCCTTCGTGGCATCCACCGGCTTAAAAGGAGCGCTCTCAAATTCCTTTGGTATAAAGGCGGTCACATGTCCTTTGTCTCCAACTACGCTCGCAAAAAGTTTAGTGAAATAGCCTTTCCCAGGCATCATATCCACCACTCTTTCACCGGCTTTCACTTTGGAAAATTCCAGCAATTCTTTGGGACGCCTGTCCGTGTCAGCCTTTTTATCCTCCGCAGAACGAGATGATGCTGACAATGCCGCCTCCAGCGGATTTGTCGCCGCTGCAAATGCGGTTTGAATTCCCAAACACATAGTAAAAATAAGAATTGGTAATTTCATAGCGGGTCCTTTCACTTGGGAAAAGCGTAGTCCCGGGCCAAGTCGAGTGCAAGATCTGAGTTCTTTCCACATCCTCCCCTCTGAAAGACCAGTAGTTCATTAAAAATCCCACATGGTTTTGCTGCTATTCTACAATGAGGACTCATCACACTCCTGGGGAGAAAGCACATCCATGCAGCTTCTAACGACAATCAAAGAAACCGTTTTAAAATATTATGAATTTATCAAAGAGATGGACGAACTGATGATCAGTCGTTTGCGTGGCGAAGATGAATTCGATAGACCAAAAAAAACGGAGCACAAACGTGCTCCGCGTAAAAATAACGTCAGTATCGAAGATCTTAGACCTCAGAAGAAGTCCGAAGAAGCTTCTTAGTGGTGAAGCTGGCAGCCAGCTACATTCACATCTAGTTCATTGTATTGGTTCAGGCACGAGTAAACCCAGAAAGTTTGCTCGCCGTAAGAGTAACCACGGTAAGCTTTTTTATTACCATTCTGGTCGATCTCGCATGGATTATTCATTGTGCACATTTCGCCTGAATCGCTGCCTGTATTGTTAACACCGATAACTGTACGAGTGTCTTTTTGCACGATTGGTGAACCTGAAGTTCCACCGATCACTTGGCAACCCGGGCGAGAGTAACGAATAGAGTCCTGCCATGTGAAACCCGCTTCTTCCAAATAAGGAATGAAAGCTTCGATCTCACAAGAATAACCGCGCTTCCAGTAGCCAGAGATCACTTCGATTTGTGTTTTTTCAACAGGACGTTGAGAAGCCAGCAACAATGGATTCACTGCGTATTTAGATTTAATTTCAGCATACGTCTCTGCCAATTTATAAATCGTCATATCAGTTTTCGTCATTGATGAGTAAACGATTGTCGTTGCGTTCAAACGACCCACAACTTCCATACCCGCATTGAATAGTCTGAAAGTACGACGGCTTGGTTTACCGTAAACATAAGTTCCTGGTTTTGGAAATCCAGTTTCCAAGCAATGACCATTCGTCAAAACCAACGCTTTATCTGTATCGCGTGAGTTTTCCAAGCGAATCAATGACCCTGAACAGTTGTCCAATCCAACAATCCCCTCGAAGTTGTATTGTGCGGTGAAGTTCTCAGGCAAAGACACCATCTGGTGTGCGTTCGGAAGTGGCAATGCTTGAGCTGTTGCCGCTACTGTCATTACAGCTAGTAAAGAAATAATAAGTTTCATGTGTTCCCCCCGGTTCAAAAGCCTATCGATAAGCCCCCGAAGTCACAACGGAAACCTCAAATACGCGGCGCATATACTGCAATTTAAGGAGAATTTCTAGGAGTCGATAACCCGCCGTTTCCAGGAAGAAATTGATGCAAACTCCAGGGACTTCAAATAGAAGCGAGATCCTTCACACTCATAGGAGACATTATGAAGTTTGTTATCGCTTTAATGCTTTTCGTTCCAGGAATGGCTTTCGCCTATGGCGAAACGGTTTTGAACCGCACCATCAATCCATACGTTCCGAAAAAGGGCACTTTCACGGCGCAAGCCATTTGCTACAAACCCGACGCCAACGCATTCAAGGTTTACGTGCCGGCTCACAAAGCTGTGACTTGCAAATCTTACCGTTGGGATCACTCTGACTCTCATTATCCTAAAAAAGTTTGCGTCGGCCCGAAAGTGGTCTCTTACCCTGCCAAATACATCACGGCTTCTCGTGATTACGTTCAGGAAGTTTGCATCAAGTGGAACCGCGATGACTCCACTCGTCCACGTTGTGTAAAATCGGTTCAGCAAACTAAGAAATATCCTTTGGAATACACGCAGTCAGTTTACGAGATGTCTGATTATCGACACGAGCGCCCGCTTTCCACAAAAACGAAAACAATTGCTAACTGCTACTAATCAGCAGTTGATTCAATTCAATGAAATAAAAAAGCCGGGTCCAAGCCCGGCTTTTTTATTTTGGTTTTTCTGAGTACCGACTATTCGATGGTTACTTTAGCTGGTTCAGAGATCACAACGGTGAAAGTTTCACCCTCTTCGTGACCGAACATTTCAGCTTTTAAGTAACCCATTTGGAAAGTATTACTTTTATAACCAGCGCGGATAATGATCAGATAATTGATGGAATAGATTCCACCGTTTCCTCCTGATTCAAGTCTTACAACATCTTCAGCAGAAATCGTGTCGTCATAAAAGTAGGACGGATCAATTTCTTTTAAAGTCTTCATGTATTTATTAAGTGGAGAGCCTTCTTTCTTAACTTCTTTGGCGAAAAGATTTTGCAAGGCCTCCACGGGTGAATTGTCAGCAGGATGGATTGTTTGACGAGCAAACTCCCCTGCCTGAGCCGTTGTTGTTATACCTAAAACCATTGCAATTGCGATCAACACTGCTTTCATAAATTCTCCTTTAAGGTTCGTTATGAAGGCTTTATAGGCGGATGAACCGAGTTTCGTAAAATAGAACGATTCGAAGGATGATTTGTGAATTTTTGAAGGATAAAAAAAGCCCCGTGTACCTTGCGATACCGGGGCTAAAGTTTTTTAAATTAAATTACCGCGAACTAGAAGCTTTTCTTAACTACGTCGACAACGTATTGAAGTTCTTCAGGTGTGATATAAGCGAAACATGGAAGGTTCAATACAGCTTGGGAGATATAGTGAGCGTTGCCATTGTCAATTTTACCTGCCAAGTGAGCTTGAGCACCAGATTGCATGCTCATTGCGCCTGGATAAATAGTCCCGTAACCTACGTTGGCTTTTTTCAAGTTATCGATCAATGCCGAACGAAGTTTTGGCTCAATCATCGCTACTGCACAGTACCCGTTTTCAGTAACAGTGGAAGCCGCGCGAACTGGTTTTAGTGGCAAGCCTTTCAAAGACTCTTCATAGAACTTAACCGCGTTCATACGAGATTTGATACGAGCGTCGATGTGTTTCAAAGACATGTTCAAGAACAAAGACTCGTAAGCACCGATACGGGAATTCCAACCGATCATACCGTGAGAATAGTGATCTGTACGACCGTGGTTGATCAATGTGCGGCAGTTTTTAGCGTAAGTATCGTTCGCTGTGAAAATTGCACCCGCATCCCCCGAAGCACCCAAAACTTTTGCTGGGTAAAAGCTTGTCGTTGAAATCTCAGCAGTTCCCAAAACCGATTGGCCAGAGATTTCGGTACCAAAACATTGAGCACCGTCTTCGATCAAAACAACGCCATTGTCTTTTGCGAATTTTCTGATTTCCAAAGTTTCTGGAGTAACCCAGCCGTAAAGATGAACCATGATGGCAGCTTTAGGTTTGAACTGCTCGACTGCTTTTTTGAAAGTGGCAAGATCCCAGTGGCAATATTCTTTGTTCACATCCACAGTTACCGGGTTTGCGCCCACGTTGACAACCGCTTCGAAAGTCGCCCAGAAAGTCATATCTGGAACCAGAACTTTATCGTTCTTTTCAACGCCCACAGCACGCAAAGCGATTTGAATGGCATCAGTTCCATTGGCACAGCCGATAGCGTGTTTGGATTTTGTGTATGCTGCAAGATTTGCTTCCATCTCGCCCACGATCGGACCGCCTACGAATTGAGTTTTATCAAAAAGATTGGCAACACCGGCCAAAAACTCATCGCGGAAACCAGGTTCAAAACGGTTCAAAGTAATAAATGGAACTTGTTGAATGCTCATAAGTACTCTCTCATCCAAGGTTAAAAAATAAGTCTTATGCAGATATTTTCCGCTAAGATTTTAATTTGTGCAATCAAGGGCTGCGCGTCGCGTGGCTGAAGCACTGTAGCTTTCTCTCCACGAGTGGTGCTTATACACAACACCGAATCGTGATTTAGAACCAATTGCGAGGGGCACTTCCCTTAGGCAATGGTCCAGGCACCGGAAATATCAAGAAACATGCTGTGGCACTGGTTTTCAAGGAGGAGAATCAAGTAGAACGCCGCGTATGCCGAGGAGAAACTATGCAAAGATTCTCGCGCTTCTACATTCTGCTTTTGACTCTGGGATTTGGCCTCCCCAGTTGCGCGAGTTCCCTGCATACAGGCAGCGTCGCGAAAGGCAAGGCCTCATGGTATGGCGAAAGCCATCAGGGCAATCGCACAGCCAGCGGAGAGAAATTTGATCTGCATCAGCTGACTGCGGCTCACCGCACTTTACCTATGGGATCCATGGTGAAGGTCACCAGTCTTAGCACAGGCAAAACCGTCACCGTTCGCATCAATGACCGTGGTCCCTTCACGAAAGGTCGTATCCTTGACGTCTCTCAGGCCGCGGCCCAGCAGTTGGGTTTTATTCAAAAAGGCACTGACACTATCAAGATGGAAGTGGTCTCCATCCCTGGGCAGTAGAGCGGATGTTCCGGCCGGCTCCCAGCCTCTGGTCTAGAAATTGACTACCTGACAGACACTGTCCAATAAACTAAACGCCGTAAACACCAAGTTCGATTTAAGCTGGTAACAATATTGCAAATGACAATGAATTGAAATCAGCGGAATTCAGACGTTGCGGGGGAATACTGTATGAAAATGAGACTTCTTGGTTTAGGCATCACGAGTGCAGCACTCATCGTTACATTCCAAAACTGTGCGCCCAACGCTCACTTTTCAAGCGCCGTAAACGCCAGCCTAAGCGGTGGCAATGGCGAGGCCAAACTTATTCCCGACATGCTGTTAGAAACAAAAATGAACACGGCCATTGATTTTCAGGCCGATCAAACGCGCGCCCCGATCGCTGATAAAATCTCGTTCATCGCCGCCAACCAGGGTGCGGCTCTGAATGGTAAAATCGAAGTCACGGACAAGAGCACTTATAAATTTAAATACACGCCAAACTATGGATTTCGCGGTAATGACAATATCATTGTGACAGTCACTGACAAAGACGGCGTCGCGATTCAGTTCACGGTGAAAGTCAGCGTCGGCAACAGCTTCACGACTTTCCAACCAGCCTTGGCAATCCGCGGAATGGGCTGTATTCAGTGTCACGCCCAAGTGGCCTCTAATATCATCACTGATTTCGGTTACGGTTCGAGCTACTTTATGGGGCAAGGCTCTCCCAGCGGAATCACTTGGACAAGCGGCTCCGTTTATGGAGACCATGGCAACAGCTTTAATACGATCTCTATGCCTGCCGATAAAAACGTGATCGTGCCGCAAGCGAATCTGCCAACAGCAATCGCAACAGCAGCGAACGCCAGCACTCTAGCGGCTTATATTAAAGCGCAACTGGCTAACTCCGCATACGCGACGACTAAAGGTGCGCAAGTTGTGACTAAGAAAAGTGTCTATATCGGTGCGCCGACAGATGCTAACATCACAACCGCTTTCCAGATGGCGGCTTCTGAGCGCATCAAGTACTTCAAAGATGCTGCAGACTCGGTTGCATTGTCTGGCTTGAAAGACCAGGGCACATTCTTCCAAAATAGTGGTGAGCTTGCTTGTGAAGGAGACCTGGCGATTCGCGGACCTTTGCTTTTGGATAACGTGACGATCAAATCGCGCACAGGTTGCCGTTTGTATGTTGTGGGTTCCGTATTCATGTATGGTCCGATCAACTACTCGAACAACGATGCGACTCGCAATCTTCAAATCACCAGCAGCAAATCCATCAGCATGGGCTTAGGCACTGTTAAAAAGAATGGCAGCTTCTGCGACCCTTCTGATCGCTATGCAACAAGCACAGCAAGCTATGGTACTTCCTCTTTGGTGAATCGTTACTCCACTTTCTGGACAGTGCCAGGGAACTTTGTCAGAAACTCCACCAGTCCGAAAGCAACTGGCGATGCAGTTGTGGCTGAGGCCGCTTTAATCGAAGCGAAAAATGGTCCTCTGTACGATGCAGTTTGCCGCACGGAAGGTCGTAATGTTTCTTTCGAAAGAATTCTTTTGAATGCGCCACTTATCCACAGCCGCTATGAAGGTAACGTCTCGGGAACCGTGATTGCAGAGATCTCGATCATGAGCCTAAATATGTTTAAGTTCTCCTATGACCAGGTTTTCAACTCCGTACCGGTCTTTCCGTTCCTGGATAAATCCGTATACTTGGATATCGTCGATTAGGACTGTCTAAAATCCTGACGTTTACGCATTCTTTTCCAAAGGAGGAGTTCGCATAGGCTCCTCCGGCAGGTCTTGGTACAAAGACCTCTATGAAATCACTTCGCTTCCTTTTATCTCTTATCATTTTCTTTCCCACTCTTGTCTTAGCCTACACTCTTCACGGAACCGTGATTAACGTGCATGACGGCGACACGCTGACAGTTCAGTCCGGGAGCGATCGCTTTAAGGTGCGCTTCCTGGGTGTGGATACGCCAGAAGTGGACTACTTTGGAAATACCCAAGGCGAGCCGGCTGATGTGGCCCGTGATTTTGTGGCGGGCCTGGTCCCCGTCGGCAGCAATATCACTGTCCTTTACGATGAAAATGGCCATGACAAACACAACCGCATCCTGGGCCGAGTGATATATAACGATGTTGAAGTGAACCTGGAAATCCTGAAAGAGGGCTGGGGCTACATGTACTTTATCTACCCGTTTGATAAAGGAATGATTTCGGCCTACAGCCAAGCTTCCAAGTTCGCGGTAGACAACCAAAGAGGTCTGTTTTCTGCGCGCTACTCGAACGTTCTTGCGCCCTATGATTTCCGCATGAAATCGCGCAATCTGACCGGAACAAATTTTGTCGGAGATATCGAAACCAAAATGCTCTATTACCCGGAAGACAGCTACAAGATCCCGGTTTGGCGCAGAGCCTTTTTCTCGGACAAGAATTTAGCTTACAGCAACGGCTACAAGTTCTTCTAAATAAAAAAGCCATCCTCAGGGATGGCTTTTTTCGTTTTAACCTGGTTCAGAAATTTACTCTTTTGGACCAATCGTCTCTTTAACTTTGATTGTCTTTTTGATCTTGGCATCGGACGATAATGATAAGTCCTTCGCAGTCAGTGCTTTTTTGTTTTTTGGACTGAATAGCTCCATTGATTCCCATTTGCCCGGAGAGCCACCTAAAAGATTAAAGCTGATGTTACCCTGTCTGTCCTGCTGCAAAGGCAACGTGGCCTTAACCTGCGCTTTAGAAGTGAAGTCTAAAACCATTTTCACCGTACCTGCCACGCGACCATCTTTTGTCTCATCCGCACAGTCCACACGGAGTTCTGACTTTTCGATTTCGATCTGTTTAAAGGACAAGCAATTTAACTCCCCCGCCGCCATCCAGATTTTAGAGTTTCTGACATATTCATGGACGCGAGGTTTTCTGTCTTCACCCGAAGATTTAGAGACAACGACCACATACTCTGGCAAGGACAAAACCGCAGAGATTTCCTCTGACACGAGATCATTGGGAAACCCCAAGGATTCTTTTTTACCCGTGCGCGAATCAACTTGCATAAAAACACGCTTATCAGGATCCGTATCTTCGACAGCAACAATAACTTTACCTTCATGAATATTCGATGCGGCTTGGATCACCGCAGCTGCTTTCGCCTGTAGACCTATCAATAGAACAAACATACTAGATAATAGAATTCTCATCAGTCGACTCCATGTGGTTTGAGATTTTTTATGAACTCCTAGTGTGGCAGACTCGCCCAAGTTGATCAAGTTACCTTGATTTTTCCTATACCTAACGAATCTCTGTTCTTTATTAAATCTCAAAATGAGGCAGCGCTGACTTCATTCGAAGATGTGCCTGATAACAGGGGTCGCGTGACTATGTTTTCTCGACACTGGACTGATTGGTGTGGGGCTTTTGATGCTAACTATTCTGTATTCAAAGGAGAGCCTATGTTGAAAAAGTCCCTGCTAACAGCAATTGGAATTCTTTACTTTACCCACTATGCTTCAGCCGCTTGCGGTGATTTATCCACAAGAGAATTCAAAGGAGATGAAGCCGTTACTTTGGGCTACATCTTAAAAAACTCCAATATCGCCACTAAAACCTATGATGGTGACAACACCATTTGGACCATCGCCGATCTTCAGTGCGTGCAAACCAATCGTGGCATACTTCCAGACACAATGCCTGCGTATAAGTGCACTCCACCAGCAGGCGTGGGGCCAATCACAGCCAAGGCCTTGTTTGATGCCCTATCAGAAATGGGAGTCATGCCCGACGGAACCACGGGTCACGTGACAGAGGTCGCTAAAGAAGTGAAATGTACGATTAATAAAAACGGCACCGGTGGGACAGCAGTCAACCCGACATGCTCGATGAAAGCGGCCTGGGGAGATGAGTGCGGTTAGTTCTTTTTATTATGAGGCAATGGGGGATCGTTCTCGGTCCCCTCTTCGTTGATCATGGAAAATAAAGAGTTCTGAAAGCACACCAACGCATCGGCCTCTTCCGAATCAAATTCTGCAATAAACTCTTTTTGAAATGCACGGAGCTTGGCAATAGCCTCTTCCATGCGCTCGGCCTTCATACGCATAAAGGTTGCCGAGTACTGACGTTTCGTTTTGGGTACGACGTCATAGGAGCGCTCCAAAATCTTCACCACTTCCAGATGCATGGCCTTAGCATCGGGAGCCTCGGGCGTACGCGCCTCTAACGCAATCAAATCCCCGGGAGTCATGCCCAGGATGGGAGAAAGGGCTGCCACCAACTGCGCGCGGTTTTCAAACTTTTGCAATTTGTTGCCTTCATTTAGTACGAAACGCGCAATCGCATTGTTCTTTTCACCCTGAAGCTCGTTCAAAACCATGATACGCAAATGGTTGCTGTCTATGGATTTTTCGTACTTTACCAGGTTTGAAAAGTGCGTCTTTTCATTTTCATTGAATTCAAAATATTCGGAAATGGAATCCGCAAGTTTATCCCCGATATGACGCTTGCGATTCAGGATCATTGACAGAGCCGAGGGATGAGAAAGCCCCAGCTGACGAGTCCACACCGTCAAACTCCACCCTACTTTATTCTGACTTTTCCAGGCATTGTAGTCTGCGAGAAACTGCCTGTAGTCTTTGTATTTAAGGATTTCAGCCTTTGTCATATGGGCCTTATATATACCTTAAAAATCGAGTCCTTCGCTGATTTTGGTGGGGTTTCACAAACCTTGTGAAAGCTTTTCCTGAACCGTCTCTTGTTTGGTCACCTCTTTTGTGTCAAAACTATCGCACTTTCACCACCTTTAAGGGGGATTCAATGAAGCTGTTGCTGTCTATATTGCTTATGGCACCATTTTTCGCGTCAGCTGCGACTGAAATCATTTATAACCGCTCAGCCAACCCCTATGTTCCCGAGCGCGGCTATGTTACCCGCGATCAGGTTTGTATCGATGAAGAGAGCCAAACTGTGGAGGCTTCTTTACCAGGCCAGGCGCCAGTTAAAGCTTCTTTGACAGCAAATCGCGAGGTGTGTGTCGAGTGGAACCGTACCGATTCCGCGCACCCTGTTTGCACTAAAAAGGCGAACAAAGAAGTCCTCTTGGGCGATAGCTACACTCAGTATTTGTACGATGCTTCGGACTACCGCAAAGAGCGCCCGAATGTTCGAGTTAAACGAATCGAAGCTTGCGTTAAGTAGTTCTGAATCTTTCTAAAATTTTACAAGGCACTGGCTACAACCCAGTGCCTTTTTTATTTTCCGAGCAGTAAATCTACAATTCCCTCAAATTTTCTGCTGCCTCGTACTTCCTGATTGGCACTGAATGTATCGATTAGAGAACTTATTTTCGTTGTCATTCCTCAGATTTACTTTCAAAAGCAATCGAATGTAGAAACAAACTGAAAAAAGAAAAAACATCTTTTCCTTTTCTTGTTCTTACTGTGAACAGATTAGACGAAAACAAAATCCGTTTTTGTCGTCGGATTTTACAGGACCTTTTTTCCAGCGTTCCCCCCATTTTTATTTTCGGTGATTCCCCCTATTCTGTTTCAGGACCGAATCAACCGGAGGAAAAATGAAACTACTTACTTCGTTACTTGCACTAAGCCTAACAACAAGCTTGATAGGTTGTGGCAGTAACTTTCAAACTGCTGAACGTTCCTCTACCGATGAATCTTCGTCACTGGGGACACCGACTGTTTCTGAACCTAAAATGGCTTCCCAATCGATGCTGAGTGATCTTAATGAACAACTTGCAGTTCAAACAACTAGCAAACTTTCCGCTTCGCAAATCAGTGCGATCGTGGCAAGTGCGCAGATGGCACTTGAATCTGCGAACTTGGGAAAAAGCAATGACCTGGCTGCGATCATCCCGGTTATCATTCAAGGAGCAACAACAGGTGTTGGTACTTTGAATATTGCTGACCTGGTTAAAAAGTCGAATATCCTGGCTTTGATTGGCGATAGCACCCTGAACTCTCTTGTGAATCTTTCCCAAGATGAAGTTTCCACGAACCTGATTCAAACAGTCACTTCTGCATTGTTTGCAAATCTTAAACTTGCAGGAGTTTCTTCTGGCAGCCAGGCCACTGCCGCTAACACCATTATCCAAGCGCTAATTGGTAAACTGAGTGGAAAAGATTTTGATGTCAGCAGCTTAGCGACAGTTGTTGAAAGCCTTGCGAAAGGTTCGGTGTTGGGCTTGGGTAAATTGGGCAACTCATCAACTGTGTTGCAAACAATCCTTAGCAGCCTGGGCTCTGGTTCATTGCCTGGCTTGAATCAATTGATCTCTCAACTGGGTTCATCCAACAACACGTCGACGACGTTGCAAAATTTGATCGCCGCTTTCACTTCAGGATCTAATTCTGGTTTGAGTGCGATCGTCGGCAGCGGTTCAGGTTCTTCGACTTTGGCAAAAACACTTTTGACGGCACTGATGGGCGGCATCAAAATCGCGGGTGCTACTTCGCCAACATCTTCTGTAGTCACTTCAATCGTGGGCTCTTTATTGGGATCTTTCCTGTCAAAAATCTAATTTTATAACTTTGACAAACGACATAGTCCCCGTGTCTTAGGATGCGGGGACTTTTTTTGCTTTATGACACTGGCTCTGCGATATCTTCACCCTTCCTCTAAAATAACTTTATAAAGAATTTGGGAAGAGAGGTACTTCATGAGCTCACTTACACGAACACTCTTCAGACGAATCGGCCTTGGATTCATAGCTGGCTATGGCTATTCGCTGATTCGCGATCAACTGCGCTACCGCTCCCTGAAAAACTCTGTCGTTGTCATCTCCGGGGGATCCCGAGGACTGGGACTCGTGATGGCCAAAGAGTTTGCCCGCCAAGGCGCTTCGTTAGCTTTGCTGGCTCGGGACAAAGAAGAATTGGCGCGAGGGCAGAAAATCATTGAGCTCGCGGTTCCCGGTACAGACGTTCTCATCCTTGAATGTGATTGTACCAAACCCAACCAAGTCGACAATTCCATCGATGAGGTGATGAAAGCCTTTGGGAAAATAGACGTCGTAGTGAATAATGCTGGAATAATCTCCACGGCACCTCTGGAAAATACCACTAAAAAAGATTTTGAAGATTCCTTAGAAACCCATTTCTGGGCTCCCTATTATATGAACCGCGCATGCCTGCCTCATTTGAAAGCCGGAGCGCGCATCGTGAACATTTCATCGGTCGGTGGCTTGATCCCCGTGCCGCATTTGGCGGCCTACTGCACAGGCAAATTTGCTCTGCGCGGATATTCGCAAAGCTTGCGACTGGAATTAATGAAAAAAGGCATTTATGTCACAACTGTTTGCCCCGGCCTTATGCGCACCGGGTCCGCAAGAAATGCACGCGTAAAAGGACAATTTAAAAAAGAACACGCGTGGTTTTCTTTAATGGCTTCAGCACCTCTTATCACTATCAGCGCAGAAAGAGCGGCAAAAAGAATCATTTCCGCTATCAAAACAGGACAAGCGGAAATTAACGTTAGCATGACTTCTAAAGTGGGTTCACTGATGAATGCCCATTTCCCCGGTCTGTATGCGGATCTGGGCTCCCTGGCGAATCTGCTGCTACCAAATCCTACGGATGACATCAGAACGACGAAAGAGGGCAAGGACGCTGAATCGTTCATCACTCCTTCCATTCTGACTTCGATGGGTGATCGAGCTGCTGAACAGAATAACGAAATTCCGCCGCAAACGGATCAGTTACATTGATTAGGAATTTTGATGTCGACCTTGAAATTTGAAGAACGTTGTAAAATTTGTGGTGAACTTCTACCCACGGTCGGGAAAGAACATTTTGTGGTCTGCGAACAATGCGGCACCTTGAATCGCTTCGCCAGATACAATTCACCGCAAATCAGTTTGGCCTTTGCGTTGACTGCGCTCATTCTTTACCTCCCAGCCAATATTTTTCCATTCATGACCTTAGAGGTTTACGGAAATAAAAACACGGCAACAATCTGGGAAGGTATCGTCACCATGAGTGAAACTGGAGCCTGGGGCATCGCTGCTATTATTTTCCTGGCAAGCATGGTGATTCCCTTGGTTAAACTTTTGATTTTATTTTACCTGGGACTTACCGCGAGAAGTGCTTCGCACCGCAAACTCCGCACTCGATTATATACAACCGTTGAGGCCATCGGCCGCTGGTCGATGCTGGATATTTATCTTTTAGCGGTGCTAGTCGCAATTATGAAAATGGGGCCGTGGGCCCATGCAGAGCCGGGATTAGGCTCCTGGATGTTCGCTCTTGTCGTGATCTTTACCATGATCTCTTCCGCCTATTATGATCCTACAACAATTTGGAATGACACGTATGATGAAAAATCTTAAAGCCGTTTGGTTCGTTTGGTTGTTTCCGCTTTTTGCCGTGATCCTCGCGGGCTATTTGTTAATTCAGTACTATCAACATCGCGGTCCCGAAGTGACAATCACTTTTGAGGAAGGTTCGCGCATTCGTCCCGATAAAACTGAAATCCGCTTTCGTGGAGTTCGCGTTGGAATCGTCACCTCGTTACGAATCTCAGATGATCAAAAAAACGTCGAGGTTACTGCCCGTCTGGAAAAGTTTGCTTCGGATTTTGCGAATGAAGGCACCAAGTACTGGCTCGAAAGCCCTCGCATCAGCTTCGAAGAAATCCGCGGCCTGGATACCCTGGTGGAGGGAAGTTACATCTCCGCAGTACCTGGCAACGGTGGCAGAACGAAAAATTTTACGGGCAGATCTGGAACTGATTTAAAAAATCCCCTGGAAGAAACCGCACTCTTTAAACTGGAAACACGTTCTCTGGATTCCGTGAGTGACGGCGACACGATTTTTTATCGGGGTATGAATGTGGGTTCGGTCACTAAGGTCGCTCTTTCGAAAACAGGGCAAACCATCAGCGTGCACTTTCGCGTACCGTGGGAATACGTCCGTTTGGTGCGCACCAACACAGTGTTTTGGCGCAAAGCCGGTTTTCAGGCGAAATTAGGGTTATTTAATTCTTTCGTAAAAATGAACTCCGTCGATGCGCTTTTGCGCGGAGGAATTGAGCTGGCCACGCCGACCAATGCTGGCCCGAAAGCCAAACCAGGAACGACGTTCGCGCTGGTGGGTGAAGCGCCCAAGGAAGTTGAAAAATGGAATCCCGTTTTGGAGTAACGTTAATCAACACTGGCCTATGAATCAGTCCAGTTTATGAACCCTAACAATTCACTCAAGGTTTTCTGGCTCTTACTTAGAAAAATGATAATCATAGCAACAAGGCCTAATCGTTTACCAAGGAGGGTGCAATGGCTGAAACATCAAGAGACCTAATGAATGATATCAAATCCACTGGCAGACAAGCAGTTGAAACAGGGAAAAGCATGTACGGAGATGCAAAATCCGAAGTGAAATCTCAGTTCAACGAAGCAAAATCTGAATTGAAAAGTGAGTGGGGCGATCGCTATGAAACTATCAAAGCGAAAGCTCAGGACGCGTATGAAACGTCAGAAGACTGGGTGAAGGATCATCCACTTGCGACGGTCCTCGGCGCTTGCGCTGTGGGATTTGTGGCGGGCTTGATTGCTCGTCGTCGTAACTAAAAAAATGGGGCGGATTCATTCCGCCCTTTTTTGTTTTTACATCAGAGGAGGATGGTATGGCACAAAAACATACAGATCATCAGCTAACAGAACAAAACTGGAACCAGGTCACGCAGGAAGTCCGTAAAAAATGGTCTGCCTTGAACGAATCAGATTTGAACCGCATCGATCATGACTTTGATTCTCTGACTGACTTAGTCTCTCTGAAAACAGGACTGACTCATGAAGAAACGGAACAGCGTCTTGATGACATCATTGCCCGATGTGGTACCGAAACAACCATGGACGCCTCTGAATCCAGCGCCTCATGGAAAAGAAATCCTTCGCAAAGTTCCTCTCAAAGTGCTGGGACTCAAGATTCCGGGACTATTGAGGATGATACGGACGAGCAAGCTCCTTAAAAGAGCCTAACAAGACTCTTTGATAGAGATGTTCCTGCAAGGACTGGGGTTTGAATAGCTTCATTCGCTCCAGCTCCTCTGCATACAGTCCTTTTTTCACACCGAACCCTGCCACCAATGATTTAATCAAACCCGACTTTGTCTTTTCTTTTAAATTTAACAACGCATGCTGCAGCTTTTCTTCCACCGGTGTGAAATCACTGCCGAAGGGAAATACCTGAAATAACCCCTTAGCCTTCGCTCGCTGTGCGAATTCCTGAATCTTAAGGGGCGTATTATTTCTAGCCCGGTCAGGAATCATCCAGTGTGGATCGATCTTTTTATTCTTTTTCGCGATCGCCAACAGTTCATCTTGAAATTGAGCGTCCGCGATCATGATCAGACGCTTTACACATTCCGAATCGCTCTGACCTTTTAAAAAGGCGATACCGTATTCAGTGATAACCACATCACGTAAATGACGAGAAATCGTCAGTTGCGATGGATTCCAAACGATGTTGGATTCCCTGTGCCCTTTCTTTTCTCTGACACTTTTCATCATCAAAATAGAATACGAATCCGGCAACTCGTGAGACATCGCCACAAAATTATATTGTCCTCCGACTCCGCTGACGACGTTGCCGTTAGCAAGGGTTTCAGAAGCTGCCCCACCCAGCAGACTCATCTGCATGCAGGTATTGTAAAAACGCGCGTTCTTGCGTTGCTTACGAAGTGCCAGCTCATGAGGATCATAAAGATCATTAACCTTCGAAACTCGGGTCATCGAAAGACCGTCGAAATCCTCCCCTTCAAGCTCCCGCAGCCAGCTATAGAAAGTTTTGGATCCCAGAAAGAAGGCACCGTGCAAATATCGCAGGGCCTTTTCCTCGTGATCTTGTATGGAGCGGATCAAAATCCCCGCCTTTCGCAAATGCATGAAGCCATCCATCAACATTTCACTGGTCCCATAGAGACCTTTCCTGAAGACGTCACTAAAGATATCTGGCGAATTCGGAGGAGTGAAATGGCTATCGAGCTCGGTGACAAGTTCCTTGTATAAAGAATTCTTCTGATGGCGGAGTAAAGCCGATAATGTCAAAGCATC
Organism: Bdellovibrio sp. HCB185ZH; assembly: GCF_047302455.1. Taxonomy (GTDB): domain Bacteria; phylum Bdellovibrionota; class Bdellovibrionia; order Bdellovibrionales; family Bdellovibrionaceae; genus Bdellovibrio. The sequence continues at coordinate 1,597,569 of NZ_CP178624.1, forward strand.
TGATAACGAGCCTATTCCAATCTGTAAAGTTCCATCATCCTTCAGTAAGCGACTGGCATGAAGGCCAATCATGTGCTCGGTATCATCGATGGCATTTTTTGGTGGTGCAAAAAGCTGGTGGCGTACTTCAGAAGATTCAACTATGCCTTCAAAAAAATCAGCCGGAACTTCAGCATCACCCCCTAAAAATGGCAGGTCAGGATGGACCACACCGATCACCATAAAAGGTTTAACTTTAGCTTTATAAAGATCCACGACATCCAAAGTTAGATCTGGATTGCAGCTAAGACTGTACCGACCATCAGCTGATTTGGCGATCAACTGAATAACTCCGTCCAAGTTCATTTCCAAAATACTTTGGGCGACGTGGGTATAATTTAGACTGATGTAGTTGCTTTGGGCATGAAGATTCCCTAAAACAGTTCCGGCCTGAAAATAGAATTCATGAAGAGAGATATTTTCCGGCACTTCATTTTTATGAAGATCCTGCAAATACGACAGTCGTGGATAGTTATCACCAAAGTGTCGCGTGAAAAACGGTCCTGTAAAGCGCGCTTCCAATTCCGTCTTTGCCTGAGGTATATCCAAAGACAATGCTGTAAAGAAAGTTAGTTTTAATTCTTTCTGCTGCTTCGCTCGTTCATAGAGAGCATTTACCAACTGATTGGGCTTGCCCAATCCCAAAGGAATGGCAAATCGCATTTCTTTGCCTGCTTTAGCGACGATATATTCTTCAGCCTGCTTAATACTTGCAAAAACTTTCATGAAAATAATCATCGCGGCCAGAGCTGATGCAAGTCAAGACAGGCTGCCTATTGATCAATGACATAGGACGTTTACGAGAGGAAAAAAGGGGCGGAAAATATATCTTCAAGGAGGAGCCATGGCTCAAAAAAACAAAAAAAGTTCCAAAACTTCTCAGAAGTCCTCGACAAAAAATTCTAAGGATACTGTGAAGCGACCTCAACGCCATTGGGATCAAGAAACTTCAGCGGATATTCCTTATGACGATTCCGTCGAATCTCCTCGAAGCCGCAGCACTCCTTCTATGTATTGACGTCAGGATGTGAAGATGAGTTTAGCGAAATACAATCAAAAACGAGATTTTAAAATCACCAAAGAACCTCCTGGAAAAATGAAAACATCCCGCAAGGGCGCTCTTTCATTCGTTGTTCAGGAACATCATGCTAGCCATCTTCACTGGGATTTTCGCTTGGAATGGGAGGGCGTCCTGAAAAGCTGGGCAGTACCGAAAGGACCCAGCATGGACCCTCACACCAAGCGTCTTGCAGTGGAAACAGAAGATCACCCTCTCTCCTATGGATCTTTTCAGGGGACCATTCCCGAAGATCAATACGGCGGTGGTGAAGTTTATATTTGGGATAAAGGAACATGGGAGCCGCTTGAAGACGCGGCCAAAGGATTTAAAAAAGGCCACCTGGTTTTTACTTTGAAAGGTAAAAAACTAAAAGGAGCCTTTCATTTAGTAAGAACCCGCACACCGGGTCGAACCAGCCAGTGGCTTTTGATGAAAAAAGACGACGCCTTCGCTGAAGCGATCCCCGACATCAAACCCGTCGCGAAATCCAAAGAAACTCCTCAGCGGACGGTGGCAAGAAAAACGGTGAAAAAAAAAGCCTCGGGAAAGTCGGGAAAAGTCGCGAAGCTACCCTTCGTGACTCCCGAGCTGGCTCTTCTAGTCGACGAGCCTCCTGAGGGAAAAGAATGGCTTCACGAATTAAAATTCGATGGCTACCGCATTCAAGCTCACGTGAATGGTGAGGATGTTAAACTCTTTACCCGCTCTGGCCAGAATTGGACGAACAAGTTTCCTTCCATTGAAGCAGATTTGCAGAAACTTGATCTCCAAGGGGCAGTTATCGATGGCGAGATCGTGATCTTGGACAAAAACGGTCGCAGCGATTTTCAGCTCTTGCAAAATGCTTTAAAAAGCCGTCAGACGCAGAATATGTTTCTGTATGCCTTTGATCTTTTAGCCATCGATGGCAAAGACCTGCGCACCCGCCCTTTGGAGCAACGTCGCGATGAGCTGGTAAAAATATTTAAAAAAACTGCCACCCGCATTCGTTACAGCGAGGAATATCAGGGCACTGGAAAAAGCCTTTTGGCTCTCGCCAAAAAACACGGCTTGGAAGGCATCATTTCCAAGAAAAGAAACAGCCCCTATCGCTCTGAAAGAAATTCGAACTGGCTTAAAATCAAATGCAGTGAACAGCAGGAATTTGTTATCGGAGGTTACACTTTGGGAAAAGGCAGCCGGGATCATTTCGGCGCACTTCTGCTGGGAGTTTATAAGAAAGACAAACTGCAATACGTGGGCAGAGTCGGTACGGGTTTTACTCAGCAATCTCTTCAAGACATTTTTAAAACTCTGAAACCTTTGGAAACAAAGTCCTCACCCTTTGATATCAAATCACCCAAAGGGCGCGACATCCATTGGTTGAAACCCAAATACAGTGCGGAGATCACCTTCTCCAACTGGACTCACGATGAAATCCTTCGCGTTCCGGTTTTTAATGGATTGCGCGAAGATAAACCCACCAAGCAAATTAAAAAGGAGACGCCAGTGATGATGAAATCCAGTGAGGAATGGCCGATCTCAAGCCCCGATAAAATTCTTTTCGCCAAGGAAAAGATCACCAAACGTCAGGTGGCAAACTTTTATACCAAAGTGGCTGAACACATTTTGCCATTGATTACGGATCGTCCGCTCTCATTAGTCCGTTGCCCCAATGGCACAGGGAAGCAATGCTTCTTTCAGAAACATCAGGCTAAGATTCCCGAATCGATGACGCCCGTGAAAATGAAAGAACACGGTGGCTACGGAACCTACATGAGTGTTCATGACGATGCAGGACTTGCGGCATTGGTGCAGATGAATGCCTTTGAAATTCATTGTTCCAACTCTCGCCACCCTGAAACAGATGTGCCCGATCAATTCGTGATGGACTTCGATCCCGGGCCTGGTGTCGATTGGAAAACCGTCGTGGATTCAGCCTTTACACTAAAGAAGCTTTTAGATGGTTTGGGTTTAAAAAGCTTTGTGAAACTGAGCGGAGGTAAAGGTGTGCACGTCCATGTCCCCGTGGCGCCGGTCTATACCTTTGATCAAATCAATAGCTTTACCCACGCCCTGGCTTTACAGATGGAACAACAAGATCCCGATCTCTTCGTTTCAAAGATGTCGAAAAAAATTCGCGAAGGCCGCATCTTTGTCGACTACCTTCGAAACTCACAGGGTGCAACCGCGGTGGCGCCCTATTCGCTGCGGGCCCGTGCTGTCAGTGCCGTTGCGATGCCAATAACCTGGAATGAGCTAAAAAAAATTCCGAGTGGTGATTACTATGACTTGAAAAAAGCCCTCGCCCACTTGCAACGTCGGCGCAGCGATCCTTGGCAGGGTTACTTGAAGCTGCAACAACGAATCGCCCTGTTAGAAAAGGCGACCACCAAAAAAAGCACCACGCGGTCTCAAGCGCATTTATGAAAGCGTGGACTCAGTACCGACCAAAACCGGTGATTGGCGTGGATGAGGTGGGACGTGGCAGTCTTGCCGGTCCGGTCTTTGCCGCTGCCGTGGTACTGAAACATGAACGCTTGCCCAAATTTCTAAAAGATTCAAAACTTTTGTCGCGCAAGCAACGCATTGAAGTGTTTAAGGAAATCTGTCGTGAACACCGGGTCGCGATCGGAATTGCCACGGTCGAAGAAATTGCCATGCTAAATATCGTTTACGCTTCAACGTTAGCGATGAAAAGAGCCATCTCTGGATTACACCTTAAAAAAGGCCATGTCCTAGTGGATGGACGTATACGCATTCCGGTCCTCCCCGAAGAATTTCAACAAACCACCGTGGTTAAAGGAGACCTACTATTTGCGCCAGTCTCCGCCGCCTCCATCATCGCTAAAGTCGCACGAGACGAACTGATGGCAGAATTGGGAAAAGAATTTCCTGACTATGGGTGGGACCATAATTCGGGGTATGCCACGGCTTCACATATTAAAGCTCTGCGCGAGCATGGCCCCTGCCGTCTGCATCGCAAATCATTTTCCCAAGTCAGTCTCCCATTTATTTTCTAACAAGGAGTTCAAATGACCAACATGCATAGCAAAAGAAAACCTCGACCGCCTTTCAAAGAAAAACAGCAAAAGTCCCCCGGCCTAGAAAAGAAAATGAACGTTGCCCCCAAGTATCATGCACCTATGTACAAGGCGGCGGGCAAGCTTATTGGCAAAAAGGCTTTGATCACAGGTGGAGACTCCGGCATCGGCCGTGCCGTTGCACTGCTTTATGCCCGTGAAGGTGCCTCTGTAGTCATCACTTATCTTCCCGAAGAGCGAATCGATGCGGAACAAACTCAACGTGATATTGAAGAACTGGGTGGCACCTGCATCACACTGTCAGGTGATCTTTCTAAAGAAGCCTTCTGCAAAAAAGCCGTGAACGAAACAATTAGACGTCTGGGTGGAATAGATATTCTGGTCAGCAATGCCGCACACCAGATGCGTAAAGACGACATCACCGAAATCACAACCGAAGAATTCGATCGAACATTTAAAACCAATATCTATGCTTATTTCCATCTTGCAAAGGCAGCAGTGCCGCATATGAAACCCGGCTCTGCCATCATCGCAACGACTTCTGAAACTTCAACCCGGGCCCCAGCACAGCTTTTAGACTATTCCTCCACCAAGGGTGCAATTAATACGTTTACGAAATCCTTAGCACAGATGCTGATTAAAAAAGGTATTCGCGTCAATGCCGTGGCTCCAGGACCGGTTTGGACGCCACTAAATCCTTCCGATGAAGGAACTAAGAAAAGTAAAGTGCAGCAATTCGGAAAAGACCAACCCATTGGCCGCCCTGGACAACCCGAAGAAATTGCGCCTGCCTATGTCTTCTTGGCGTCAGAAGCCGATTCAAGCTATATCAGCGGTGCTATCCTTGCCGAGATGGGTGCCGAACCAATGTAGGCCTATGCCGGCTTTCGAGTTCGGGGTTTTGAAGGAGCTTTCTTTTTGGCGGTCTTTCGGGCCGCCAAACTTTTCTGCAAGAGTGGCATGAGATCGACGACGTTATCGGTTGTCTCCACGGACTCTTCTTTAACTGGAGCCACTTTATGACCTTTTCCGCCTTTGATTTTTCGATCAATGACTTTCATCACTTCTTGATAGTATGTGTCTTTGTATTGATCAGGCTTCCATTTGCTGGTCATACCCTCGATCAAATCTTCGGCCATTTTTAATTCCCGAGGATTGTAGTTCGCCGTTTTTGTGACATCTTTCATATAGTGAACTTGTTTTTCTGTTTTAACTTCATGCCCGAAACGGAGAAGCTCTAGCATCAGGTATTCACCTTTAGGCATTATCATCGCCAAGTGTTGCTTGATGCGAATAACAATTTTAGAAACTGCCACGCGCCCCGTCTTTGCGAGGGCATCACGCAAAAGGTAATATCCCTTTTCAGCTCCCTTTTGGGGAACCAAATAGTAAGGCCGCTCGAAATACATCGGATCGATTTCTTCCAAGGATACGATGTCTTCAATATCAATTGTCTGAGAAGCTTTGACATTAGATTTTCTGATTTCGTCTTCAGTGATCAATACATATCGTCCCGACGTATACTCATAACCTTTAACGATATTTTCATAGGGAACTTCTTTGCCGGTTTTGGCATTTATTTTTTTATATTGAATTCGCGAAAGATCTTTCTTATCGAGCATGGAAAAAGAAATTTCTTTTTCCGATTGCGCCCCCTGCAAAGTCACTGGAATGTTTAACAAACCAAAGCTGATGGAACCTTTCCAGATGCTAGCCATAAAAACCTCCCGCGCATCCCTTCCAGCTAAAACCATATAAACGTGCTTTTGAAGACCAGACTCGGTTCTGTTGCCAAATGGCTTTTAAAAATAGGGATGATCGACCAGAATTTTTCGCGTCTTTATGTAGTTACACACTTCTCAAAGTTACTCGTATTTAGATATGTATAATAGAAGGTGAAACGATATCACAGGAAATGCGCAGCCTAAGAGGAATCTTTAAAAGGAGAAATCTGAATCTGGCAAAAAACCTGCTAAACATTGATATCGTAAGAAGTAGGGTCAGCTAAGTCTGACCCTCTTCCATTTCGGACAAACCCATCCTAAATCTAAGAACAAATCCAGTCCAAAAGCATTCTAGCACCATTAAAATCGATCTGACGTCCGACAGTCGTTGGCAAAGCCATTGCTTTATGTCCAGTCAGAACAATTCAAAACACTCTAAGGATTATAAAAATGAATAAATTAACTCTCGTTCTTGTGACTTTTCTTTTGGGCCTAGCTGCCTGCTCCCCATCAAAAAACGCCGCTTCGGGAAAAGTCGAAGCAAATGCCTGCTCTTCCGGCATCGTCAATGGCAAATCCGTTATCAAAGAAGACCCTCTTGCTAAAAAAGTGGTTCTTTTGATGATGGCTGATAAAAATAAAAACTATTCGACGTGCACGGGCACACCCATCGCAGACGATGTTATTCTAACGGCTGCACATTGTGTGAAAGAAGCTGTCGTAGTCAGCGCCATCTTCAAAACTGCACTATGCGAAAATGACCAACTGAAAAAAGAAGAATTTATAATTGCGACTGATTGGAAGTACCACTCCAAATATAAAGGCATCGGTGGCAATGACGTGGCAATTGTAAAACTAAGTCGATCCATCCCTTCAGACTACCAAGCTAGCAAAGTTTTTGATGGTAAATCAGAAATCACTTCTAATACTTTAACATTAGTGGGTTACGGTCGCACATTCGAAAAAGACGAAGGTCTTCCGCAGCTTCGTAAAACATATAAGACCCTGAAACAGGAAGTAGGACTTACTGACGATCCAGAGAGCGATATCCTTGTGATTGATCAAGAAACAACAGGCATTTGCAATGGTGACTCTGGTGGCCCCGTATTCATTGAGGCGAATTATGAGTTACAAGTTGTCGGTGTGAATTCTTTCGTGTCGAATCCTGATGACCCAAGCAAATCCTGCCACAAGTTCGGTGGCGCGACTTTCATGCCACCTCACCTTGCATGGTTAACTGAAGTGACAGGCTTGAATTTCAACTAACTAAGATTTCTTTTGTACAGCGGACTTCCAATCTTTTTTAAGATCTTTCAGGGATTCCGCTGTTTTATTTCCCGCATACACTTTTTGATCATAATATGCACTGATCCTATCCAGTACTTCCTGCAGTTGCGGAAACTGACGGCCCACACGGCTGAAGTATTGTAGCGGGGGTTCGCTGGAAGGTCGAACGAGGTGATGCTGAGTTCCCCACTCTTGCACTGTTTTTAATAGCTCCTGCTCCTCAGTCAGCACGACACGAGTTTTAAAAAGATTTTGCACCAGGAAGAAAAAAATAATCAGGGCAAAACTGATTCCCACGATACTTAAAAGTTTGTACTGCCCCAGCAGTGCAAAGAAAGAATCCTGGGAGCTTCTATCAAACTCCATCAAGAAATAGCTCCAACGATAATTCAGGTCTTCCAATAGAAACGTGGCGCGATCCCATAACAAGGACGTGTTTCTTTCCGGAGGTCTCCAGTCTATCTGTCGTGCAAAAGCCTGTTGGTCTGATTCGGAGAGGGCAAAGAAATCCTCCCCGCCAATTTCGAATCTTAATGGAGCAATCCAAGACGTAGGATCGATCCGCTTCCAGGATTTGTCGATGAAGACTTCCGTCCACGCATGCGCATCTCTTTGCGAAATTCGCCAGAAGTCGCCGATAGGATTAAATCGGCCCCCCTGATATCCGACGACCACGCGTGCAGGAATTCCCAGGCCACGAGCCAAGGTCGCGTAAGCTCCGGCGAAATGCTCACAAAATCCTTTACGGCGCTCAAACAGGAACTCTTCAAGATCATTCGCACCATAAATCCCGGGATTCAATGTGTAAGCGAATTTATTTTCGGTGAAAAGCTTGCGTAAAAGTTCAAGTCTCGCCTCGGGCGTCGCCGCTTCTTTATTCGCTGCTGTGATCCACTCTAAAACTCTTCCTTTAAATTCTGGAGTTTTCAGATCGTTCACACTGGGCAAAGTCATGTCTTTGAAGTATGGCGACCACCATCCTTGATACACGGTCGTCGCGACAATGGGACGTCCCGTGCGGTAGACCGAGTGATTCAGTGTTGTCACTCGACCGGCCTCAAGACTTAGCATTTGCGTACCTTCTAATGCGAACAAAAAATTCTGTGAAGTCGGCTCAATTGCAACTTCGTAGGTATTCAATCCTCGCCCGCGAATATTTTCGCCCGGGTTCGGCATCGAAGGTATCACTCGCCAGACGAGGCCGCGCGAAGAAGACAGAACAGAACCTCGCCAATAAAGGTCTTTGGATTGCTTCAAAGGCAAGCGGTCGATTTTGGCGCGAAAAGCCAGCTGTGAACTTCCCGCGATTTCGGCGACACGGCCAGGATTCATGTCTTCGGTAAAACCAATTTGGCCATAGGTGCTTCCACGCGACATCGCCCAGGGAATGACAACACGGGGAAAAGCGAAAAATAAAGTCACGGCCATCGGAACGGAGAGTAAAAATATCTTCCACAGAGTTTTTCCCTTGGATGGCGTCTGCGCAGGCAAAAGGGAATACCATATTCCCCAGAATGCAAAAGCGGATGGTAGCACCCAATAGATATCAATACTGAAAAGAGCTTTCACAGAAATCAGGACGAATCCCAAAAGAGCCACGAACTTGTGATCTCGCTCCGTTGAATAGTCCATCACTCGCAGTGCTGACAAACCCAGTAGCAAAGTATAAGAAGGATCCTGACCAACGATAGTGCGATATTGAAAAAGGACCTGTCCTAAAAGCAGAATACTTAAAAAACCCGTAAAGCGGCGTGACATCCCCTGCCAGTGATATTTTTCGGTTCCCCACTTCCAAACCAGTAATCCCATTCCCAGAAATGCGACCCACGGTGTGACTTCGACGGCCACCATGATCATGGCGGTGACGACGGAGAGACTGAAATAAGTCTGTGCAAAAAATTCTTTTTTCACGAAAGCTCCGAAACTTTAGCCATCGCCAAAATTTCCAGACAGCGGCGCCAATGTTCCCGTCCCTTTGCCGACGGAGTTTGCACCGCTCCCAGGCGCATTGAATAGACATAGTTCTGAGTCTCGGCTGAATCAATCCACAGCGCTAACTGTGACAAACGCAACTCTGGATCTCGCAGGGATTCTGTTTGCTCCCAGGAAAAGTTCAATGCTGGTTTTTCCGGCTCTTCATATTTTTTAATCAGAACTTCGCTGCGACGAGCGCTCGCCTTCCAGTCAATTCTACGAACGGGATCCCCGGACTGATAAACTTTGTGATTTAAAAATAATCCCATGGATTCTGCGACAGAATCCGCCCCCGAGCCCACCGGAAATTCCGTAACTCCGCGCCGTGCCGGAAAAACCATCACGGAGCCCGGTTCTTTCACCACTTTCCAGGCCTGCAACAACCCGAAAGGAAAAGAAGCTTGAATCCTCAGAGGCGGAAAAGGTTGTAAACCACGTCGGTCAGGCACCCACGTCACCACCGCGATATTTTCTTCCTCGGGTATGACTTTATATTTCGGAGCATCTTTAGTTTTACGGTCCAACACCACTTCAATTTCGTGGCTGGGGTTTACGGTTGAGTTGGTCAATTGCACACGCACTTTTCCCAATTCGCCCGCAAAGGCTTCCGCTGATAACAGACGCATAAAACGTACGGCCTGCACATTTCGGTTCGTAGTTATCATTCCCGTGAAAGCCACTGAAGTCAGAAAGAAAAAGAAAATATAGATAAGGTTATTCGCATAGCCCACGGCCATGAAAAATAAAACCAGATTCATCAGGCCGAAGGCCATACCGAAACCCGTCGGTAAAATATAGGTCCGCGATTTTTTAGACTGGGACTGGCGTCGCTTTCTTAAGAACTGCAGCCCACTCTCGACCACGTTTGATGCCATGATTACCCCCCAGGCGATGACCTAATACGGGAATTAGAACATGTTGCACGTCTTCGGGACGAACATAGTCACGATCATCCAAGAATGCCCATGCCTTTGCTGCCCGCGCCAAAGAAATTCCACAACGTGTTGATAAAGGTGCCCCTTCAAATCCCTCACGGCGTGAGCCTTCCAAAACATTGGCGATATAAGTCGCCACCGATTCCGACAATTTTACTTTTTCAATATTTTTTACCGCAGCTTCAAACTCGCCCTCAGCAAAAAGTGATGACATGCGTTTTACCACAGCGCGAGGGTCTTCCCCTTGCAAGATACGCACTTCCGTCCCTTTGGATGCGTAATTAAGCTCGAGACTCATTAGGAAACGATCGAGCTGACTTTCTGGCAGCGGAAATGTTCCCGTTTGCTGATGAGGATTTTGAGTCGCAATAACGTAAAACGGACGGGGCAATTCCCACGTCATTCCGTCAACGGAGACTTCACCTTCCTCCATCGCTTGCAACAAAGCACTTTGGGTACGGGGACTCGCGCGATTCAACTCATCGGCCATTACCAGCTGAGCGAAAATAGGTCCTGAGTGAAATGAAAATTTATGTTCTTGAGGATTAAAAATCTGACTTCCCAAAACATCCGCAGGTAATAAATCGATCGTAAATTGAATACGCTGAGTTTTCAGTCCCGTGAGTTTCCCCAAGGTCTGTACCAACGTTGTCTTACCCACACCCGGCATATCTTCAATCAAAAGATGACCACCCGCTAACAAGCAGGTGATCGCCAAGCGCACTTCCGTATCTTTATCCAATACTACTTTGGATGCTTCCGCGATCAACTCATGAAATCTTTTGCTCATGAATCAAGGGTACATCAAAGCTTTCTTTGTTAAAACACCTGAATGATAGAATCACCGGATTCTTTCGAGAGGATTTTACTTTCTTCCGGATGCTTTTTAAACCAGCCGGCAACATAGGGGCAGGAGTCGATGATCTGGACCTTGTCTTCTTTTGCGACTCGAATGGCTTCGCGAACAAGTTGTTCTGCAATTTTCTGGTCCCGTGACTCCGTCGGAACATAAGTAGCATAGAGGTCATAAGCATTGTTAGGACCTCGACGGTAAAGAATGTGTGCGTCCCCGCCTTTCACACTGGTTACAAAGCGTTGCCCGCCTTTATCATGACGAATGTTCATTTCAATACTCCTTCAGAGCTTTCATATTGCTGAACCCAGACTTTCCTTAGCAATTTTCTTTTGGAGTCCTTGTCAAATATCCCGAAGCTGGATTGTTACTCGCATGGGAAGTCTGCTACTCTTAACATATGTCAAAGGCGGTTGTTTGCCTCCCGGGCTTTCTTTGTGACGAACGATTGTGGACCTACCAAAAAGATCTTTTGGCCGGCGTCGCTTGCTCGTTTGCGGATCTGCGCAAAGCCTCCAACTTAACTCAAATGCTGGATACCATCGATAAAAGCTTTCCAGGTCCCATGACCTTGCTGGGATTTTCCATGGGTGCTTATGTGGCTCAAGTGTTTGCAACACAATATCCCCACCGCGTGGCCGAACTTATATTGATCGGCACCACAGGGTCTCCCCTGACGGATGTAGAAATTAAAATTCGCATTCAAACACGCAATCTATTAAAGAAAGTCGCCTTCGGGGGGATCGCCAGCTCTCAACTAAAGCATTATCTTCATCCCGATGCTCTGGAAAATAATGAAATTAGACAGCTGATCCTGGACATGGCGGCAAGCAATAATACCGAGATGTATTTGAATCAAATGAATGCCACCCTGGATCGTCGCGATTTAAAAATGAATCTAAACTCTTTGAAAATTCCGATCACTTTGATCGGCGGAGTGGATGATCAGATTGCTCCGAAAGAAAAAATGGAAGCCTTTAATCGCGCCATCCCCCGCTCTCGGCTGCATATGATCCCGGGGGCTGGTCACTTTATCCCGCTGGAAAAACCCAACGAGCTTAACGCGATCTTAAAGACCGCGCTTTTTTCTGATTAAAGTTTATAGATTCTGGCTTCGAATGGTTTCAAGTGCAGATTGTGCTCAACGCCATGATCAGTCACATCCATATTCGCCATCAATAGGTTTTCGGGACGTAAATGAACCGGGCCCAATTCACAGTGAGTTGCTTTTTTGGTCATATTGGAAATGATCAAGAATTTCTCAGATCCATAGGTACGTGTATAAGCGAAAATTTCTTTGTGATGAGGCACAACCATATCGAAAGTACCATAGATCAATCCCTCGTGCTGTTTGCGCAGACGGATCATACGACGGTACCAGTTAAAGATCGAATCTTGATCTTCAATTTGTGCTGCGACGTTGATGTGTTTGTAGTTGGAGTTTACTTTCAACCACGGTGTGCCCGTGCTGAAACCACCATTATGAGAAGAATCCCACTGCATCGGCGTGCGCGCATTATCTCGCGACGTATGATTTAACTCCGCTGTGATTTCTTCGTCTGTCAGACCCTCTTTGCGTTTCACTACAAAATAATTTTTCGCGGAGACATCGTTGAAATCCTCAGGGCCGTTGAAATGAGTATTTGTCATACCAATTTCCTGACCTTGATAAATAAACGGAGTACCTTGCATCATGAAGTACATCGTCGCAATCGCGGTACTAGATTCACGCCAGTGGTGCTTAACATCACCCCATTTAGAGTTGATACGAGGCACATCGTGGTTTTCCACGAACAAGGCATTCCAACCGATGTTCTCAAGCCCTTTTTGCCAATTCGCGAAAACGCGTTTGACCTCTTTCATGTTGAAACGTTGATCTGGGTTCGTATCCCACAGGCCCACATGCTCAAATTGAATGACCATGTTAAAGCGCCCCTTGGTTTCCCCGACCCACTCTGCCGCATGTTCCGCATTCACGCCGTTAGCTTCACCCACGGTCATGCAATCGTATTTTGCGAAGGTATTTTGTGACAAGTCTTGAACGTAATCCAGAATGCCCGGCACATTCATGTGTTTTGGATAAGAAGGAACATACTCGAAATTTTCTGGATTTGGCATATCAGCTAAACCGGGCTCTTTACGAGTGTGTGTGAAGGCATCGATACGGAAACCATCGATACCACGATCAAGCCACCAGCAAATCATTTCATAGACCGCTTTACGCATGTCGTGATTTTCCCAGTTCAGGTCAGGCTGTCTGGCAGAAAACACGTGCATAAACCACTGGGCTGTTTTTTCGTCGTACTTCCAAGCGGAGCCGCTAAAGATGCTTTCCCAGTTGTTAGGCTCTTTGCCATCTTTACCATCGCGCCAGATATACCAATCGCGTTTAGGATTGTCTTTAGAAGAGCGAGACTCAATAAACCAAGGATGTTCATCACTGGTGTGATTTACCACAAGATCCAAAATCAAACGAATGCCGCGGTCATGACAGCCTTTCAAAAGCTGATCAAAATCTTCCATTGTACCGAACTCATCGTGAATAGCCTGATAGTCACTGATGTCGTAGCCGTTGTCGTCCATCGGAGATTTGAACATCGGGCAAATCCAGATCACATCAATGCCCAAATGTTTAAGATAATCGAGTTTAGAAATCAGACCTTGCAGGTCACCAATTCCATCGCCATTGGAGTCTTTAAAGGAGCGAGGGTAAACTTGATAAACGACGGATTCTTTCCACCAGATTTTTTTTGGCTGTACAGCAGACGACATCGACTGATCCTTATTGTAGGTGAGTTACAAGGATTAGTTATAAATTTATTTTTGATCGATGTCCAAACGAATGCGGCGAATTAGTCTTTGTCTTCCGGGCAGAAGTTGTACAGAAGGCTGCCACCTTGCACACGGGGCTTGAGCTTATAGTAGTCCTCTTTAGTTAGCTGCGTGCAGCCTTCACTGAGGTCGATAAAGCCATACTCTCGCAAAATTCGGGCACGCTCAGCAGCAGATTTGTTCGGGTGAAAAACCACCGCTCGTTCGCGAGAATTGCTGTTTCGTGACTCCAGACTATCCATATACAAAGCGGAACCGAAGGAAGAGTTACGGTTTTCATTTTGAACTAACATAAATCCCGGCGGAGTCGCTTTGGACCCCTCGGTGTTTGAGCATTTATAAACGTGAGGGCCTTCACCGCTGCCGATTCCGTGTGCAACCTTATAGCGCTCTACTTTCCCCAGGTTTACATAAATCACAAACATGCGATCGCGTGTGCTCTCTTCAGTAAAGTCATTAATGATAACCACACTGCGATTGTTAATTCGGTTTTCGAGGCGAGCGCGGTTTGATTCCAAAAACTGGACTGTTCGTTCAATGGCGACCCTGGGAATAGCGCGCTCCCGGGAAGCGACTTCTTCAACTCTGGCAACATAGGTATTCCAACGCTCATCCTTTTTAGAAAAGAATCCCGCGAAAGCCACAGCCGGCGCCCCACAACTCCATAGAAGTAGAATAGAAATCACTTTTTTTGACATGCGGATCTCTTACTGAGCGCCGGTAATAAATACAAGAGAACTCGGATGCTGCGGCGCACTTTTAATTTTGCGGACTAAATCCTTGAACATACCTTTCGTGTCGGCGATCACTGGGCCTCTTGGAGGGGTTATGAAACTATCTGTATTCGTTAGTGCCTTATTGTTCTCGTTCAATGTTTTTGCTGCCAATTGGGCTGAAGATTTTGAAGCTCTTAAAAGTGTTCCCCGCAGTTATGAAGACTCCGGCGCAATCTGCGAAGAGGTCGCCCGTTTGGACGTTAGAAAACAGTTCCCAGCTCCTCAATACCACGTTGAAGTTGGCATCGCTTACGGCGATGGCTCCAGAACGATCGGTGAGCTTGATATCATCGTCTTTGATTTAAATCTGCAAAAGGTCGTCCGTATCGGTGAAGTAAAATGCTGGAAAAGCTTCAGCGGTGGTTTAAACAAAGCCCGTGACCAACGTCATCGCTTCCTAAAAACAATCCGCTCCAATGGCCATGTCTATTTCAAAAACACTTCTACCGGTCAGATGTACGATCAAGCATGGTTTGAAGGTGTGAATGATTTCATCACAATCGGTCAGGCTGGCGCCGTTGCCAACGGCTACGATCAAGAACTGGGTTACACTTTAAATGAGCTTCACCAACACACGGGTGATATGCTTCGCTGCCAGAAACAAGGCGAATGCGCAAAACCCTAAAACGAAAAAAGCGCACTCTTCAGTGCGCTTTTTTTTAAACTCGGCGGTGGGCAAAGACGACTTCTTTCAAAGCAGCAAAGACTTGCTTATTGAAGGGTTGGCCCAAGGTCGTCTCCATGTAGTAGATGGCCTCATCTGGCGTTTTAGCCAAATGTTCGCCTGAAGTATCATGAAGCAGCTCCATAAAATAATTGGCAACAGCCACGATTCGCGCCAGCGGATTCATTTTCACATCACGAATACGGCGCGGGTAGCCCATTCCGATGGCGTTTTCGTGGTGCTCGAGAATAATCGCCAAGACGTCCGAAGGAATTTCTCGAAGTTCCTGCAACATCTCCACACCTCTCATAGTGTGAGATTCATAGTGCGTCGTCTCTTCCACCGTGCGATCAGCACGGGGCTTTTTAAGAACTGCATCAGGAATTTCTTTAAGTCCGATATCGTGTAACAACGCACCCAAGGCCACTTTCTCGAGTGTGGGTTTGGATTGAATCTCCATCTGCTCACAAATCAGCAAAGAGATGGCTGCTGTCGCCATCCCATGGGAAGCACTGTCTTTCGGAAGCTTACTTAACAGGTCCAAAAGTTTATCAACGTCAGATACCTGAGACACGGTGTCTTTGATAAAACCAGAAAGCTGTTTCACCCGCTCATAAGAGCCCGCCATGATTTTGCGATCTACCAAATCATTGATCGCAGAATCTGCCAGTCCCGTAATAAGATTTAATTTTAAATTTGTGGGAATTTCAGTCTTACCGACGGCGGTTTTGGCTAATGCCAGATTGAATTGAATCACAGCATCGTAATCGGTTCCGCGCACATAGAGCTCTGCTTTTTTCTGAGCGGTCATATGCAGACTTTGAAAATTACTTTTCTCGCCTTTTTTACCAACTAAAAGGTATTGGCCCGAAGGTAATCGAGTATAAACGTCTGCAGGAAGTGGGAAGTTCTCCGTAAAGAGCTCCACGCCCACCATGATCATCTTGGGTTGGGGATCTGTCATAGGACAATTGTAGCCTGACCCTTTGGGAATGAATACATGTGAGAATATTTGACCCGACCAAAGACACGTTATTCTTAAAATGAAACGGGCCAGAAGGCTGGCCCGCATTTCTTAGAATCCGTCTCGGTTACCGATCTTTGCCCTTGGCTCATCGTCAAATGGAATTGTTTCCTCAGCCACGCTCGCTGTTTTGACTGGTTTTTTCATCGGGATAACTTTCGCTGCAGAATCAACAGCGAATTTTGCTTTCGTAGATCCCTTAGAAGCCGCTGACTTGGTCGCGACCGAGGGGGATTGAGCCGTTGTTTCTAATTCACGGCGTACCGTACTTCCCATCACGACAGTATTTAACTCATCCGTCAAATCTTGAGAAGTTTGCGCCAAGCGATTGAGCTCCGTTGTTGTTGCGGCAATTTCTTCCGCTGAAGCTGCATTCGATTGCGCGGACTGATCTAACTGATTCATCGCACGACTGATCTGTTGAATTCCAGTTGTCTGTTCAGAGCTTGCCGCGGAAATTTCATTATTCAAATCAGAAACTTTTTTGATCGAAGCCACGATGTTCGCAAGGACAACACCGCTGGAATTTGCGACTTTGCTACCGTTATCGACTTGTTGCACAGAAACTTTGATCAAGCTTTCAATGTCTTTAGCGGAGGAAGCACTTCTTTGTGCGAGGGCGCGAACCGCCTCCGCAACTACCGCAAAGCCCTTACCTTGTTCGCCTGCACGAGCGGCTTCCACCGCTGCATTCAACGCCAATAGATTTGTTTGGAAGGCGATATCATCAATGACAGAGATAATCTCTTCGATCTTTTTAGATGAAGAGGAGATTTCGCTCATTGATTTAATAAGAGCACTGATCTCTTGTTCACCCTGCTCAGCCGCATCGCGGGAACTGACGGCTAAAGTGGCCGCTTGTTTCGCGTTGTCCGAGTTCATTTGCACCATCGATGTTAACTCTTCCAATGCTGCGACAGTTTCCTCTAGTGAAGCTGCGGCCTCGGTGGAGTTTTGCGATAAGGCATTTCCTGCAGCTGCCAACTGTTCCACAGAATGAACAACTTTGGAATTTGCATCGCCCAGTTTATCAGCCACATTTCCTGTCACGTTTGAAATTTTGGCAGCTTGCATTAATTGAAGTGCTAGAATCAACAAGCCCGCACACAAAGTGACAAGAATAATAATATTCGTAATTTGCGCACGAGAAACGGCAAATTCTTTGTTTTCTGCGACGGCACGTCCTGTATAAAGGTCATTCACCTGAGCGCAAAATTCTTCAATTTTTCCTGAATAAATATGGAGCGTCTCATCCAAGTCTTTGCGAGCTTGAGCCACAGATTCATCGCTGCCTTTTTCAAGATTGCTTAATACTGAACGCGCCAGTGTTCTATATTGTGGGAAGTACTGTTTGTAGTTTTCATACATTTTCAGTTCTTCACCATCAAAATGGTTTTCCGCATATTCTTTGTAAGCTTTCTCGAACTTCGACAAAGTTTCTTCGGCTTGCTTGACGGCTTCCGCGCGATCTTCAGGATTGATGATCCCTTCCCATACTCGATAACCAAATCTGTTCTGTGCGATACGCATGTCACCCAGGTCATTCAGATTAGGTATAATTTCGTTGTGAGCGCTATTTAATAGGCTTCCCAGATGATCAAGGCCCTTGTAGGTAAAACCAAAAATGGTTGCAAACGCGATGAACGGAAATACCGCCACCATCAACATTCGACCTTTAATACCCTTGAACCATGAGCTTTTATTGTTCTGCATATTTAACCCCGAAAAATTAAGGACTCTTGATCTTTATCGGTTCCTTAACATCCGGGTTGAGCGGTTCTGAGACGAACTGGACCATTATCCCGGGTGGAAAAATATTTTCGCCCCCTTAATGTGAGCTGAGAATCCCCCGATAAAAGTCTCAATGAAAAAGACAACGGCCATCTTAACCACAATTTGTTTGATCATGCCTTTCGCTGCAAAAGCTGAAGAAGTACTTTCTGGGATTACCGCTCAAGGTGAAGCTGATTTTGAATACAACCTTCTTTCCTCAGGGAAAAATGCCTACCCGGCATCTTCCGGAGCGCTTGATGAGCAATATCGATTCAATAGTGCTCAAGTGATCTTGAAGAAAGAAACCCAGGACCTGTCGTTCTTTGCGCGCATGATGTACATGCCGATCGAACTTACGACACCCACGGGGACTACGAAAAGTAACTTTGGAACCTTAGACCAACTGGAGATCTATTATAAGATTGATCCTGCCTGGTCCGTGGGTTTTGGCCGCTTGTGTTCTACACTGGGTTTTGAATCGGCAATGAAGGTGGAAAACATCCTTTACGGCAACACCGTGGCTTATCAAGGCATCGTGCCAGGTTATAACGAAGGCGCCCGTTTGAAATTCAATCCCGGCGAATGGTTGGCGGTGACTCTTAGCAGTTACAACCGCAGTGCCTACAATCAGTTTGGAGATGATTTGGTTTCTACGAAAACGACTGAATTATCTGTGACAGGTATCTCTGGACGCTTTTTGTGGTTTGCGGGATATTACTCGGGCAAAGACGCCTCTACCACAATCACGGGTTCCGCGGTTGAAAAATCAACCGCCAACATTTGGACGACTTATAAATTCAGCGACGATTTCTCCTGGTCGATTTCTTATGACAGCCGCACACAAACACCTGACGGCGGCACAATGAGCTATGCACAATCTCTTTCCACACAGATCGGATACGCATTGGGCAAACACACGCTGGGCGCGCGTTATGAAAACCTATTGGGTGCGGGTGAGCTGGATGGAATCAATGGGACCGTAGGAGCTTACTACCCAGGTGCCGATAAAGTGGAAGTTTGGACTGTGGGCGACAAGTACAACTTGTCAGAGCATTTGAAAGTTTATTTGGAGTTCCGCCAGGATCAAGCGGACCAGGATGTTTTGATGAACAGTGACGGCACCACAACAGATCGCTTGCATCTGATCACGTTAGGTGCCATCGCTCATTTCTAAGACTATTGTTTTTCGATCAAAAGACCGTCTTTCAAAGGTTGTTGACCTTCCACTTTGATTTCAGAAGTCTCAGAGTCGATAACTTTGGAAACGGTCGCCACACCAACTTTTTCCGTACGGCATAACTTCACTTTCGGGCCTTCGCAAACTTCTTCAAGCAAAGTGACTTTGTCACCCGCCTTCACTCCGCGAAGTTCGATTTCTGCTTTTTGCGAATCAATCTTTGTAGTGATACGACCTTGCACTCCCGCCATAGCTGTTGCGCTCATCAAACAAACTGCGATTGAAAGTTTCACTAATTTCATAAATTCCTCACAAATTAAGTCTTTAGTTCACGATTTACGGGTTGCAAGGAGCTTGCCCACCCCAGGATGAATAAAGGGGCTTCTAAAGCCCCTTCTTACTGCCAACTTCTCGACAGTTGCCATATTTTACCAGTCATGTTTCAGAACGAGACTGTATTCTTAGTATGTTTTTTGACTATTTCAGACTTTGAATCGCAGGTCCCAACCAGTCTTTTAGCTTCAAAGCGATCGTGTAAACACCCACTTCGTTACAGAAAAGGCTGCCTCTGCTAGTCACTCCAAAGAACAAGAATTTTCCATCTACCACCACAAACGCCGGACCGCCCGAATCGCCACCACATGTGCCGGAAAGTTTTTCGTCCAGGCGAAGCTCTGTGTTTTCAAGCGTAGCAATTGGCGCCATCGTCCAACGTAAAGTTCCATCACCAGAAAACTTCAAAGCAATGCAACCCTTGTCGTCGCAAAGAGTTTCTTCATCGAAGCCCACTTGTTCGTCTTTTGCAACTTCACGAGAGCTCGCGGTGTTCACGCCGTAACCTGCCACGTAAGCCATCACACCGGGCTTTAGAATTCCCAGGTCTTTTTCCTGCAAAAATTCTGCTGGAGTAAATTCCTCAGGATAAGTACCACGGAATTTCAAGACTGCCAGATCATGCCAGTCAGATGCTTTGTCTTGGTTCTTTTCGAAATTCCACTGTGGGTGTACCTTCACATCGCTAACAGTGTGCAAATAAAGATCTTTAATATCTGGTTCACGTGCATAAAGAATTTCGTCAACGTTCAAACCAAAAACCACACGAAGATTTGAAGTTTTAGTAGAGATGCAATGAGCTGCGGTCAATACCGTGTTAGGCCCGATCAATGTGCCCGTGCAAATACCCACAGATCCGTCTTCGTTTTCAGCATAAACAGAAACCAAATGCTTATAGACGCTGTCAGATTCCTGGACTTCAGTCCCATTGATTATGCGTGAGCCGGAAGTGGCTGCGGTGTTGTTACTTGCTTTAGGAGTGCAAGCGGCAATAGCCAAAAGTGATAAGCCCAATAATAGTTTACGTGACACGGCCCCTCCAGAATTAGTGTGGGCCCTGTATATGTAGTGTATGGACAAACTTCAATTTATTTCTCACACTTAAACCATGAAAAACTTTTATCAAGATGGGCCAAGCCTAACGAACACCTTTCAATCGGATGCTTCACTTCAAACACTCTTGAAAAAAATTCTGCCACCAGAATGTCAGAAACAAGCTTTGCCTCATTTGGATCATTTGGGTCAAAGAGCGGCCTCAGATATGCTTGAGTGGGCGTTAGAGGCGGAAACCTACCCTCCGGTGCATGTGCCCTTTGATCCTTGGGGACGCCGTATAGATGATATTCGCGTTTCTTCAGGGTGGAAAAACCTGGAAAAAATGGCGGCTGAAGAGGGCATCGTTGCCACGGCCTACGAAAGAAAATATGGAGCATTCTCACGTGTCTATCAGATGGCTCTGCTTTATTTGTACTCCCCCAGCTCGGCAATTTTTTCATGCCCTTTGGCGATGACCGATGGAGCAGCCCGCGCGCTTGAGCTATACGGAACACCTGATTTAAAAACTCGTGCCCTTCCTCATTTGACCAGCCGTGATCCCAAAACTTTTTGGACAGCAGGACAATGGATGACCGAGCGAACTGGAGGATCCGATGTCAGTGGGACGTCCACAGATGCTCACGCGTTCACAGGTGAAAGCGCTTTCGGTGCCACTCACTCCTTGCACGGAACGAAATGGTTTACTTCAGCGACAACATCCCAAATGGCTCTGACGCTCGCTCGTCCCGATGGTGCAGCGGCGGGTTCGAAAGGGTTGAGTCTGTTTTATCTGGAACTGCGTAATGCTGAAAACCAATTGAACCATATTCAAATACATCGTTTGAAAGACAAGTTGGGAACGAAAGCTTTGCCGACAGCGGAGCTGAGCCTGCAAGGGACACCGGCACGTTTGGTAGGCGGCGAAGGCGATGGCATCAAGAAAATTGCCAGCGTCCTAAACATCACCCGAATCTATAATTCCATGTGTGCCGTTGGTCATGCTCGTCGCGCATTGGATTTAGCCCAGAACTATTCACATAAACGTAAAGCGTTCGGTAAACTTCTGATCGATCATCCATTGCATCAGGAAACTTTGCGCTGGCTGGAAGAAGACTTCCGTCGCTCGTTTGTATTCTGTTTTCACATCGCTCACCTTCTGGGCAAAGAAGAAGTCGGTGAAATTACGGCCAAGGAGAGAACTCTGCTTCGTACATTGACTCCGGTTCTTAAACTTTACACTGCAAAAAAAGCGATCACTATTTCCAGTGAAGTGGTTGAGATGTTCGGTGGTGCAGGATATGTCGAGGACACCGGGCTTCCGCGTTTGATTCGCGATGCTCAAGTATTTTCGATCTGGGAAGGTACAACCAACGTACTATCACTGGATATGCTACGTGCTTTTGAAAAAGAACAATCTTTGCCGGTACTGATTGAGTACTTCAAATCGACGACGGCATTTAAAAACAATGCGCCAGCTTTTA
The DNA here is from genome assembly GCF_047302455.1 of Bdellovibrio sp. HCB185ZH. Lineage (GTDB taxonomy): Bacteria > Bdellovibrionota > Bdellovibrionia > Bdellovibrionales > Bdellovibrionaceae > Bdellovibrio. The sequence continues at coordinate 1,619,559 of NZ_CP178624.1, forward strand.
TGAAAAAATGGGCCGAGTACGAACATCTGATTGGCAAATTGCAAAAATCAGCTCCGGAAGAATGGGAACGCCATGCCAGACAATTGGCGCTTCTGACCGGAGATTTGGTCAGCGATGCCTTACTGATTGAACACGAACTTTAGAACAAGATACGAAATGAAAAAGGCCGTTGAGAAATCAACGGCCTTTTTCTTTGAATGACTCCGGTGAAGCCGGAGCGCAAGCCTGCCTATTGGAACGCTACTGGCTGCATCAACGGAATCGCATCATGAGGCATGATGTCTCCCGGATTGTTGCCAATAATGATACCACGGATTTTCGAGTGACGAGTTCTTGGATCAAACTTCGGAATCAAATCTGAATCCGGCATTTTCTCCGCTGGAACCCAAGTGCCATCGGCATCGGTCACCCACTGTTTATAGAACATCGAGATTCTTGTTCCTTCTACCAGGAAGTCTATAAGAACTCCAGGTCCTGCCATCGCAACTGCTGATTGGAACGTAAATGGATTTGTCGCCATTCCCTCACCAAACTGCCCGTAGGCTGTTGCAAATGCACGTGGATCACCGGTCATAGTTTTGTTCATGACTTGAAGTGCCTGCCACATTTTCGACATACCCGAAATTGTTGCTCTACGCTGCTTCATTTCACAACCTGGCAATTTGCAGATATCCCAAGGGTCGCCACCTCGGTTGAAATAGATTTCATGCAACGCCAAACCGCGCGCCGTGAACTGGTCTTCAGACATTCTTTGACCAAGAGTCATCAAACGCATTGTGTTCTCTTCACCCATTTTAGCGTTGAACTCAACACCTGTGTAACCCAATGCAGAGTTATCCGGGATATTGATCATCAAACGCTTCAAACCAGTTTTGCGAACAAGCTCTTTTAAGCCCTTACGAAGTCTGTCGTCGTTACTTGCTTCATGTCGGAACGCGAAGCTGTAAGTACCGAACATACCTGTAATACGTTCTTTGTTGTCCCAGTTTTCCAGCGAGTATTTCGCGCCAGTGAACATGAAGTCCTCTTCTCTGTGTTTAAACCAGAAACGAGAGTCATCAGATTCATTGAAGACACCATAGTGTACACGGGCTGTGTTTCTTTCGATGTGCAAGTCAGATGTTGTGAATGACTGAACACGACCTTTACTAAACACACGGTCCCAGATAATTGGAATCGCGAATGCTTTGCTCACGGTTTGTCCTGTCGACACGGTTCTGAATGTCATCACTTTCGTCACAGGCGCAAGCTCGACCAGATTCAAAGGTTTTTTCGTCGCAAGCTGTTCAGATGCGTACGAGTTACCACGAATCATATCTTCGTAGGCTTTACGACCTGTATCCGTGCTCAAATCAAACAGATAAGAAAATCCATCATCCGCTGAATTGAACCAGTTTTTACCGATAGACATGATCGAGACACTTGTGAAGATGGACAAGTTTTCAAGTTTACCACTTGTCATTTTCACGTAGGCCATATGATCGCCGACTTTTTCCACGTAAGTTTCCCAGGAACCGCGAGCTAATTTCGCCGTACCAATACCTACAGGACCGAATCCAGCATTCGCCAAGAAGATCACGCCACCGTAACTGACGTAAGTGATACTGTCGCCAGCATCCCATTTATCAAGATCGGTTGCATCTTTTGGAACAGACCAACGACCACCCATAGCGCGTGCTTTATCTAAAGTGCTCGCGTAACGGGTCGAAGCTGTTTCTTTACCAACCACTGGCAAGACACCTACGAAGCCCCAGAAGTAATCCAGCAAGCCTGTCGCATTGTCGAACCAGAAACGAACTTGCGCCCCGATACCAACTTCGATACTGCCATAGACAGTTTTTTGGAAGCCATCACGATAGTCGCCCGTTTTCAATGTCTGTTGAGATGGTGGATCGTAAGACACACCCACAGCCGCCGGCTGCGGAACATCATGCGGAGTCAAATTCACGATGTAAGAACCGAAGTCGAAAGCCAAGTGAAACAATGGTTCCAATTTCGCTCTGAATCTGTTCTTTTTCTCTTTCTTTTCACCTGTTGAACTTGAGCTGCTTTCACTGGTTGAAGTGGAAGTGCTTTCCGTCGAAGATGACGAAGATGAAGAAGAAGAAGACGACGACGATGAACTCGAACTAGAAGAACTTGAACTTGTCGAAGTGCTCGTTTCACGAGGACCTGTGGACGTATCAGGATTTCCAGTAGATGTTGTTACAGTCGAAGTACTTGTGTCGCCATAAGTGGAAGACGTTCCATATGTACTTGTATCACCGTAGGTTGAAGTTCCGTAAGAAGTCGAGCTTCCATAAGACGTTGAGCTTCCGTATGAAGAAGTTCCGCAACGATGGCCACACTCACCTTTTTCGCCATGATCACCTTTGTCGCCTTTGTCACCACGATGGCCGTGTTCGCCTTTTTCGCCACGCTCTCCGCGCTCCCCACGATCACCCTTGTCACCTTTGTCACCGTGGTGGCCTTTTTCGCCTTTTTCACCGCGTTCACCGCGCTCGCCGCGATCACCTTTATCTCCTTTGGAGCCATGTTCGCCATAGTTTCCGCGCTCGCCGCGATCCCCTTTGTCGCCCTTGTCACCTTTAGAGCCGTGTTCGCCGTAGCTGCCTTTTTCGCCACGCTCACCGCGATCGCCGTGATCACCTTTTGAACCTTTGCTATCAAAGCCGCCATGCTCCCCACGGTCGCCCTTATCCCCTTTGGAACCACGATCGCCGTAGTCACCTTTGGATGAGCTGTTGCCGCGATTGCCGTAATCACCTTTGCTGCCGCTGTTACCACGATCGCCATAGTCACCTTTAGATGAGCTGTTGCCACGATTGCCGTAATCACCTTTGCTGCCGCTGTTACCGCGATCGCCATAGTCACCTTTAGATGAACTATTGCCGCGATTGCCGTAATCACCTTTGCTGCCGCTATTACCACGATCGCCATAGTCACCTTTAGATGAACTATTTCCACGATTGCCATAATCACCTTTGCTGCCGCTGTTACCGCGGTTGCCGTAATCGCCTTTTGAAGAGCTATTACCACGATTTCCAAAGTCGCCTTTGGAACCGCTGTTACCGCGGTCACCGTAGTCACCTTTAGATCCGCTGTTTCCGCGATTGCCTAGATCTCCTTTGGAGCCACTCGTTCCACGATTGCCGTAATCCCCCTTGTCACCAAAGGAGCCTTTTGAACCTTTGCTATCAAAACCACCGTGTTCACCCGAAGAACCTTTATCTCCGTAAGAACCGAAGCCACCTGTTCCTTTAGTGTCGAAGCCGCCCTTCGAGCCGCCACTCGAATTTCCGCTAAACTCTTCCTCTTGAACACCGATGCGAATTTTTCCATCAGGTGTTACTCCGACAACTTTTTCTGATTCCTTCTTGTCCTTGGAAACTTTGCTCTCTTTCAGCGCATCCGGTTTAATTTTTTGAGCATTGACCGGCGGAGTTTGTAACTGCGCCATTTGTGCCCAAGTCGGATTCGCCAAAAGTGAGATTCCCGCGGCAAGAACTAATTTCCTACGCGATCTCATTCATCCTCCATTTAGGTTCTCTGTTCTCTTTTCTCTCTCGTTTTCACTCACAGATTCGGGCAAGTTCCCTAACGAATGACTCCACAAAGTTTCCAGGAAGATCCGCCGTGTCCCACAAGATTCTGTAAATTTTCAAGCAAGTTTTATTTGGAGGCCGAAAGGTTGGATAGAAACTTCTCTGTAATTTTCCGCCATTTAATGAATTGCGGAACTTTCAGGAACACCGACTGGCGAGGGTTTCAGGGCAAAAAAAAGACCAAGCATCTCTGCTTGGTCTTTCAATTGTTAAAATGATTTTTCTCTAAACAGGTTCTAACTTACCGAAACGATATCGAATTCTTGAAATCCAATTTCGCAACTTGCTCTCCACGGAGATCATATCCCAGGGATCAACAAGCGAAAGCATCGTCACAACCATCACCCACTCGAACATTGGGATACTCATCACAAGCTCAATGCCAATATGCAACCCTATGCCAGATAACAAAACCCAATAACGCAAATCTTTAAACCAGACGAGTGTTCCCATCGCCAGCTCCACCACCAAGGTGGACCACGTCATGAACTTGATCACGGCAAGATTATTTAACAAAGGAAATGGAACACGAACAAATTCTTCCAGGCGAGTGGCAATGTACACGGCAGTGCCATCCACCCAATGCGTCCCTTTGATTTTGAATAAGACGGTGGCGATATAGATCACGCAGAACTGAATTTGAATCATGCGTAATGCCCAGGGTCTTTCCATCACAGGTTGCGGTGATTTACCAAAGCGCAGATTATAAAACCATCGATCCAGGGAATAAGCTTTCCCCGCCGCCGAAAACATCATGAAAAATAAAATATTGCGAAGAACGATGTCGCCACTGTTCAAAATAAAATCGTTTCTATTTTGAAAAGACAGCAACGTCATAAATGCCAATACCATTGACGTGCGGGTAAAGAGCCCCAAAGTCACGCCTACTGCAGAAACAAGGTTCAACAACGCAATCAACGCTGGCACACGGGGATCATTAGGCATAAAATCAAACAGACTGAACCGAATAGAGGAGCCATACTCCATAGAGGTTTTCAGACTGATCAAGCCGTCGACTCCCCAAAACACATCCAGATAACTCCAGATCATGTACCAGTTGAAAAGCAACAGCAGTCCAAACAACACCCGCATCAAACCCAGGTTATCCACTGGTTGAGGCTTAAAAAAGAAATCCCAGATACTTTTAATTATTGTTGCCGACTTCATACTTTCCCTTTTTCGCTGGATAGAAATAGAAAACGCTTTCTTTTTTGTATTCGCCAGCCTTCTCTCCATGGCGAACAAAAAATTTTCGTGGATCTTCGACGTAGTTATAATAACGGAAGAACTGCAGCTTCTCGACCTCACGCTTTCGACCGCTGGCTTCGATTTTGTTCACGTGACGGGTCACATAGCGAGCGACATCAAACCAGATCTCTTCGTTTTTTTCAGGCATCAAATATTCTTGTGTGAATTTGCGATAGCGGTCGCCCCCGATCACTTTATCAGCCCCATTCATCTGCGTGGGACGAGGCAAAGACCACTTCTCTTTACTGCCGTCAGTAAAATAAATTTCCGCTTCGACATAAGAGTTTAATGACATGGGATTGGGCGCGAACATGCTCCAAGGTTGTTCTAATCCTACAAAATCAAAGTAATCACCAAATGTGCGAAGTATGAGGCGTCCCAGCTCACTGCGATCTGGGAAAGAAGCTGTCAGGATTAACATTAAGTGAAAGGCGATAAAGACAGATATCGCAAATAATTTTGCACGTTCAAAAGTCCGCACCATAAGCTCCCCTTGTGTTTTAGCATGTGGAACTTAATGGGACACAACCGATCGATCAAATGGCAATGCTGAAACCTCAATTACATTTAAGCCATCGGAAAATAAAAAAGGATCGCTTTGGCGGCGATCCTTTCCAAATATCTATATGTAAAGAGAGCTATTTCTTTTTGGGAGCTTTCACATCCACGTTTGCTGCGGACATTGTGTACTCGATCGTCACCTTCTCGCCCACTTTCAAATCGCCAGTGACTTTCGTCGCCGCTGTTCTTTCAATTTCCCATTTATCTTTGCCTTTTTCGACAACGATTTTGGAATCTGTTACTTCCAACACGGGACCCGTCACTTGATAAGTTTTTGCAGCAAAACTGTAAGAAGCACTCAACAATACTAAAGATGCCAGAATCATTTTCATAAAAACTCCTTTTCTTATAAACGAAATCTCAGCAGATTCGTTTTTCAATGTCACTTTCTTTGATAATCATCCTGATAGCGAACAATGTCGTCCTCGCCGAAATAAGATCCCAGCTGAACTTCCACGAATTCCAACATTTCATTCGAAGTATTGCGCATGCGATGTTTGGCGCCCAATGGAATGTGGACATGTGATCCCGCCTTCACTGGGATCACCTCATCATTCAAAACCACTTCTCCGCTTCCACGGGTGATCGTCCAATGCTCTTCGCGCTTGGCATGACTTTGATAGGACAGCTGTGAGTGCGGATTTACGCGAATCACTTTAGATTTAAAAGCTTCGGTGTCTTTCAAAATTTCAAAATATCCCCACGGGCGATATTCATAAACATGATCTTTTACCAAAGGGGACTTTTGTTGCGCCAACCCCTCAACGACATAGCGAACATCCTGAGAATGACCTTTTTTAACCAGCATCAAGGCATCTTTGGTATCCACCACGATCACGTCATCAATACCCACTGTGGAGTAGTGCTTACCCGGATCACCGAATACGAAATTATCCTGGCCTTTGACGTTAAAGACATCCTGGCCCTTTTGCAAAGAGGCGACGGCATCCCAGGAACCCACATCACTCCACCCAAATTCGGACGGAATACATGCAAGCTCGTCACTGCCAAGTTTTTCCATGATGGCATAGTCGATAGAAATGCTTTGAACTTTTGAATAGATGTCATCCAAGTTAGAAGCATCGGCTTTCAAAGCCGACACTAATGCCCACAACTCAGGCTGATGTTTTTCAAACAAGGAAATCATGTGAGAGACTTTGAAAACGAAAATCCCCGCGTTCCAGCTGAAACTGCCTTGAGCCAAAAATTCTTTGGCTTTTTCCAAAGCAGGCTTTTCGTGAAACTTCACAACAGAATAGGCTTTGAATCCATTGGATTCAGCCAGACTCACAGCCTTTGTCTGAATATAACCATAGCCCGTTTCTGGATAAGAAGGTGTGATGCCCAAAGTAACGACTTTGTTCGTTTCCGCAACAGAAGTCGCAAAATTAACCACATTCAGAAAAGCCTGTTCCTTGGAAATCAAATGATCTGAAGGAAAAATACCCACGATTTCCTGGGACAGTCCTTTAGCTTCCAAAAGCTTGCACAGAACTGCGATTGCCGGAGCCGTGTTTTTTCCATAGGGCTCATAAACTGCCTGAACATCTTTCATCTGGCTGTCTTTTAGATTAATTTCCGTCAAAGACTGCAAAGCTTTGGATGTCACAATCCAGGGAGTGCCCATTTTATGGCATCTCTCTAAAGTCATTGTCTGCAATGGCTTTTCAAAAATCGTACAGAATTGCTTTGGCATATGCTGGCGCGAAACTGGCCACAATCTTGTACCGCTACCACCAGATAATACTACAGGAATCACCCTATCCTCCAGGTCAGGGAGCTATCCTAGCACCCCGTTCTTCAACCGGGTATTTTCAAGCGAAATTTGGCCCAGCAGGTCAAAACTTCTTCGATCTCCAGGTAGAGTTTGAGCTGGTTTTAAAGTAAGACTGACTCATGGTTAAAAAGACGAAAAAGATTGCCGTTCAATTGCTTAAGATCCTCTTTGCGGTAGGAATCATCTATTGGCTCGTGCAGTCCGGAAAACTGAATTTCGCTGCCCTTCGCAATCTTCTAACACCGGGCATCCTTTTATTAGCCATTACAATTACACTTTTTAACTTATTCCTCATTAGTGAACGTTGGCGCGTCCTAGTTAAATCCCAGGGCATCCCTGCCAAGGTTTGGCCATCTTTTAAACTTACTCTGATCGGCCAATTCTTTAACTTTGCGATGCCAGGAGGAGTGGGCGGCGACGTCATTAAAGCCTACTACTTTACCCGTGATTTTCCAGGCACCAAAGTCGTCGCTGCCACCAGTGTATTGATGGACCGGGTTCTGGGTTTGTACGCGATGATTTTTTTGGCATTGGCAGTTATGATTTACGACTTCAATCACGTCAGTCATGTTCCCACGTTAATGACTCTGTTTTATTTCATCATCGCCTTGTTCGCTGCTTTTACAGTTGCTTTAAGCTTGATCTTTTCGACCAAGATTTACAAAACGCAGATCTTAAAACGCGTGATCAATAAGCTTCCGTTATCAGAAAAATTCATGAAGATTTACGAAAGCTTGCACTTATACGGCAATAGCATTCCCCGCATCGCCCAAGTCATCGTTATCAGCTTGATTGCACAATCCACTGCAATTCTGTTTTTGTACATGGTGGGCATGGTTTCTGGATATACCGATATCCCTGCTAAAACATACTTCTTAGTTGCACCGTTGGGCTTTATGGCGACAGCCATTCCTATCTCCCCTGCCGGCGTGGGCGTTGGACAAGCAGCATTCTATTTCTTATTTAATATTTACACGGGGCACTCCAGCGAAGTCGGCCCCACGACAATCACAGCGTTTCAAGTCTGTTCCTTTGTCGTGAGCCTTTTGGGAGCGTTCTTTTACATGCGCTATAAGCGCCCGAACGATATGTCGGCCGCAGCTGATATGGCTTGATAAGAAAATTTGGAATTCACAGCGCGAAATTTTTCCAGAATTTCGCGTTCCTTTTCAAGTTTCTCTGATCGAAACAGATAACAAGACCCTATTCCTGCCGAGTGAGCCGCAATCAAATCGGTCGCACTATCACCGACCATGATCGAATTCTTCATATCGATTTTTAGTTTTTCTTTCACCATTTGAAACATACCTGCGCGCGGCTTTCTGAGGCCGGCCAGCAATCGTCCCTCTGGCACAGATTCATTTTCAATATACGAAGACCAGACGCACTCATCGATCCAAGCGCCTTCATTAGCCAGCAGTTTCAACATTCTTTGATGAACTTGCTTATATTCCTGCCAAGAGATTCTCCCGCGACCAATTCCAGATTGGTTGGTGACCAAAGCCACCCAATAACCTTCGGCATGGGCTTTGTGGATCAACTCAACCACTTCCGGGATCAGCTCAACCTGATTGGGATCTTTGTTATAGGGGATATTCTTAACCACGACATCATCGCGATCCAAAAATAAACACGGAGCATGATCCATTTGGGAATTGCTCCAATTTTCAATCATCGAATCAAACTGTGGCGCCAGAGTATTCCAAAAAGTCATCCACGCTGAAACATCTGCTGCAGTCCAAAGATAATCCACGGTTGCAGGAGAGTCCCCCTTAGCAGAGACCCATACACGCTGTCCCTGCACATGCGCATCCAACTCAGCCAGCACAGCTTGCTGTCCCTCAAAAAAGAAAATCAGATCGTGAATTCCTGTTTGATATAGACTGTTCACAAAATCACTTTTGTTACGAACAGTAATGGGAATCTTCATCGCAAAGGATTGCGCCAATGGCTGTAACCATTGCTGGAAATCCTGCGGTGCCTGGTCCTTGATAAATACCAAAACCCCACCCATTCGAACTGTGTCTGCAACTAGCTGCGCCCATGATTTCATATACTTGAAAACATACGACAATCCCCGTGCACTGTCCTCGCTTTTCACTTGCCGCCACGCATTTTTGTCATAAACTTTAAAGAGTTTCGAATTCGACCTTCCATCACGAGGACATCTATGACGTTGCTTTTAAAACAGCTTTTCAATTTTATTAAACTGCTGAATTCTGACACCGACACCATGCCTCTGGCATTCGGCCTGTCGCTGGGACTTTTGCTGGGATTCGCTCCCTTCTTTTCCATTCAAACGGCGATCGTCTTGTTGATCGTATTTGTATTTAGAGTGCAACTCGGAGCCGCGTTTCTTTCCGCATTCTTTTTCAAATTCGTCGCCTTTCTCTTCGATACTCCTGCCCATCATCTGGGGAAGGCCGTGTTGGAAATGGAAAGTCTGCGCCCTTTGTTTGTGAGTATGTACAACATGCCGTTCGTCCCAATGACTCGCTTTAATAACAGCATCATCATGGGCTCGATGGTTGTGTCAGTACTTTTGTTTCCATTCGCCTACTACGGTTTTAAATCATTGATCCTGGCCTACCGAGCCGCCGTCGTGGCACGCATTCGCGACACCAAACTTTGGAAGGCTTTAAAAGCTACAAAGTTTTATATCTGGTACACAAAATACAACGATCTTTACGGCGGATAGGAATTAGGCAACATGGCAAACACTCAAAAAAATCCTGAAGTAAAAAAGAAAAAAGGCATCATTCGTTGGGGTGCTCTGATTCCATTCACGATCATCTGTTTATTGATCGGTCTGTATTTCCACTTCTTCTTTGATGGTCACTTACGCAGAGCCATGGAGTGGGGCGGCTACAAAGCCCTGGGTGCGGAAGTAAACATTGCTGATTTAAAAACCAGCTTTTTTAATGCGAACATCAGCATCAAAGGAATCGAACTGACTGATGCAGAAAAACCTACACATGATTCGGTTAAAATCGGCGAGATCCGCTTTGGCATGTTGTGGGACGCACTTCTTCGCGTGAAGTTCGTCATCAACGAAGCGGTGGTTGAGCAAATTGAGTTCGGCGTAAAAAGAGCCTACCCGGGGAAAGTCGCTCCTCCGCCTCCTGTTTCGAATGAACCTGGAATGCTGGCGACCGAAGGTGGTAAATTAAAATCTCAAGCTGATAAAGAATTGCAAGAGCGCTACGGTGAAAATGTTTTGGGAGACGTGATTAACATGCTCGGTGGAGCTGATCCAAATGCCCAACTGCAAAAGCTGCAGTCATCACTGCCAAGCAAAGCGATGATCGAAAAGTTTCAACAAGACCTCAATACAAAACAAAAGGTCTGGGACGAGCGTTTAAAAACTTTGCCGCAAGGAAAAGACATTCAATCCCTGAGTGATCGTTTAAACAAGATCCAATACAAAGATTTTAAAAATCCACAGGAACTGCAGGCCGCCTTGCAACAGCTGGACGCCGTTTATAAAGATGCGGATGGCAAATATAAACAGATCCAGTCTGTCAGCAATGATTTAAACAACGATCTAAAAGGTCTGCAAACTCAGTACGGCGAAATTGAAAAACAGATTAAGATCGACGTGAAGTCTCTTGAGCAGCATTTCCGCATCCCGCAAGTGGATGCGAAAGCTCTGACAATGGCTGTATTTAACCGCTACCTGGAACCTTATAAAGCGAAGTTTTTCCGCTATAAATCCTTGGCTGAAAAATACATCCCACCCAAATATCTGAAAAAAGGCCAAGCTAAAACGGAAGAGGAGGAAGTTGCCCTTCAGCCGCATCCTCGTGAAAAAGGGATCACGTACGAATTTGGTCGCCCTAATTCCTATCCAATGTTCTGGGTGAAAAGAACGGCTGTGAGCTCTCAAGCTGGCCTGACTCCGAACTCTGGTAACGTCAAAGGGGAAATCCTGGATATCACTTCCAACCAACGCTTGGTGGGTCGTCCAACAATCGCGACATTGGCGGGTGATTTCCCTGCGATGGATATTTTAGGATTCTTGCTAAAGCTTTCCATCGACAATCGTAAGGATGACTCCGTCATCGACTATCAATTCAAAGTAGATCAATACGCGATCCTAGGCAAAGACCTGGTGAGTAGCCCCGAAGTTAAGATTGCCTTCAGCAAAGCGTATGGAGCGATGGGAATTCAAGGTTCCCTCGTTGGCCTGAAAAACCTGGCGGTGGATTTTGACAACAAGTTTACGAAAATCGACTACGCAGTTTCGTCGACCAATCAAATTGCTGATGAAATTCTGAAAGCAGTGTTTGCCGGAATCCCGGTGGTAACTTTGACAGCGAAAGGTCAAGGCGACCTGCCAAACATTCCGCTTTCCATCAACTCGAACTTGGGACCCGAGCTTTCCAAAGGTTTCGAAAAACAGATTCAAGCCAAAGTCGAAGAAGCTCGCAAAAAAATTCAAGCTTACGTAGACCAGGAAATCGGCAAACAAAAAGCGCAAGTGGAAGCACAAATCAACCAGCTCAAAGGTCAATTCGACAAAGAAGTTAAAAAGGCTCAAGAGCAGTTAGACGCGCAGAAAAAGCAAGTCGAAGCAAAAGTTGAAACAGCCAAAAAAGACGCTGAAAATCAAGGTCGCAAGCAACTTGAAAAAGAAGGTCAAAAAGCTGTCGAAGATTTGAAAAAGAAATTTGGTTTTTAATGTACCCCGACAAAGTCGGAGTGTTTCCAGCAGCTACGCTCGAATCAAAATGTCTTTTAAAAGATTGATATCAACGGGTTTGCTCAAGTACGCATCAAACCCGTTGCTTCGAGAATCCATTCGGCCTTCGGCTGTCGCCTGGGCCGTCACCGCCACAATCAATCCCACATACCCTTTTTCACGCAGCAAAGCCGCCGCCTGATAGCCATCCATCACCGGCATCTTGATATCCATTAAAATCACATCAAAGTTTTTAGCCAATGCGCGATCCACGCCGGCCTGGCCGTTTTCACTGGTTTCAACAATCGCCCCTTCACGCATCAAATATCGCGCCATCAAAGCACGCAAATCGTCTGAGTCGTCGACAACCAGGATCTCGCGATCTTTTAAATGATTCGTTTCTTGAGGCACCAGAATTTGCTCTCGAGTTCCGTAACGAGCTTCATGAGCTGAAACCATCTTCAAATCAGCCGCCTTACCGACAGGCAGAACAAACTCAAAAGTACTTCCATCACCCAGCATCGAGCGTACCAAGCGTAAATCTCCGCCCATGCCACGAGCCAACTGGCGACTCAGGGCCAAGCCCAGTCCCGAACCAGGCACGCGTTGAACTTCAGGATTTTCTCCGCGCATGAAGGGCTCAAACAAATGTCGTTGCACGTGGTAGTCCATCCCCATACCGGTATCGGAAACCATCAGACTGATAAAGCCCTCACCTTCGACATTTGTATAAAAACGCGCTTGAACCTTAACGTCACCTTGCAAAGTGTATTTCACCGCATTGGAAAGAAGGTTGATCACCACTTGGCGGAAGCGCACCGGGTCTGAAGAAATAACCGCCGGAAAGTGACTTTCAAAGTTTAATTCCAAGGTATGTTTTGAACTATCCAGTGTCGAGCGGATCATCGCCAAAGAGTCTTCCAATTCCATAGCCGGATTCATCGAACAGGACTGGAAATACAATCCCTTTGATTCAATTTTAGAAAGATCCAAAAGATCATTCACCAACGTCACCATGAATTTACCTTGACGGTGGATCGCTTCCACGTCGCGGCGGTTTTGGCTGTCTAAGGAAGCACTTCCCAGCAACGTCTCCGAATACCCTAAGATCGAAGCAATCGGTGTGCGAATCTCGTGGCTGGCATTTGCCAATAAAACAGATTTCCCACGATTGGCAGCTTCATGAACGTCTCTTTCTCGGCGGAGTAAGTCTTCGTTCTTTTTCGTCGTGATATCCCAGGCGATTCCCGTCATACGATAAGTCGTCTTGGGATCTTTTGAAATTTTCCCTTTGATCGCGATATGGCGAGGTTTCAGGTTTTGATCCAGGCATTCGATTTCCGCATCCAGATCCCCCGGCGTGACGAAATGCTTTTTCAAAATATCCTGCAGCTGCTCCAGCCCTTCGGGAAACAACTCGATATTGCCGTTGTACTCAAGATGATTTGATTCCACATACCAATCCCAAGACAAAGCATTACTGGAAGCCATCGCCATCCGCAGGTGCTCTTCGTTTTTCTTCAGCTGATAATCCAAAGAGATCATCCGCAAAATCGCACGATTTAAATTACGACCAATAAAGGACAGTAGAACCAAATAGAATAAAATCAGAATTCCCAGCAGATGGTGATGAGGCACCTCTGACAAAAGATTATAACCAAAGCTCCAGCCAATCAGAGCCGGCGCCGTTAGACAGGCCATCGCCTTTTTAGATGACACGTAATAAATCAGCGGCCCCGCTGTCATAGAAGCGATAATTAACGATGCCAGGATCTGCAAAGAGATATCAGAAGTCGAGGCTGCCATGACTCCCACGGCACCCCAGCCCAATCCGGAAATCAACAGCTGCGAGTAAAGCAGGTATTCCCAAAATCTGAGCGCCCGGTGATTTGTCACGGACTGTTTCTTTTTATTCCACTGCCACAATGAGATCATTCGGATGGTGACAGTCGTAACCATCGCACTCATCCATATTTCCAAAACGATATGTGGAACCAATCCCCATGCGACCCATAGAAATGCAAAGCCATTGCCCAAGATCGCAAACGCACCCTTAAGATGCTCCTGATAAATCAAATCCAGCTTCCTGATTTTGAAATCAAGACTCTCGGTATTTGTTTTTCTAGAGAGTAAGGTGAATGAAGATAGCTTCGCCATGGCAGCGATGATGTATCAACTCACTTCTGGATTTTCAATGGGGTCACGTAATTGTAATGAAGAGACTGCTCGGGCAACTCCAACTTCATTTGAGTTGATATGAGTTCATTCTGCACTTTTTGAAAGTGCCGTAATTTGTTTTTTTCTTAACCACCTTTGTTTTTATTTCAGAAAGTTTCGTCGACCTTGTTTGCAGGACCTGTAAAGGAGTTCGCCACAATCTCTTAAATTATTAGAATCATTAGCTATTTTGACTCGCATTTCACGATTTCTGTTTTTTTGAGGTCATCCCAAGTGCTAGTCTTTTAAGTGAGGTAGTAAATATATGAAAACGATGAATCTAAAAAATCTGCTGATCCTAAGTGTGATGACAAGCATGACTGCAGCGTGCTCGAAAATGGAATTCGCACCAGTACAAACAGAGTTGGCTTCATCCGCACCTACTAATTCAGTAAGTTTCTCGCAAGTGGTCGGATACGGAAATAAACAGGTCGATTTCTTGATCGTATTTGACGACTCGAACTCGATGCTTCCCGATCTTAAAAAGCTCGCAGCAAGTCTTGGCGACTTCGTGGGCGGTCTTGAGACTTCTGGCATTGACTGGCAAATGTGTATGACTACGACACGTGCTATGAACAATGTATGGGGCTTTTCAGCCGATTTCGTAGGCTACTCCCCTGCTGGTGGCGCTCCCGCCTACCTTTTGAAAAAGGGAACTCCGAACTTAACTAATATCTTTGAAAACACCGTGAACGCCATGGCTATTGGTGGATCCGGTTCCGCTGACGAACGTGGCTTAAAGGCAACTTACAACCACTTCGCTTTGGCTGGTTCAAACGGATGCTACCGCCCAGGCGCTGCGGTATCGGTCATCATCGTATCAAACGAAGACGAGCGCTCCGTTGGTGGCGATGCTACTAAAATGAAAGCCAACGATGCCGCCGGCAGCTTGTTGCCATTGGAAGCTGAGGACATGCCCGCCAACGTCGTAGCCATGGCCAAACAAAAATTTGGTAATGACGTGCGCTTCACATTCAACAGCATCATCGTAAAACCAGGCGATAAAACTTGCGAAGCTATGCAAGACGCCGCTTCAGCTTCCCCAAGCCATGAAGGTGTGATTTACGATCAGCTTTCAGTAATGACAGATGGTGGAGTGGGCAGCATTTGTGACTCAAGTTTCGTTAACAACTTAAATACTTTCCGCGATAAAATCGTGAATTCGATGACACATATGACTTTGCAATGTGCTCCAGCTGCGGGCTCTGTGAAAATCGGCATCAACGGTGCGAACTTCACAGCCTTCAAAGTTGAAGGCAACATCCTGAAATTCAATTCACCATTGATCGAAGGAACTAAAATCGACTTGGCATTCGACTGCCCATAATTTCGAGCGGCAAGATTTTGCCCGTAATTTATGACAGCAAGAAACTGCGATAAGAACCTAAATACTAACCTCGTGAGTTTGCTAGAGACATAGGAAATGTCTCTAGCATTTTCTTTTCTCCGTGCTCTTGGTGGTCTGTCACAATTGCCTACTTAAGAGCATTGCTTGAAGGCTGAGCCTGCAACATTCTTTCATTGAAGTGAGCAGCCTAAGCGCAAATCGCCGAAGTGCGATCTTATTTCGTTTTCCCCAAAAGAGAATCCATGTATTCCAGTGAATCTTTGGTATGCCAGTCGATAGACCCCACCAATTTTTTCACCAGCTTTTGCTCCTTATTCAGAATCAACGATTCTGGTAAACGGGCGACTTCAAACATTTTCATCAAGCTGCGATCTTGATCGTAAACGATCTTAATATTCTCCCCTTTTAGCTCGGGAAAGGATTTCAGAAAGACATGGATATCAGCCTCATTGCTGTCGCCGGAAACCGCGATCAATTGGATATCGCCTTTGTATTCTTTGATAAGCTTGATCAATGAAGGAACCTCTTCAACACAAGGACCGCACCAGGAAGCCCAAAAGTTAAGGATGACCACTTTACCCTTCATCTGATTTAAATCAAAGGATTGGCCGTCTAGCGCTTTAGACGTAAAATTAGGAACCCCTTCGGTTTCCATCTTCTCGATGGAAGAGATATTCGATGGCGATTGCGCCACTTTACTCATAAAGAAATGATTAAAAGCCCAAACCGCCAAACCACCTACGATCAGAACCAGAACTAAAGCTTTCAGATGTTGTTTCATCGATGCGCCTCCAGATGTGAAAATACCAAAAAAAAACCCAGGTTGCCCTGGGTTTTTTGAAAATCAATTTTGATCCTCGAAATTAAGCGCGAGATTTCGCACGAGCTTTCTTTTGAGTCTTTTTAACAGTTTTCTTTTTAGCAGCTACAGTTTTAGTAGTCGCTTTTTTTGCTTTCGCAGCAGTTTTCTTAGCTGGTTTTTCTTCAGCTTTAGCAGATTTCTCTTCTTTAGCTGCAGATTTCACTTCGAAATCGTAGTCTACGAACTCAAGGAAAGCCATCTCAGCAGTGTCACCTGGGCGACGACCGATTTTGATGATACGAGTGTAACCACCTGGACGAGAAGCAAAACGAGGAGACAAGTCCTTCATGATGATGCTTACAACGTTTTTATTTGGGTAGCGAGACAACAACAAACGAGTTGTGTTCAAGTCACCTTTTTTACCAAGAGTGATAGCGCGCTCAACGTGACGGCGAGTTTCTTTCGCACGGTCAACAGTTGTAGTGATACGGCCGTGCTCAACTAGAGACTCAACCAAACCACGCAACAACGCTTTTCTTGGGCCAGATTTACGATCGAAATGCTTAACTCTTCTTCTGTGTGAACTCATTTTGTTCTCCGGTTAAAACGTGGGGACCGTATCAGGTATCCTCACGATAGAACTCTCAAGCTTAATTGCTTAGAGTTACTTTTGTCGGGCTCCAGCCCTCACCAACTCCCCTCGAGGAGTTGGGGCCATCACATGCTTGTGATTACTGTTGTGTTTCTCTTTTTACAGGTGGTTGAGAAGGATCCCAACCTGGAGGCGGCCAGCCTTCGATTTTCATACCGAGGCCAAGACCCATCTCGCCCAAGATCTCTTTGATCTCGTTCAAAGACTTGCGTCCAAAGTTTTTAGTTTTAAGCATCTCTGCTTCAGAACGAACAACCAACTCACCGATGTAACGGATGTTAGCGTTTTTCAAGCAGTTCGCAGAGCGAACAGAAAGCTCAAGGTCATCAACTGAACGGAACAAATTCTCGTTCAATGAAGGTGAACCAAGCTCACGAGATTCTTCAACTGGCTCCATGCTTTCATCGAAAGTAAGGAAGATTTGAAGTTGTTCTTTCATGATTTTAGATGAAAGAGCAACAGCTTCGTCCGGTTTCAATGAACCATCAGTCCAAACTTCCAGAGTCAAAGCATCGTAGTCAGTTCTTTGACCAACACGTGCATTTGAAACATTGTAGTTAACTTTACGGATTGGGCTGTAAAGAGCGTCAACACCGATGAAGCCAACTGGAAGATCAGTTTCTCTGTTTTCAACTGGTACGTATCCGCGACCGAAACTTACAACGATTTCCGCGCTGAAGTTAGCATTCGCACCCAAAGTAGCGATATGGTGATCTGGGTTTAGAACCTCGATCTTATCAGAAACTTGGATATCCGCTGCAGTCACTTTGCCTGGACCTTTTTTAGAGATCTTCAATGTCAAAGAGTCTGAAGTGTACTGTTTGAAACGTACTTCTTTAAGGTTCAAGATGATGTCAGTAACATCTTCAAGAACGTCTGGGATCGTAGTGAACTCGTGCAATACGCCTTCGAATTTAACCGCAGTGATTGCAGAACCCATCATTGAACTAAGAAGAATTCTTCTTAGGGAGTTACCAAGAGTAACCCCGAAACCTCTTTCGAGGGGACGGATAATGAATTTTGCGTAGTCATCACGAAGAGTATCACGATCAACCTCGAATCCCTTCGGTTTGATCATCTCTCTCCAAAACTTATAATAATGCTCTTGCATGGATCCCCCGAGAAGTTAAATTATCTTGAGTAGTATTCAACGATCATGTTTTCTTCAACTGCAACTGTTACGTCTTCACGGTTTGGAAGATCTTTAACAGTACCTTTGAAGGCACCATGATCGGCTTCAAGCCATGCTGGAACAGAACGTCTAGCAACGGATTGAATAGCAGCTTGAACTTTAGCCACTTCGCGGCTTGATTCAGCTACTGTGATAACATCGCCCTTGTTAACAAGGATGCTTGGGATGTTAGCTCTCTTACCATTCAACAAGAAATGGTTGTGCTTAACAAGCTGTCTTGCTTCGCGGCGAGAGTTAGCGAAACCCAACGCGTATACAACGTTATCAAATCTCATCTCAAGAGATTTAAGAAGCTCAGTACCAGTCAATCCTTTTGAACGGCTAGCTTCATGTACGTATTGTACGAATTGTTTCTCAGAAACACCGTAGTATCTCTTAGCTTTTTGTTTTTCACGCAATTGAAGTGCGAATTCAGAGAACTTCAAACGAGACTGACCATGTTGTCCTGGTGGGTAAGGTCTTCTTTCGAAAGAACACTTATCAGTATAACAACGATCACCCTTCAAGAAAAGTTTTACGTTTTCGCGACGGCAAAGTCTACATACGCTTTCGTTAATGCAGCTCACGATATATCTCCTTAGATTCTTCTACGCTTAGGTGGACGGCAACCGTTGTGTGGAACAGGAGTGATATCTTTAAGAGTCAAGATTCTCATACCTGTTGCCGCCAACGCACGGATAGCCGGCTCACGACCAGCGCCTGGGCCTTTAAGATAAACGTCCACAGATTTCATGCCTGCTTCCATAGCTTTTTTTGCAGCGTCTTCTGCCGCGACTTGAGCTGCAAATGGAGTGCCTTTACGGCTTCCTTTGAAGCCGAGGTGACCTGCTGAGGACCAGGACACAGTAGCACCGTTTGGATCAGTCATCGTTACGATAACATTACCAAAATTAGCTTGGATGTAGCAGTTCCCTTGTGGAACGTTTCTTTTTACTTTTTTCTTAGCAACTGTTTTATTTTTATTTTCAGTATTCATCGTTAAGATCCTTTAACTACACGGCTTTTTTCTTGTTAGCTACCGTCTTCTTAGGACCTTTACGAGTACGTGCATTAGAACGAGTGTTCTGACCACGAACTGGTAAGCCTTTGCGATGGCGAATGCCACGGTAACAGTTAAGATCCATCAAACGTTTAATAGATTGGCCAACTTCACGACGAAGATCACCCTCTACTTTGAAATTTTGTTCGATGATGCCACGGATTTTAGCGATGTGCTCGTCAGTCAAACCTTCAGTTCTTAGAGTTGAAGGAATGCCTACTTGCTTGCAAATCATAGCTGCACGAGGACGTCCAATGCCATAGATGTATGTCAACGCGATTTCAACGCGCTTATTTCTAGGTAAGTCGACACCAAGAATACGTGCCATGATTAACCCTGCCTTTGCTTATGTTTAGGGTTTTCGCAAATAACGCGAATAACGCCTTTTCTTTTAATAACTTTGCACTTGTTACAGATTGCTTTTACTGATGGTCTTACTTTCATAAATGTCTTCCCATACTTGCTAATGTTTTTTAGCCCCAAAATGGGCCAAAAATAACAGCAAAAATACAAACGAGGAGTCGGACGCTATCACCGAGCTTCATTAAAGTCTAGAGATAAAATAACAATAGTGGTTAGCTTATTATTTTTTCGATCTCATTGTAGACAAGCTCAGTGTCCCTATTACCGTCGATCTGGATGTACTTTCCTGATTTTTTATAAAATTCTTTTAGTGGGCTTGTGAATTCCTGGTAGGCCTTGAGACGAGTCCCAATAACCTCAGCTTTGTCATCGTTACGTTGAACGACTTCGCCGCCGCAGTTGTCACATTTACCTTCCGTCTTGGTAGGCTTGCTGACGATGTGGTAGACTGCCCCGCAATTTTTACATACGCGTCTACCAGTTAAACGATCCATCAAGATTTCCATTGGAACTTCCAAAAAAATGGCTTTTCCAATAGAAAGTGTCATCTTATTCAATAGGCCGTCCAAAGCTTCGGCTTGCGCCACAGTTCTTGGAAAACCGTCTAGGATAAAGTTTTTTACGCCTTTTTGAAGTACTTCCTCAACCATACCGATAACGATGCTATCTGGTACCAATTGACCTTTATCCATGTACTCTTGGGCTTTTTTACCAAGGTCAGTTTGACCTTTGATTGCCGCTCTGAATAAATCCCCAGTGCTGATCTGAGTCATGCCTAAGCGTTTGATTAACAACTCAGATTGCGTACCTTTACCGGCCCCCGGGGCTCCAAACAGAATCAGGTTCATTAAAATTGAACCCTTCTGCTGCGGATTTTAGCACCCTTCATGAAACCTTCGTATTTTTGAGTGATCATGTGAGATTGGATTTGCTGAGCAGTATCCAAAGCAACACCAACCAAGATCAAAAGTGACGTACCACCGAAGTAGAACGGAAGACTCATTTGAGAAGCCAAGATACCTGGCATCACGCAGATTGCAGAAAGATAGATACAACCCAAAACGTTCACGCGCTCCAGAACTTTTTGAATGTAGTCAGCCGTGCTCTTACCCGCACGAACCCCAGGAATGAAACCACCGTACTTTTTCAAGTTGTCAGCTACTTCATTCGGGTTGAACACGATTTCAGTATAGAAGAATGAGAAGAATACGATCAAAGCGACAAACATGATGTTGAAGATCGTGCCTGAAGGATTCAAAGAATCTTGAAGCGCTTTCAACCATGGAGTGTGTACGAACTGAGCCATTGTTGCAGGGAACATTAGCAAAGAACTCGCAAAGATCGGTGGGATAACCCCAGAGAAGTTAATTTTAATTGGAAGATGGCTTGTAGGAGTCTGCATAGACTGCATACCGCCGCCACCCGCACGTTGAGAATACTGAACAGTGATTCTACGTTGAGCGACTTCCATGTAGATAACCGCAGCGATGATTGCAACCATCAGAACCAATAGAAGCAATACAACAGCGAATTTCATTTCGCCAGAAGCAACAAGTTCCCAAAGACGTTGACCGCCCTGTGGAATTGCAGCTGCGATACCAGTAAAGATGATCAAAGAAGAACCGTTACCGATACCTCTTTCAGTGATTTGCTCACCCAACCACATGATGAAGCAAGTACCAGCTGTCAACGTAATGATTGTCATCAATTGGAAAGGAAGGAATGCCACAGTCGGTGCGATCACAAGTGAACGACCATCCGGGCTTGTAGAGTTCATCAACCAAGTTGAGATACCGTAACCTTGTACGATTGCCAAAGCTACAGTCGCATAGCGAGTGTATTGATTGATTTTGCGACGACCAGCTTCACCTTCTTTTTTCAAAGATTCCAACATTGGAACCGCTGAAGTCAAAAGTTGGAAAATGATCGAAGCAGAGATGTAAGGCATGATTCCCAGTGCAAACACGCTGAACTGGGAAAGTGCGCCACCTGTGAAGGTATTAAATAGGCCGAAAATTCCATGCGCTTGCGCTTGGAAAAATGAAAGCACCGCAGTTCCATCCACGCCAGGCGTTGGAACGTGAACTCCGATTCTGTAGACGGCCAATAAGGCCAACGTGAAGAATATACGTTTACGAAGATCCGAATTCTTTGCGATGCTTTCAATTGCAGACACTATTTAATTACCTCGACTTTGCCGCCAGCAGCTTCAATAGCTTTCTTAGCGCTTTCTGAAAATTTGTGAGCTTTTACAGTCAAAGCTGTTTTTAGCTCGCCCATTCCCAAAATCTTAACCGCGCCCTTGTTAACAAGTCCAGCAGTGAAAAGAGTTTCGGGAGTTACTTCTCCAGAAAATTTAGCAAGTTGTCCGACATTAACAATCTCAAAGTTGTTAGCGAACGCAACGTTGCTAAAACCAAATTTCGGCAAACGACGGTGCATAGGTGTTTGACCACCTTCGAAACCACGACGCACAGTACCACCAGTACGAGCCAATTGACCCTTGTGACCTTTAGTAGATGTGCCACCCATACCAGAACCGATACCACGACCGATTCTTTTTGGAGCGTGTTTTGATCCAGCTTTAGGAGCTAGTTGATTAAGCAAGCTCATGGATTACCCCTTAACTTCAACAGTGATTAAGTGTTGAACTTTCATGATCTGACCACGGTTTGCCGGAGTGTCGTTAACTTCAGCAGTTGAACGAATCTTCTTCAAACCTAGGCAACGAACTGCATCTTTTTGATCTTGAGTGCAGCTGATGATTGATTTTTTCAATGTAACAACAAATTTCTTAGCCATATTTGCCTCCGACTATTTGTTCAACTCTTTAAGTTGAGCCAAACCATCGAGTGTTGCTCTTACTGCATTGTGTGGGTTACGAGTACCAACACATTTAGTAAGAATGTCTTTTACGCCAACTGACTCAAGAACGGCACGAACTGCACCACCCGCGATCACACCAGTACCTGGAGCTGCTGGTTTCATAATAACCTTAGCTGCACCAAATTTACCGATTACTTCGTGAGGAATCGTACGACCTTCTTTAAGAGTCACGCCTTTAGCTGATTTCTTAGCTGCTCTGCTTGCTTTGCCGATAGCCTCAGGAACTTCCTGAGATTTACCAGTTCCAAAACCAACATCACCAGCTTTGTTACCAACAACTACTAGAGCTGCGAATGTAAAGCGACGACCACCTTTAACAACTTTTGTTACACGGTTGATCGCTACTACACGCTCTTCCAATTCAGCTGCTTGAGCTTGAACTTTCTCCACATTCACTCCTTAGAAATTGAGGCCGCCCTCACGAGCGCCATCAGCTAGAGATTTAACACGGCCATGGTACAAGTAACCGTTACGGTCAAAAACCACGCTCTTAATGTTTTTAGCAGTTGCAGCTTTCGCTACTTCCACCCCAACAAGCTTAGCCATCTCAACACCAGATTTGTCCTCTTTACCAAGAGAAGAAACGGACACAAGAGTGTGACCAGTAACGTCGTTGATAACGCTTGCGTACATATGCTTACCGCTTCTGTAAACGCAAAGACGAGGTCTTTCATCAGTACCGCTAACAGTTTTGCGGATTCTGATTTTCTTTTTGAGGCGATTAACTTTTCTATCGCTTGTATGTTTGCTCATTTTTAATTTCATACATTACCTCTATTTACCAGCAGACTTACCGGCTTTACGACGGATGTGCTCACCAGCGTAACGAACACCTTTACCCAAATATGGCTCTGGTGGACGGAATGAACGGATTTTAGCAGCTACTTGACCAACAAGTTCTCTGCTAGCGCCAGTGATTGAAAGTGCTGTTTGTTTTTCAACTTTGATTTCGATGCCTTCAGGGATATCGAACACTACAGGGTGAGAGAAGCCCAAAGAAAGCTCCAACTTTTTACCTGCAACGTTTGCACGATAACCTACACCTTGAAGCTCAAGACCTTTAGTGAAACCTTTAGTAACGCCAGTTACTGCGTTTTGAACCAAAGCTCTGTAAAGACCGTGCAATGCACGAGCATCTTTAGAGTCGTCTTTACGAGTCAACACTACCTTGTTGCCATCAACTTTAGCTGTAACTTGAGGCTGCATAGCAATCTTCAAAGAAGATTTAGCGCCTTTGATCACAACTTCGTTAGCAGGTGTAACATCTACTTTTACTGTGTTATCAAAAATAACGGGTGCTTTACCAATACGAGACATAAATCACCTACCAAAGTGTCGCAAGCAATTCGCCGCCGAGATTTTGCTCAGCTGCTTGCTTACCGCTCATGATCCCTTTGCTTGTGCTGATGATGGACATACCCATACCAGAACGAACTTGAGGAATTTTATCTGATTTAACATAAACGCGACGGCCCGGACGGCTTACACGGTCGATAGAGTTGATAGCGTGGCCACCAGCTTCATCGTACTTCAAGTAAACACGCATGATGCCTTGCTTAGAATCTTTAGCAACTTTGAAGCTGCGGATAAGACCTTCGTTAACAAGGATCGTTGCGATACCAGCGCGAACTTTAGAAGCAGGCAAATCCACTTTTTCGTGTTTTGCTGCTCCCGCATTTCTAATAATTGTAAGGAACTGAGAAATTGTATCCATAGTTTTCCTCTTACCAGCTAGCTTTCGTTACGCCAGGCAATTTACCATCAAGCGCAAGTTGTCTGAAGGCGATACGAGACAAACCGAATTTTCTGTAGTTACCACGAGGGCGACCAGAAAGCTCACAACGTGTGATAACACGGTTGATGTTTGTCTTTTGAGGAAGAGCTTGAAGCTTTTTACGAGCTTCTGCTCTTTCGTCATCAGAAAGTTTCATGTCAACGGCTTTATTTCTAAGCTCTTTTCTGTATTCAGTGTAGCGCTTAGCAATTGCTTTTCTTTTATTGTTTTTAACAATACTTGATTTACGTGCCATCGTTCATCCTACTTTCTGAAAGGCATGCCAAGTGCTTCAAGAAGCGCTCTGCCTTCAGTATCGTTTTTAGCTGTTGTACAGATTGTGATGTTCATACCACGAGTTTTATCAACTTTATCGAAGTTGATCTCAGGGAACACGATTTGTTCCTTAAGACCCATGTTGTAGTTACCACGGCCGTCAAAACCTTTATTCGGCAAACCACGGAAGTCACGTACGCGAGGTAGTGCCAAAGTGTTTAGACGATCAAGGAATGACCACATTCTCTCTTTTCTCAAAGTTACGCGAACACCCAATGGGATGCCAGCACGCAATTTGAAGTTAGAGATAGCTTTTTTAGCTTTAGTGATAACTGCTTTTTGACCAGAGATCGCTGTGATCTCGTCAACAACAGTGTTCAAAATTTTTGGATTTTGAACTGCTTCGCTCAAGCACACGCTAAGAGTGATTTTCTCCAAGCGAGGAACTTGCATTACGTTTTTAACTCCCAATTGTTTTTGAAGAGCAGGAGCGATCTCTTTTTGATATTTAGCTTTTAAGCGATTCATCTCATACCCCTTACAGAACTTCCGGAGCCAAAGATACGATCTTAACGAAAGACTTTGCTCTCAACTCTCTGGCTACTGGGCCAAAGATACGAGTTCCAATTGGTTCTTTATTGGCGTTGATCAAAACTGCAGAGTTATCATCAAAACGGATGTAAGAACCGTCTGGACGACGAAGTTTTTGAACAGTTCTAACTACTACTGCTTTAGCAACGTCACCTTTTTTAACTTTAGCGTTTGGCAAAGCTTCTTTGATAGAAACAACGATAACATCACCGATAGATGCTACACGACGTTTAGAACCACCAAGAACCTTTACGCACATAACTTCTTTAGCGCCAGAGTTGTCAGCTACATTTAGTCTAGTTTGCATTTGAATCATGACAACACTCCTATGCTTTCGCCGTCTCTACGACTTCAGAAAGAGCCCAACGTTTAGTTTTGCTAAGAGGACGTGTTTCACGGATCTTAACGATGTCACCAACTTTAGCTTGGTTTTTTTCGTCATGAGCTTTGAACACAGAAGTTTTCTTAACATACTTACCGTATTTAGCGTGTTTAACCATGCGGTAGATTAGAACAGAGATAGTTTTATCCATCTTGTCGCTGATAACCTCACCAACTACTTCGATTTTACGACCACGAGTATTTGTTTCAGTTGTCATTTACTACCTCGCTACTTTCTTTACGATTGCTGTATTGATTTTCGCGATAGAACGACGAAGATCACGAATTTCAATTGGGTTAGAAAGTTGACCAATTGAATTCTTGATACGAGCTTGGAACAACTCTTCAGAAAGAGCTGCTCTTTTCTTTTTCAATTCAGTTACAGAAAGATCTTTAATCTCTACGAACTTCATAACTACTCCCTAACCAAGAAACGAGTTTTGAAAGGAAGTTTGTGAGCTGCGCGTTCGAAAGCTTCTTTAGCTTGTTCACGAGTCACACCGTTCATTTCGAAAAGAACTTTTCCAGGAAGAACACGGGCTACCCATAGCTCCGGGTTACCTTTACCGCTACCCATACGAGTTTCAGCTGGTTTTTTAGTTACCGGTGTATTTGGGAATACACGGCACCAGATTTTACCACCACGCTTAACTGAACGGGAGATAGCAATACGACCTGCTTCCAACTGACGTGCTGTAAGACGTCCTTCCTCAACTGCTTGAAGACCGAAATCTCCAAAATCAAGGTTAGAACCTCTGTACGCAAAACCAGTTGCGCGGCCTACAAATTGTTTACGCCATTTTACTCTTTTAGGACTTAACACGACCTGCCTCCTCAACTTCGCGAGCAGATAAGATATCGCCTTTATAGATCCATACTTTCAATCCGATGATACCGTATGCAGTTAGAGCTTCAGCAGTACCGTAGTCGATATCTGCACGCAATGTATGAAGAGGAACACTCTTCTCATTGTACCACTCTGAACGAGCAATCTCTGCACCATCAAGACGACCGGAAACACGGATCTTGATACCTCTCACGCCGCCTTTGATCGCAGCTGCAATAGATTTTTTAAGAGCTCTTCTCCAAGAGATACGTTTCTCAAGTTGTTGAGCAATGCTCTCAGCGACGAGCTGAGCATCGAGGTCTGGCTTGCGCACTTCTTGGATGCTCAAGAAAACTTCGTTGGGTGTAAGTTTTTGAACTTCCGCTTTAAGAGCGTCAATACCAGTACCTTTTTTACCAATAACAACACCTGGGCGAGCAGTCGAGATGATGATTTTGATCTTCTTCGCTGCACGTTCCATTTCGATTTTAGCTACACCAGCATGCTTAAGTTTACCTTTTAGGTATTTTCTTAGGCGGATGTCTTCATGTAGATTTTCGAAATATTGGTTACCCTTCGCATACCAGCGAGAGTCCCAAGTTCTAATAACACCAACGCGTAAACCAATTGGATGAACCTTTTGTCCCACGATTATTTCTCCTCAAGTACTACGTTGATGTGGCTTGTTTTCTTACGAACTCCGAATGCACGGCCTTGAGCGCGTGGACGGAATCTCTTAAGAACCGGACCTTGATCAACCCAGATGGCTTTAACAACCAAGTTATCTACGTCCATAACTTTTTTGTATTCAGCGTTAGCAACAGCAGATTCGATAAGTTTCTTTACCATACCTGCAGTTTTTTTGTTCAAGAAAGTAAGAGTTTTAACAGCTTCGTTCACGTCTTTACCGCGAACTAGGTCTGCAACAAGTCTTGCCTTTTGGGCACCTACTCTTGCGTATTTTAGGCTAGCTTTAACTTCCATTATAAACCTCTACTACTTCTTAGCAGCAGCTGGAGCTGCGGCTTTCTTCTCAGCGTGGCCTTGGAAAGTTCTTGTTGGAGCAAACTCACCGAGTTTGTGACCAATCATGTTCTCAGTGATGTAAACTGGAACGAACTTTCTACCGTTGTGAACTGCGAACGTAAGTCCGATAGTTTCTGGAAGAATTGTTGAGCGACGAGACCAAGTTTTAATAACTTTTTTGTCGTTTTTTGCGATCGCATTGTCGATTTTCTTTTGTACAGACAAATCAACGAATGGACCTTTTTTAATTGAGCGTGCCACAGTCTACTCCTACTTACGTCTCTTGATGATTGAAGAGTCAGTTCTCTTATTATGTCTTGTCTTGTAACCTTTACATGGTTGACCCCATGGAGTTACAGGATGATGACCTTTACCCACACCTTCACCACCACCCAATGGATGGTCTACTGGATTCATGTGCATACCACGAACTGAAGGACGGATACCTCTCCAACGAGAGCGACCTGCTTTACCAAGATTGATATTTTCATTGTCAGTATTTCCAACTTGACCGATAGAAGCGCGGCATACTGAAAGAACCTGCTTCAACTCACCAGATGGCATACGTACTTGGCAGTACATATCACCTTTACCAGCCAAAGTCGCGCTCGCACCTGCACCTCTGCAAATTTGACCACCTTTACCTGGGCGCAATTCGATATTGTGAATTACTGTACCAACAGGGATAGCTGACAAAGACAAAGAGTTACCTGGTTTGATGTCGGCTTTGTCTGAAGAAAGTACAGTGTCGCCTACATTCAAGCCAACTGGCGCGATGATGTATGCTTTCTGACCGTCTACATAGTTAAGAAGAGCGATACGGCAAGTTCTGTTTGGATCGTATTCGATCGCAGCAACTTTAGCTGGCACTTCTAGTTTAATACGTTTGAAATCAATCAAACGGTACTTACGTTTATGACCGCCACCTTGGTGACGAATAGTAATTTGACCGTGATTGTTACGAGCTGCTTGTTTCTTAAGAGGAGCAAGCAAAGACTTCTCTGGAGTTGTCTTTGTGATTTCTTTGAAATCGAAACCAGTCATTCCTCTACGACCATGAGAGCGCGGGGCGAACGTCTTGATACCCATCTCTATACTCCCTCAAAAAGAGCGATCTTCTCACCTTCAACAAGCTTAACGTAAGCTTTTTTCCAGTAAGGGACCTTAGTTGCACCAAACTTCGAATTTTTAGAGTGACCGCGGCAAACGCTAGTTCTCACGCTGTCCACTTTAACTTTGAAGTTCTTTTCTACTGCTGCTTTTACGTCTGTTTTAGTAGATTTCATATCTACTTCGAACACGTAAACACCAGCTGCGTTGTGGTATGTGTTTTTCTCCGTGATTAGTGGAGTTTTAATTACTTGTTTCATCTTACGCTTTCTCCATTGAGCAGCGATCTACGATTTTCGCTACAGAATCTTTAGTGATTACTGCTGCATCGTATTTCAAAAGATCAAACACGTTCAAACCTTCAACTGGGAAGTATTTGAATGTTGGAAGATTTTTTGAAGCTTGATTGAACTTGTCGTTAACATTTGCATCGATCAAAACTGCTTTTTTCAAGCCGAACGCTTTAAGACGTTTGCTCAATTCAGCTGTTTTACCTTCAGATTGCATGCTGTCTACTACGAACAACTTGCCTTCTTTTTGAAGGTGAGAAAGTGCCATGCTCAAACCTAAGCGACGAACTTTTTTAGGAAGTACGAACGCATAGCTGCGAGGTTGAGGACCGAAAGCAGTACCACCACCAGGCATCAAGATAGAACGGCTAGAACCTTGACGAGCTCCACCAGTACCTTTTTGTTTGAAAGGCTTTTTACCACCACCGCTCACTAGACCTTTTGTTTTAGTCATGTGAGTACCTTGGCGACGGCTAGCCAATTGCCATTGAACTACTGTGTGCAAAACTTCTTTTTTAATAGGAGTTTCGAAAACATCAGAAGCAAGATCGATAGATCCAACTTTTTCTTTTTTCCAGTTAAGTACATTTACTGTTGCCATATTACACTCTCACCAATTTCACCAAAGTGTTTTTCGCACCTGGAACTGGGCCCTTAACCATAACAACGTTTTCAGCGTGATTGATCTCAACGATTTCAACGTTCTTAACAGTTACTGTTTCGTTACCAAGATGACCTGGGAATTTCTTACCTGGCATTACACGGCCTGGCCATGTTCTGTTACCAGAAGAACCCGGACGACGGTGGAATTTAGAACCGTGTGAACCAGGTCCACCGGCGAAGTTCCAACGTTTCATAACGCCCGCAAAACCTTTACCTTTAGATTTCGCTGTCATTTTAACAGTGTCACCTTTAGACAAAGAGTCGATTGATACTTGCGCGCCTACTGTAAGACCTTCTGGAATAGCTTGACGAAGTTCTTTTACGAATCTCGCGCCATTTTCGAAGCCAGCACCTTTAAGGTGGCCTTGTTCAGCTTTGTTTGAATTTTTAGCTTTTTTAGGTTCGCAAGCTACTTGAATAGCTTCGTAACCATCTGCTTCGTTAGTTTTGATTTGAGAAACAAACCATGGCTCATAACGAAGAACTGTAACTGGGATAGCTTCACCTTGTTCATTGTAGATGGTAGCCATACCTTCTTTGAATGCAAACAAGCCATTGAGCTTTAGGCCTTGTGCAGACGTTTGTGTGTTTTCTGTAGTTTCGCTCACGTCTTACTCCTAGATCGCCGACAATTTGATTTCAACGTCAACACCAGCAGAAAGATCCAATTTCATCAATTGGTCTACTGTTTGTTGAGTAGGTTCAAGGATATCAAGCATACGCTTGTGAGTTCTTACTTCGAATTGTTCACGAGATTTTTTATCTACGTGTGGAGAACGAAGTACTGTGTAGCGGTTGATGCGAGTAGGCAAGGGAATTGGACCCGCAACTTTTGCGCCTGTGCGACGAGCAGTCTCAACGATTTCTTTCGTCGACTGATCAAGCAATTTATGATCGAATGCCTTCAATCTGATTCTAATCTTCTGACTTTGCATAAGGACACTTCTCTTCTTTTGTAAAGTAGCGTAATTACTAGCAAAAATGTTAATAACTGAACATCAAATCCCATCGAAAACTTGCCCCGAATTAGCCCTTGCGGCCTAGATAAGTCCACCAAACGCGGGGGGTTTTTTGTAAATATAGATGTCACGAGTGCGCGAGTATGCGCATTTAAAAAATCTTTGTCAAAGGGAAAAAATTAAATAATTAATATCTTCCCATTTTATGTAGAATTTCCGTTTTTACCTTCGCAGGGACCACGGCATATTCTAAGAATTCCATGCTGAAACTTGCTCTACCCTGGCTTAAACTGCGCACATCCGTCGCATAACCGAATAGAGAGGCCAATGGCGCCTCGGCAAAGATAACCTGCCCGCCCCCTGGCTTAACGTTCATCGTGAGAATTTTTCCACGACGCGAGTTCAAGTCACCCACTATATTGCCCACGAAATCATCAGGGCAAGTCACTTCAAGCTTAAAGATTGGCTCCATAAGCTCAACTTGGGCTTTTTTAACGGCATCTCTGAACGCCAATGAGGTCGCGGCTTTGAAAGCCATCTCAGTGGACGTTTCGGGACGAACCTCAACAGCTGTTAAAGTGCCTTTAATACCTAGCATAGAATAGCTCGCTAAAGGACCCACCTCAGCCGCTTCACGGAAGCCGCTTTCGATCGCCTTTAAGAACGGAGCTGTAAACTCTTTAGACAATGAGACTTTGCTAACGAATTGGATGTGATCTGCTTGGGAGATCGGCTCAATCGTTAAGCTCACAGAAGCGAAGTTCATATCGCCGGCAATTTCACGCTCATAAACATGAGTTTCGGAGGCCGCCGTCGTAATGGTTTCGCGGTAAGATACTTGTGGCTTACCAACATTCGCCTGCACTTTGTGCTCGCGAAGAAGGCGATCCACCAGGATATCCAAATGAAGCTCACCCATACCCGAAAGAAGAATCTGACCTGTTTCAGGATCGTTTCTCAACTTACAAGATGGATCTTCTTTTTGGAGCTTCTCAAGGCCTGCCAACATCTTCTCTTGATCAGCAGAAGATTTAGCTTCGATTGCCACAGCAATCACCGGCTCTGGGAAAGTGATAGATTCAAGAACTACTGCATGGGAAGTTTCGCAAAGAGTATCACCAGTACCAGTGAACTTAAGACCCACAACTGCACCGATATCGCCAGCCTTCAAGCTCGCAACCTCTTCACGGGAGTTCGCATGCATTTTTACCAGCTTTTGAATACGCTCTTTCTTTTGTGTACGAGGATTCAAAAGTTGGTCACCCATTTTGACTTCACCGGAATAAACACGGATGTACGTCAAAGAACCTGCGAACGGATCATTGGCAATTTTGAAAGCCAATGCCGCCACATGGGCGTCGAAATCAGTTTTACATACGATTTCTTTTTCAGGACGTTCTGGATCGTGTCCCACGATATCCGGAACTTCGATAGGTGATGGAAGGTAATCAATCACACCATCAAGCAAAGGTTGAATACCTTTGTTTTTGAAGGCCGCCCCACAGAATACTGGGAACGCTTTCAATTCAAGAGTGCCTTTGCGAAGAGCTGCTTTTAGCTCAGCAACAGTCACTTCTTCTCCGTTGAGATATTTCTCAAGAAGAACATCGTCAAACTCAACGATCTTCTCAACGACTTCTGTACGGAAGCGATTGATCTCTTCCTTCATGTCATTAGGAACATCGGTAATTTCGAAGTTGTCTCCCAAACCGGATGTCGTCCAAACGTAAGCACGATTTTCTAACAAATCGACTACGCCACGGAATGTATCTTCCATACCGATTGGAACTTGAACTGGGACTGGATTCGCCTGAAGACGCTCTTTGATTGTCCCGTAAGACATCACAAAATCAGCGCCCACACGGTCCATTTTATTGATAAAACAGATTCTTGGTACTTTGTACTTGTCAGCTTGTTTCCAGACAGTCTCAGACTGAGGCTCAACACCGTTTACGCCGTCAAATACTGCTACCGCACCATCAAGAACGCGCAAAGAACGTTCAACTTCAATAGTGAAGTCAACGTGCCCCGGAGTATCGATGATATTAATGCGGTGGTCTTTCCAGAATGCCATAGTGGCAGCAGAGGTAATAGTAATACCACGCTCTTGTTCCTGAACCATCCAGTCCATAGTGGCCTGGCCGTCGTGAACTTCACCAATTTTATGACTTTTTCCAGTGTAGTAAAGGATGCGCTCGGTGGTCGTCGTTTTACCGGCATCAATGTGTGCCATGATGCCGATATTACGAGTATACTTGAGATCAGCTACAACTTTTGGATCTTTAGCTGACATGTAAACAGATTACCAATTGTAGTGAGAGAAAGCCTTATTAGCTTCAGCCATACGGTGAACTTCATCTTTCTTCTTAATAGAGTTACCTCTATTGTTGTAAGCATCGATGAATTCGCCAGCCAAACGCTTAGCGTAGTCTTTTTCGCCACGTTCGCGAGAGTATTCAACCAACCAACGCATAGCCAAAGCCAAACGACGAGTTGGACGAACATCAACTGGAACTTGGTATGTCGCTCCACCTACACGGCGAGAACGAACTTCGATAGAAGGTTTGCAGTTTTCAAGGGCTTTTTTGAATACAGCCATTGGCTCTTCGCCAGCAACTTTACCTTCAAGCTCTTTCAATGCTCCGTAGAAAAGCTTCTGTGCAGTAGCTTTTTTACCTTGGATCATCATTTTATTAACGAATTTAGCAATAACTAGATCTTTAAAAACTGGATCTGGAATTACTTCTCTTTTAAAGGTCTTTTTACGACGTGACATGTGTCAATTCCTTATTATTTCTTAGGTCTCTTAGTACCGTATTTAGAACGGCTGCGTAGGCGACCGTTAACACCTTGAAGATCCAATACACCGCGAACGATATGGTAACGAACGCCCGGCAAGTCCTTCACACGACCACCACGGATCAAGACAACGCTATGCTCTTGAAGATTGTGACCGATACCAGGAATGTAAGAGATAACTTCAAAACCATTAGAAAGACGGATTTTCGCTACTTTACGTAGAGCGGAGTTCGGCTTCTTTGGAGTTGTTGTATAAACACGAGTACAAACACCACGACGCTGAGGGCATGACACCAAAGCAGGTGATTTAGTTTGGTTTTTTTGAACTTTACGCTCACTTTTGATGAGCTGGTTAATTGTAGGCACTTATAAACCCCTTAAACAATTTATTCGAATTCAAGACGCTGGAACTTACATTGTCGCAAGCGTCCGGGTCAAGACATTGTTGTTAATTTTAGTTCCCAAAATCCGGCGTGAGTTCCGCTTTTGGAGTTTTTACATTTTTCTTACGAGATCCGAGGCTTTAGGCCCTCAAAACCGCCAGTGAAGCGGCTTTGAGGATTCATGAAGCGCTGCGACTCTACTAACCTTGGTGCGACTGAGTTGAAGGCGACATACCCGGCAAAGATGCCACGTAGTTTACGTCGTCGTCTTCCGCTACAGACACTTTCCAGCGTTTGTAAGAAGTTAAGCCAGTACCTGCAGGGATCAAACGACCCATGATGATATTCTCTTTCAAACCACGCAAATGGTCTGTGCGAGAATTGATCGCCGCTTCTGTAAGTACTTTTGTTGTTTCCTGGAATGACGCTGCTGAGATCCAGCTATCAGTGCTCAAAGAAACTTTCGTGATACCAAGAAGAAGTGGATTGCATGTAGCAAGTTGTCCACCTTCACGGCTCAAACGAGCATTTTCTTCGTCGAAAGCATATCTTTCAGCTTGTTCACCAGCCAAGAAGCGGCTGTCTCCAGCGTCCTTGATTTCTACTTTACGTAGCATTTGGCGAACGATTACTTCGATATGCTTATCATTGATAGCAACACCTTGAAGTCGGTAAACTTCTTGGATTTCATCAACAAGGTATGCAGATAGGGCTTTAGCACCTAGAACCGCCAGAATGTCATGAGGATTTGTTGGACCGTCCATCAACGCCTCACCGGCTCTTACGTACTCACCTTCTCTTACAGCAACGTGCTTACCTTTAGGGATGAGGTATTCTTTTTGCTCACCCACTTCAGGAGTTACGATTACACGTTGTTTACCTTTAACGTCTTTACCGAATGTCACATAACCATCAATTTCAGAGATGATTGCTGCTTCTTTCGGTTTACGAGCTTCAAACAATTCAGCAACGCGCGGAAGACCGCCCGTGATATCCTTCGTTTTCGAAGTCTCACGATGCATTTTCGCGATAACGTCACCGGCATGGATCTCTTGACCGTCAGCTGCTAGAAGCTGAGCACCCACTGGGATCAAATATCTCGCAGGGATGTCACGACCAGGAAGATTCAATGTCTTACCATTGCCATCAACTAGGAACACAGTTGGTTTAATGTCAGAAGATTTAGATTCCATGATAACTTTAGTCGCGAAACCAGTTACCGCATCCACTTGCTCCTGCATTGTAGAACCTTCTTCGATATCCTGATATTGGATCTTCGCAGAAACCTCTGCGATGATTGGATTCGAATATGGATCCCATTCTACAACTGTTTGACCTTTGGCAACTTTGTCACCTTCTTTAAAGTTCAATACAGCACCGTAAACAAGCTTGAAGTTTTCACGCTCGCGGCCTGCTTCGTCGATAACTAGTGCAGATCCGTTACGGTTCATCACAGTCAACTTACCATTACGGTTAGTAACTGCATGTACGTTTTGAAGTTTAAGAACACCATCATAACGAGATGTATGAACTGATTGCTCAACTGAACGAGAAGCGGCACCACCCAAGTGGAACGTACGCATCGTCAACTGAGTACCCGGCTCACCGATAGATTGTGCTGCAATGATACCAACTGTTTCACCAAGGTTCACAGTCGCACCACGAGACAAGTCGCGGCCGTAACATTTCACACACACGCCACGTTTAGATTGGCACACTAGGGCTGAACGGATGTCGACTTTATCGATACCCAAGCCTTCGATAGTTTTAACGTCAGTCTCTGTGATCTCTTGGTTCGCTCTAACAACTACGTTGTTAGTTTGAGGATCAACAACATCTCTCAATGTTGTACGACCAAGGATACGATCACCGATGTTTTGGATGATCTCACCAGCTTCGTAAACTGGAGTGATTTCCAAACCGTCGTCAATACCGCAATCCAATTCAGAAACAACGACGTCTTGAGCCACGTCAACCAAACGACGAGTCAAGTAACCGGAGTTCGCTGTTTTCAATGCTGTATCGGCCAAACCTTTACGAGCACCGTGCGTAGAGATGAAGTACTGGATAACTGTCAAACCTTCACGGAAGTTTGCAGTGATCGGTGTTTCGATGATCTCACCAGAAGGTTTTGCCATCAAACCACGCATACCACCCAATTGACGGATCTGAGTCGCGGAACCACGGGCTCCGGATTCAGCCATGATGTAGATAGGATTGAATGAAGGTCCTACTACCTCTTTGCCATCAACTACGAATGTTTGTTTTTCGATCGCGTTCATACCTTCTTTAGCGATCTTATCTGCAGTTTGTGCCCAGATATCCACTACTTTATTGTAGCGCTCACCATCTGTGATCAAACCTTCATCGTATTGAGTTTGGATTTCAGTCACTTGTTTTTCAGCGTCAGCGATCATCGGAGCTTTGGCAGCCGGGATAACCATGTCATCGATACCGATAGACATACCTGCAGACGTTGAATATTTGAAACCAAGTTCCATGATTTTATCAGCCAAGATACAAGTCGCTTTTGCACCAGCAAGACGGAAAGTCTTATCGATCAAAGCTGCGATTTGTTTCTTAGTCATGATTACGTTCACGTCGTTGAAAGGAACTTCTTTAGGAACGCTATCAGAAAGAATCGCGCGACCTACTGTTGTTTCTTGCAACTTACCGTTGATACGCACTTTACAAGTCGCTTGCAAGTCTACCAAGCCTGTTTCGTAAGCGTATTGAGCTTCCTGAACAGTTGAGAAGATTTTGCCAGTTCCTTTTGCGCCCAAACGGTTACGAGTCAACCAGTACAAGCCCAACACGATATCTTGTGATGGATTGATGATTGGCTTACCAGAAGCTGGAGAAAGAACGTTGTTTGTAGACATCATCAAAACACGAGCTTCAACTTGAGATTCCACAGAAAGTGGAACGTGAACCGCCATTTGGTCACCGTCGAAGTCGGCATTGAAGGCACCGCACACTAGTGGATGCAATTGGATCGCTTTACCTTCGTGAAGTACTGGTTCGAAGGCTTGGATACCAAGTCTGTGAAGAGTTGGCGCACGATTCAAAAGAACTGGATGTTCTTTAACTACGTCAGCCAGGATATCCCAAACTTCAACTGTCTCTTGCTCAACCAATTTCTTAGCTTGCTTGATAGTTGCTGCTAGGCCTTTTTCTTCAAGTTTGTTGTATACGAATGGTTTGAATAGCTCCAAAGCCATTTTCTTAGGAAGACCGCATTGGTGCAATTTCAACGTCGGACCTACAACGATAACGGAACGACCAGAGTAGTCCACACGTTTACCAAGTAGATTTTGACGGAAACGACCTTGCTTACCTTTCAACATATCAGAAAGGGAGCGAAGTGGACGTTTATTTGGACCAGTGAAAGTCTTACCGCGACGACCGTTATCCAACAATGCGTCTACTGCTTCTTGCAACATACGTTTTTCATTGCGGATGATGATGTCTGGAGCGTTCAGCTCTTGAAGACGTTTCAAACGGTTATTACGGTTGATCACACGACGGTAAAGATCATTTAGATCTGAAGTCGCGAAACGACCGCCATCTAGTGGAACTAGAGGACGTAGATCTGGTGGCAACACTGGAAGTGCTTCCAACATCATCCATTCAGGTTTGTTGATAGAGCCTTTGAAAGCTTCAACAACCTTAAGACGTTTAGTGATCTTTTTCATGCCCGCTTCAGACTTAACGTCTTTAGCTTCCATACGAAGCTTGCGAGACAAGTATTCAGGATCGATTTTTCTCAAAAGGTCACGAACAGCTTCGCCGCCCATGCCGTATTTGAATGAAGGACCGAATTCGTTCAAAGCTGCGTTCAAAGCTTCTTCAGTCAATACTTGGCCTTCTTCCAATGTTGTTTCCATTGGATCGATAACCACGTGGGCTTCACAATACAAAACTTTCTCAACATCCTTAAGAGATAGGTTGAGCAAGTTACCGATACGAGAAGGCAGTGAGCGCAAGAACCAGATGTGTGCAACTGGAGTCGCAAGCTCAATGTGACCTAGACGTTCACGGCGAACTTTAGTTTGTGTAACTTCAACGCCGCACTTTTCACAGACGACGCCACGGTACTTCATACGTTTATACTTACCGCACAAGCACTCGTAATCCTTAATAGGACCGAAGATTTTCGCACAGAACAAGCCATCACGTTCAGGCTTGAATGTACGATAGTTAATAGTTTCCGGCTTCTTAACTTCACCAAATGACCAATCACGAATCATTTCAGGTGACGCCAACGATACTCGTACGGCGTCAAACGAAAGTGGATCTTTTGGTTTATCGAAAAAATTCAACAAGTCTCTCAAAGAACACCCCTGTTGTTAAAGTTTTAATTAGTGCTGCTCTGGCTCAGTAGGAGCCACAACAGTTGCTTCAATAACATCGCCACCGCCATCAAGATCTTCATCTTGATCACGAAGGATGTCGGACTCCATCAACTCAACATTCAATGCAAGAGACTGAAGCTCTTTCACTAGAACGTTGAACGATTCAGGAAGACCCGGCTCAAGGATGTTTTCACCCTTAACGATACTTTCGTACATACGTGTTCTACCTGCTACGTCATCTGACTTAACAGTTAGGAACTCTTGTAGAGAGTATGCGGCACCGTATGCTTCGATCGCCCAAACTTCCATCTCCCCTAGACGCTGACCACCGAATTGAGCTTTACCGCCCAAAGGTTGTTGCGAAACGAGAGAATAAGGTCCGATAGAACGAGCATGGATCTTCTCTTC
Source organism: Bdellovibrio sp. HCB185ZH (assembly GCF_047302455.1). Classification (GTDB taxonomy): domain Bacteria; phylum Bdellovibrionota; class Bdellovibrionia; order Bdellovibrionales; family Bdellovibrionaceae; genus Bdellovibrio. The sequence continues at coordinate 1,657,771 of NZ_CP178624.1, forward strand.
AACCAGATGGTGAAGTTTAAGCATGTACATGATACCCACAGTAACTGGGTTCGTGAACGGCTCACCAGTACGACCATCGAATAGGATGGACTTACCGGAAAGTGGAACTTCTGCTTTCGCAAGCAAGTTCTTAACGTCTGATTCACGAGCACCGTCGAATACCGGTGTTCCAACGTGGATACCGTTCTTCATACGAGTTACCATTGATTTCAAAGAGCCTTCGTCAGCGCCATCAAGTTTTGCGCTGATATCAGAGTCATTGAAGATATCTTTCATTTCTTTACGTGCGTTTTCTGCATTCCACTTTTCAAGGTGGGCACCGATTTGTTTACCCAAGTTGTGCGCTGCCCAACCCAAGTGAACCTCAAGGACCTGACCAATGTTCATACGTGAAGGTACGCCCAGTGGATTCAGAACCATGTCTACCGGAGAACCGTCTGCTAGGTATGGCATGTCTTCAACAGGCAATACTTTAGAAACGACACCTTTATTTCCGTGACGGCCGGCAAATTTATCGCCGACTTGCATTTTACGTTTAATCGCAACGTAAACTTTAACCATTTTGATAACGCCTGGAGGAAGCTCGTCACCTTTACGAAGGCGGTCGATCTTCTCGTTGAATACCAATTTAACTGCGTCAAGCTGGTTACGAGCGTTGTCGATGATTTTGTTAACTTGGAACTCAAGATCTTGCTCAAGAGGGATATAGTTCAACAATTCGAATGGAATTGTTTCGATATCCGCGATCGTGATCGATTGACCTTTGTTCAAAAGTTTTTGCGATCCATCTTCATTCAACAATACGCCAGTAGTGATTTTGCCTACCAAGATATCGCGAAGTTTCGTGATGGAGTTATTTTTGATAACGTTTTGCTCAACAGCCAAGTCTTTTTCAAGCTTGCGTTTTTTCTCTTCGATGATTGAAGACAAACGCTCATCGCGGTCTGCGCCTTCACGAGAGTAAACTTGAGCGTCGATAACTGTACCGTAAACGCCAGATGGTGCGCGAAGTGATGTATCACGTACGTCACCAGCTTTTTCACCGAAGATCGCTCTCAAAAGTTTTTCTTCAGGAGAAAGCTGAGTTTCACCTTTAGGAGTGACTTTACCAACCAAGATGAAGCCAGGGCGAACTTCCGCACCGATGCGGATGATACCAGAGCTGTCTAGGTCTTTAAGTGCTTCTTCACCTACGTTTGCGATATCGCGAGTGATCTCTTCTTTACCTAGTTTCGTGTCACGCGCTACGCACTCGAACTCTTCGATGTGGATAGATGTGTAAACGTCGTCTTTTAACAAACGCTCAGAGATAAGGATGGAGTCCTCGAAGTTGTAACCTTGCCAAGGAGTGAACGCTACCAGGATGTTTTGACCTAGAGCCAACTCACCAAGCTCAGTGGAAGGACCATCGGCAACGATGTCGCCTTTAGAAACCTTGTCACCAACAGTTACGATTGGTTTTTGATTGAAGCATGTGTTTTGGTTCGTACGTTGGTACTTAGTCAAATTGTAGATATCTACGTTCGCGCCAAGCTCTCCGCCTTTAGCGAAACGACGGATAACGATACGAGATGCGTCTACTTCTTCAACGATACCGTCATTTTGAACAACGACAGATGTACCAGAGTCACGAGCAACCAAACGCTCTACGCCTGTACCAACTAGTGGTGCGCGAGAACGCAACAATGGCACCGCTTGACGTTGCATGTTCGAACCCATCAGGGCACGGTTGGCATCGTCATGCTCTAGGAACGGAATCAAAGAAGCCGCGATAGATACTAGCTGAGATGGAGAAACGTCCATCAATGCAACTTTGTCTTTATCAACGATTTCATACTCACCGTCACGACGAGTGATTGTCGTAGCAGTTTGGATTGATTTGTTACCAGCTTCATCACGAGCTGCCGGAGCGATGTAATGACCCGCTTCTTCCAATGCAGACAAGTAGTTGATGTCTTTAGAAACTGCGCCTTGCTCAACTTTACGGTACGGAGTCTCGATGAAACCGTAGTTGTTGATACGAGCGTAAGTTGCCAAGGAAGCGATCAAACCGATGTTTGGCCCCTCTGGAGTTTCGATTGGGCAGATACGACCGTAGTGCGTAGGATGTACGTCACGTACTTCGAAACCTGCACGGTCACGAGTCAAACCGCCGGGTCCAAGAGCTGACAAACGACGTTTGTGAGTGATCTCAGACAATGGATTTGTTTGATCCATGAACTGTGACAATTGAGAAGAACCGAAGAATTCTTTAACAACTGCATTTACTGGTTTAGCGTTCACTAGATCGTGAGGCATCATTGTTTCTACGTCTTGTAGAGACATACGTTCACGGATAGCGCGCTCCATACGAACCAAACCGATACGGTATTGGTTTTCAAGCAACTCACCTACGGAACGAACACGACGGTTACCCAAGTGATCGATATCGTCGATAACACCGCGACCATTTTTCAGATCGATAAGCGTTTTGATAGTGCTCAAGATATCTTTGTGAGTCAGTGTTCTGTGAGACGGTGGGCACTCTTCCATAGAGATACCGAATCTGTGATTGATCTTGATACGACCAACTTCAGAAAGATCATAAGTCTCTGGATCGAAGAACAAACGGCCGAAGAATGTCGTAGCAGCTTCCAAAGTTGGAGGCTCACCAGGACGAAGGCGTTTGTAGATCTCAACCAATGATTCGTCTTTGTTAGAAACTTTATCAACCAACAATGTGTTGCGAAGGTAAGGTCCAACAGTCAAACCGTCGAAGAAGATCATGAAGAAACGATCGATACCAGATTCGATAGCGCGTTTGATAATTGCAGAGTTCAACTCAGCGTTCGCATCCGCGATGATCTCACCAGTGGATTCATCGATAAGAGGTTTCGCCAAAACTTTACCATCAAGGTCTTTTGGTTCAACTTCAAGTTCAGTGATATTAAGATCTTTGATTTTCTTAACGATCGCACGAGTGATACGACGACCAGCTTTAACTAGTGCCTCGCCACCTTTTGGATCAAGGATATCAGTCAATGCTCTTTGGCCTGACATTCTTTCGATATCCAACTTACGGAACAACTTGCCGCCTTTAACGTAAACTTCGTCAAGGTCGTAGAAGTATTCAAGAAGTTGTTCAGCGTTGTAACCCAATGCTTTCAAAAGAATTGTAACTGGGAATTTACGACGACGATCGATACGGACGTGGATCAAATCTTTTTGGTCAAATTCAGCATCCAACCAAGAACCACGGTATGGGATCACACGCGCAGAGTAGATCAATTTACCAGAAGCATTGTTTTTACCACCGTCGTGATCGAAGAACACGCCCGGAGAACGATGCAACTGAGATACAACAACGCGCTCAGTACCGTTGATGATGAAAGAACCGTTTGCAGTCATCAATGGGATTTCGCCCAAGTAAACTTCTTGTTCTTTTACGTCACGGATAGAACGTGCTTCAGTTTCTTCATCAACATCAAACACGATAAGACGAAGAGTAACTTTGATCGGAGCAGCGAAAGTCATTCCGCGCTGACGACACTCATCTACGTCGTATTTTGCTGGCTCAAGAGTGTAAGATACGAACTCTAGGCTTGCAGTGTTGTTGAAATCTGTGATTGGGAAAACAGATTTGAAAACGCCATTGAGACCAGCTTCGCCACGGCGATCTGGATCCATATCTTTTTGAATGAAAGCTTCGTAAGAAGACTTCTGCAATTCAATCAAGTTGGGAATATCAATGACTTGCTTATTTTTCGCGAAAGACTTTCTAACTCGAATGTTAGAAGCCGTAACTGGAGTTTTTTCCAATGTACTCTCCGTGATAAGAAAATCGAAACTTCACTTCGGGCGGAAGAATCAAGAACCACATTAAATAAAATCAAAACGCAAGGAACCAAACTACTTCCGGGTTTTCAGAAAAGCAAGGAATTATAAGTACTTTCGGTTCTTTACCTTCTTACAAAACTCCGTGGGATTTCGGCTTCGGACTCCGCATTTTGGGGAGGGGGCAGGGACGTATATTTTGGGCACGGGCTTCCGGCCCTCACCGCCCCTTGGTACCGCATCGTGCGGGGGCGGAGGTCTCAAAGTATACGTCCCTGCCCCCTCCCCAAAACGCGGGTTCGACAGAAAAAAGAAGTTTTGAAAGAAAATAAAGAACCGAAATCGCCGTAAAAACCAGTTTCTCGGTTACGCGAAGTAGTTTTTCTGCGGAAATTTTGATTTTATTGAACGTGATTCTCCAATTTGGAGATCTTAGAAACGCGGGGCTTGTTGTTTTTAAGCCTCATGATTTAACGCGTCAGCCATGATTTCCGGGGAGCTGGGGGCTGCCTCTGGTAATTTCGACCTCCCGGCCCGCAGGATGCGGTACCCAAGCCGGGTGAGCGCCGGATGCGCGTGTCGTAAATTACCAGAGGTAGACCACAGGTTCCCGGAAAGCATGGCGGTCGACTTTATTACGAGGCTTAAAAAGCAAAAAGCCCCGTGTTTCCACGAGGCTTTTGGCATTTTCAAAACCAAGAATTGGTTCGAAAGACTACTTAACAGTAACTTTCGCGCCTGCAGCTTCAAGAGCTTTTTTGATTTTTTCAGCGTCTTCTTTAGTCGCGCCTTCTTTAACAGCTTTGCCACCAGCTTCAACTAGTGCTTTAGCTTCAGCAAGACCCAAACCAGTCAAACCACGTACTTCTTTGATTACGTTGATTTTGTTCGCGCCTGCATCAACCAAGATAACGTCGAAAGCAGTTTTTTCTTCAACAGCAGCAGCAGGGCCAGCGCCAGCAGCAGCTACAGGAGCAGCAGCAGAAACGCCCCATTTTTCTTCAAGCATTTTTACAAGTTCAGCGATTTCAAGAACTGTTTTCGCAGACAATGCGTCAACAAGTTGATCGTTAGTTAGAGACATTTTAATCCTCCAGGGATTTAAAAAAATTATTTAAAAATTCAAATATACAGCAACCATTAACACCGAATCATCGGTGCGCAAGCATTACGCTTGTGGAGCTTCTTCAGTACCAGCAGTAGCACCACCACCAAGTTTCTCGGCGTAAGCGTTCAAGCAACGTGCAAGTGCAGAGCCTGAAGCCAATAGCGTACCAAGGAACATAGCGCGGAGTTGGTCTTTACCTGGAAGAGTCGCCAAGAATTTAATCTTTGCGTCGTCCAAAGCTTCGCCATCCATTACACCAGACTTGATTTGAAGAACTTCTACGTCCTTAGCGAAATCAGCCAATGTTTTAGCAGTTGCGTTCACTTCACCGTATGAGAATACGATGGCGTTAGTACCCTTCATTGAATTAGTAAATGCTTTTTCAATAGCTGGGTGATCTTTGAACGCTCTTTTTGCTAGAGTATTACGGACAACTTTCATCTCTGAATCAGCAGCATTCAATTTTTTACGCAAGTTAGTTACTTGCTCAACCTTGATGCCTTTGAAGTCGACGATGAAAGCTCCTTTAGCTTTACCGAATTTATCAGTAATAACCTTAATCTCTTGCTCTTTATCTGCGCGAGTGATCATAAGTGAGCCTCCTTTCATTAGACTTTTCCCTTCTTGCGAAGGGGTGTGTGCGAATCAGGTCGGTTTGGAGGTCGGATAACCTTTTTGCCTTATCTCGGTAGGCCCCATACATTCATGGGATTACATTCACAAACGAAAACCTACTGTCTCTGATCGCAATAAATACTTATTTAAAAATACAAAAAGCCCCGATTGCTCGGAGCTTTATAAAACTACGCTAGAGCGCCAGTTGCAGCAGCAGCCGCATTTGGCTCGATCTTAACGCCAGGACCCATAGTGGATGCTACGGCGATAGAACGAAGGTAGATACCTTTAGAAGATGCTGGTTTCGCTTTAACGATCGCGCCCAAAAGGGTCATGAAGTTATCACGAAGTTTAGCATCGCCCATAGATTTCTTACCGATACCAGCATGTACGATACCTGCTTTATCAACGCGGAAATCCAACTTACCTTTTTTCTCGGCAGTTACGGCTTCGCCCACGTTCATAGTTACAGTACCGATTTTTGGATTCGGCATCAAACCACGAGGCCCTAGAATTTTAGCAACTTTAGAAACAGTCGCCATCATGTCTGGAGTCGCGATACATTTATCGAAGTCCAACCAGCCACCTTGGATTTTAGCCACAAGGTCGTCAGCGCCAACAAAGTCTGCGCCAGCGTTTTTCGCTTCAGTCTCTTTAGGACCTTTTGCGAAAACAACTACTTTTACTTCTTTACCCAAACCGTGAGGCAATGCGATTGCGCCACGAACTTGTTGATCTGATTGCTTAGGGTCGATACCCAAACGCAATGCTACGTCGATTGATTCATCAAATTTAGCTGGAGCTGTCTCAACAACTAGTTTGAATGCTTCATCAACAGTGTATTTTTTTGCAGAATCTACTTTCTTAGAAGCAGCTGCGAACTTTTTACCTGCCATTGTTCACTCCTACGCGATGTCGATGCCCATGCTCTTAGCTGTACCAGCGACTTGTGCCATTGCTGATTCAACTTTCAAGCAGTTCAAGTCAGGCAATTTCGTTGTAGCGATTTGCTTGATTTGATCGTTATTGATTTTACCAACTTTGTCTTTTTGAGGCATTTTGGAACCAGATTCCAATTTCAACGCCTTTTTAATCAAAGAAGACACCGGTGGTGTTTTTGTGATGAAAGTAAACGATCTGTCTTGGTAAACAGTGATGATGATAGGGATGATGCTATCACCCAACGCTTGTGTACGAGCGTTGAACTGCTTACAGAATTCCATGATGTTTACCCCGTGCTGTCCAAGTGCCGGTCCAACGGGTGGAGCTGGATTAGCTTTCCCTGCCGGTATTTGCAGCTTGATCATTCCTGTAACTTTTTTTGCCATGACCCACTCCTGCAAGAGGTTGTGTTATTAATCCGAAGCTCACCCTATGTGAGCGTCAGTTTTAAGCTTTATCTACTTGAATGTAGTCCAACTCAACTGGAGTTGGTCTACCGAAGATGCTCACAAGAACTTTAAGCTTAGCTTTGTCCTCGTTGATCTCTTCTACAGTTCCTTGGAAGTTAGCAAATGGACCGTCAACAACAGTCACATTTTCACCTACAGAGAACTTGACCTTCATTTTCGGCTTTTCTGCAACGCCAGCCATTTGCTGAGTTACGCGGAAAACCTCTGCTTCAGGTACTTCTGGGGGACGAGTTTTAGTGCCACCCACAAAGCCTGTTACTTTTGACGCATTTCTCACCAAATGCCAAGTCTCATCATTCAAAAACATTTGAACGAAGATATAACCCGGGAAAAATTTACGCGATTTAGTTTGTTTTTGGCCTTTTACAAGCTCCACAACGTTTTCAGCTGGGATCAGGATTTCGCCAAACATCTCTTCCATCTTGGAAGTTTTGATCTTTTCCTCGATGGCTTTTTTTGCCGTATTTTCACAACTTGTCTGAACGTTTACGATGTACCACTTTTTGTCCATGGTCCGATCCTTACTTCATTAGGAAGTTGATAAAGAAGCCTGAAATCAAATCGAAAGAGCTGATGATCACGCTTGAGATAAGAACCATTACTACGCATACGATAGTCATTGCTGTCGTATCTTTGCGAGAAGGCCATACAACCTTGCGGATTTCAGATACTACTTCTTCGCCCCAAGCTAGTACGCGTGGGTTGAACTGAAGAGCTGCAAACAAAACGATACCTGTTGCAACCGGAAGACCGTGCTTGAACAAGTCGTTGTCAGCCAATTTTGCAACGAAACCAAAAGCACCCGAGAATGCCTTGATAAGGAAGTGCACAGTCAATCCAACCAAAGCACCCGCAATTGCAAAACTAAGAGTCATGATCTTAGAGTTAGTTTTTTCCACGATACCTCATTCCTGTTGAAATATTTGTGTAGAAATTGGCAGGGGCGGAGGGATTCGAACCCACGACCTAACGATTTGGAGTCGTTCGCTCTACCGCTAGAGCTACACCCCTGCACGATCTTATTGATGATAATTTACCGCTCACTTCGTTGCCTCGTCGTCGGCCTACTTTAAAGTAGGGCCTTCTCCTTGCGCCTCGCGATCGATAAATTCTCATCAATAATCTCCCCTTCGAAAACTATTGGGAGAAACCGACAAGAACTACATTTGGAATGCCAAGAAACACCGAGGGGGACCCTTTTGTCAAGGAGTCCCCCGGGTGATTTTTTATTTCAGCCTATGCTGCGTTAATCCTACTCAAGGATGTCGATAACAACGCCGGCGCCAACTGTACGGCCACCTTCGCGGATCGCGAAACGCAATTCTTTTTCCATTGCGATCGGAGCGATCAATTCAACAGACAATTCAACGCGGTCACCTGGCATAACCATTTCAGTGCCAGCTTTCAAAGTACAAACACCAGTTACGTCAGTTGTACGGAAGTAGAACTGTGGACGGTAACCGTTGAAGAATGGAGTATGACGTCCGCCTTCTTCTTTAGTAAGGATGTACGCTTCTGCTTTGAATTTTTTGTGAGGTTTAACTGAACCTGGTTTAGCCAAAACTTGACCACGTTCAACGTCTTCTTTTTTAGTACCACGAAGAAGAACACCACAGTTGTCCCCTGCTTGACCTTCATCAAGAAGTTTACGGAACATTTCGATACCAGTAACAGTCGTTTTTTGAGTTGGACGGATACCGATGATTTCGATCTCGTCACCAACTTTAACGATACCACGCTCAACACGGCCAGTAACAACTGTACCACGACCAGAGATAGAGAACACGTCCTCTACTGGCATCAAGAAAGTTTTGTCAGTAGCACGAGCTGGTTGTGGGATGTAAGCGTCGCAAGCTTCCATCAATTTCATGATAGCTGGACGACCGATTTCAGAAGCATCGCCTTCCAAAGCTTTCAAAGCAGAACCTTTTACTACAGGGATTTCGTCGCCTGGGTATTCGTACTTAGAAAGAAGTTCGCGGATCTCAAGCTCAACAAGCTCAAGAAGTTCTTTATCGTCAACCATGTCAACTTTGTTCATGAATACAACCATTGCTGGGATACCAACTTGGCGACCCAAAAGGATGTGTTCACGAGTTTGTGGCATAGGACCGTCAGCAGAAGAAACTACTAGGATAGCGCCGTCCATTTGAGCAGCACCAGTGATCATGTTTTTTACGTAGTCAGCATGTCCTGGGCAGTCAACGTGTGCGTAGTGGCGGTTTTCAGTTTCGTACTCAACGTGAGTAGTAGAGATAGTGATACCACGCTCGCGCTCTTCTGGAGACTTATCGATTTGATCGTAAGACATCGCTTGAGCTTTACCAGCCGCTGCAAGAGTAGTAGTGATAGCAGCAGTCAAAGTTGTTTTACCATGGTCGACGTGACCGATTGTACCGATGTTAACATGCGGTTTTGTACGGGTGAATTTCTCTTTAGACATTAGTCCTCCTGCAGAGATTTTTTTATTTTTATCTAACTTAAAGCCAAATTTTTTAAATTCAAGTGTAAAACTAAGTGGAGCCCATGATCGGAGCCGAACCGACGACCTCACCCTTACCAAGGGTGTGCTCTACCACTGAGCTACATGGGCGTCTGAAATTTGGAGCGGGAAACGGGTCTCGAACCCGCAACCCTCTGCTTGGAAGGCAGATACTCTAGCCAATTGAGCTATTCCCGCCCATTAACAGAAACCCTAATTTCACCGAGAAAATATTTAAAAAAATGGTGGGCAGGGAAGGATTCGAACCTTCGTAAGCGCAAGCTAACGGATTTACAGTCCGTCCCCTTTAGCCACTCGGGCACCTACCCATTTTTTTTAAATACTTACTCAGAGAAATTTGGAGCTGGTTATGGGACTCGAACCCGCAACCTGCTGATTACAAATCAGCTGCTCTACCAATTGAGCTAAACCAGCATCACTGAGATAACCGAAAGAGTTATAGTGGAAAAAATCTACATTCGTCAAAGATAATTATCTGTCAGACTGCGATTTTTTAGACTTTCCGCGCTGCGCGTGCTGCCTTAGTGTTTCTGTCAGTGCCATTGCTGTCGCGACAGACGCATTATAAGAGGCAGATGCACTCGTTTGCGGAATGAAGACCAATTCATCACACAGACGCTCTGTTGTCACTCTCAAACCTTTATCTTCCGCCCCAATTGCCCAAATTACTTTTTCGGGCAAATCGAGCTCAAATATAGATTTTTTTCCGCGAGGACTTAGACCGTAAATCCAATAACCTTTTTCTTTTAGTGTTTCCGCGTACTTACTAAAGTTCGTTGTAGCTTCGACAGCGACGTGCTCAACGCCGCCGCACGCAACTTTATGAACAGTTGGAGTTAGACCCACCGCGCGATCCTCTGGAATTAATACACCTTTTACATTGGTTAACCACGAAGTTCTTAAGATCGCACCCAAATTATGGGGGTCTTCGATACCGTCCAACATCAAAACAATAGATGTTTCAAGATTTCCCAAATGGTCCAGGTCCATACCAGGCGCGCCTTCAACAAATAGTGCCGCACCTTGGTGAGATGAACCAAATTTATCGATGACCGCTTCCTGACGAATTTCTGGAGTGATGTGGTGCTTGCGAGCCATCTCCTCTAGCTCACGCAAATCTGCAGAAGATTCCCAGCCGTTTTTCAGCCACATGCCTTTAACTTTTTTAGGGCGCATGTAGAGAGCTTCTTTGATCGCATGATTTCCAACGACGATTCTCCACTCTCTAGGAATGGAGTTTTCAGAGCGAGATCCTTGCTGAGGACGACCGCCTTGAGAGCGACCTCCACTCTGCTGGGGACGCGGTCCCTGAGAGCGAGATGAGCCCTGGGCGGATCTTTGAGAGTTGTTTTTAGCACCGGAACGGAAATTATTTTTCTTCATACTACATCGCCATTACAAACTGATTTGCAGCTTCTTTAATATCTTTTGCTTCTAATATTGGACGACCCACCACCAATGCGGAAGCGCCCTTTTCGAGTGCTTCCTTGGGGCCCATGATTCTTTTCTGATCGCCAGAGTCGTTCATACTAAAGCGAATTCCCGGCGTGACAAGGTAGAGACCCTGATTTTGTAAAAGGTCCAGCTCATGAGGCGAACAAACGACCCCGGTGAGACCTGATTTTTGAACTAAACTCGCCAATTCAGTCACATGCTGAGCGATCGGCTGAGGATTCATCACTGGGGGCAATGAATTTTGATCCCAAGAGGTTAAGATAGTCACAGCCAGGATGCGAAATGGTCGGATTTTACTTAACTCAGCCTCTACCTTGGCCATTCTTTGCAGGGCTTCCGCGCCACTCAGAGTGTGGACCGTGACGAGCGAGGCCCCGGCGTCAAAGCTTGCGCGAACCGCGGCTTCCATCGTGGAGGGAATATCAAAGTGTTTATTATCCAAAAAGATAGGAGCTCTTTGTGACATCTCTTGCACGAACTGCATGCCATAACGGAGGCAAAGACGTGGGCCGAGCTTAATTCCCCCGACAATATCTCCGATTTGATCGGCGATTTTCAAAGCTTGATCCCTGGTATCGACATCAAGAGCGAGGATTAAGGGATTTCTCATGGGATGGGCGCGCAGGTTTTTATTCATGGAATAACTCCTGCGCTCCACCCTCTCATAAACTCCCAATCAGGTCATTTGTTTTCGACTATAATGAGGGTGTTCCATCCCATGACACGGATGGGATTTCCATTCACATCACGAGCCACCCGGCCATTTTCATTGAATAAAGGCACTAACTTTTGCGGCTGCGCTGAAACTTTATTCCATAAAATGATGGCGTTGTCTTTATGGACACGAACACATCCTCCGGAAGCACGTCTGCCGAGTTCGGCATAGTGATCTGGAGTTGTGGCATGAACTGCGACTCCCCCATTAAAGAACATGGCGTATTCCATATGGGCTTTCCATGTATAGGAATAGTAGTCGCGCACTAATTTATAAGGCGAGAAAGTACCAACGGGAGTTCGGGTCCAATACCAGCGGCCACTTTTCGCTTTTTCGTATTGCTCACGACCAGTAGATACGAGCATTGTTGCGACAGGCATCCCGTATTCCATAACTTGCATCTGTTGCGCCGTTGGACCGATCGGAGCTTTGTTGATTCTTAAGACGATCGCGTATTCGCGGTACACATCGATGCCATCTTGTGCCGCGATGATTTCGGGATCAATAACGGCGGCCCGCATTTCTGTGCGAGGCGCACCGATTTCATTAGCGAGCTCATCGGGCGTCATCAGATCATCTAACGGTTCATTTGTCGCCAAGGCTTCGCTATCAGATGGGGTTTTCGGTGAAATTGTAGCCGGCGATGTCGTCAGAGAGAATTCTTTATCAGCGAAGGAAGTTAAGGAAAATACTGAAACGAGCAACAACAAGGTAATGATTAAGGCTTTCATATAAACCCTCCTGTTATTGGCACTCATAGATCCCTAGAATTAAGAATCTGCGCCGATTTCCGGTCGGTCAAAGACAATAAAAAAACGGAGAGAAATTCCCTCCGTTCGCCAAATTCATAAGTAATTTGAAATCAATATTTTCAGACCTAGGGCTTTACGTTTCCGAGGGAATTCTATAATCCCCCCGCCTAACGACGCGCACTCTTAATAAGACTTAGCGAATAGAACCCATTTGGTTGCCGTTTTCCCAGAGAAAATGCAATTCCCTTGAATTGGCTCTTGCTTCAAAGGCGCGCAACGTGGGGTTACTTTCAGTTGGGCTAGCAACTCGTGTCCGATGCCTTCTTCACACCATGGAACCAATGCAAATCCTGGCGCGGAGTTTTCTTCGCCTTTGAAGTGAGCTTCGAATTCTTTTAGGTCGGTGATTTTTTTGATGTTGCTGTCGCGGAAAGCTTTGGCTCTTTCGAACAGTCCATCTTGGATTTCTTGCAACAAGGCGCTGATGCCTTGAACGAAAGCGTCGCGGGCTTGGCCGGATTTTTCTTTCGGGCCTTTATCACGGCGGCCGACGAAGACTTCGCCTTTAGCCATGTCACGAGGACCGACTTCTACGCGCACTGGAACACCTTGTTTGATGTATTGCCATGCTTTATCGCCACCACGGATATCGCGATCGTCGACTTTCACACGTACAGAGCCGCCGTTGAAGCTTTGAGATTTCACTTCTTTAGCCAGGCTGTTTACATATTCCAGAACTTGCGCTTTTTCAGCGTCGTTACGATAGATCGGTACGATCACAACGTGCAGTGGAGCGATTCTTGGTGGTACCACAAAGCCGTTGTCATCAGAGTGAGTCATGATCAAGCCACCGATAAGGCGAGTTGAAACACCCCACGAAGTTGTCCAAGCTGTTTCTTCTTTACCCTCTGCACTTAGGTATTTGATACCGGAAGCTTTTGCGAAGTTTTGACCCAAGAAATGAGACGTTCCTGCTTGCAGAGCTTTTTTATCCTGCATAAGAGCTTCGATAGTATAAGTATCAACCGCCCCCGGGAAACGCTCGTCAGAAGTTTTCATCCCTTTGATCACTGGCATCGCCATATAGTTTTCAGCGAAATCAGCGTACACGTCCAACATTTGCAAAGTTTCTTCTTGGGCTTCCTTGGCTGTTGCGTGAACAGTATGGCCCTCTTGCCACAAGAACTCTGCCGTTCTTAGGAACATGCGCGTGCGCATTTCCCATCTCATCACGTTACACCATTGGTTAATCAAAACAGGAAGGTCACGGTAGGACTTAACCCATTTTGCAAATTGGTGACCGATGATTGTTTCAGAAGTTGGACGAATGATTAAAGGCTCTTCTAGTTCGCCGTCTGGAACTAGTTTGCCATTACCATCACCTTTCAAACGGTGATGAGTTACGACGGCACACTCTTTCGCAAAGCCTTCGACGTGTTCTGCTTCTTTTTCCAAGAAGCTTAGTGGAATTAGCAATGGGAAATATGCGTTCACGTGGCCTGTATCTTTGAACATGCGATCTAGAACGGCTTGCATGTTTTCCCAGACAGCGTAGCCCCAAGGTTTGATCACCATGCAACCACGGACCGGAGAATTTTCAGCCATATCAGCTGCCGTGATAACTTGTTGGTACCACTCTGGGTAGTTTTCAGAACGTGTTGGTTTAATTGCTGTATCTGACATTTGCTAATTCCTTAAATATCTTTGGTAACTGGTCAGTGGGACACTAAACATCTTTAGTGGCTGGTTATCTGGACACTAAATGTCTTTAGTGTCTATCCCGTAAGCTTTAATTTTTCTGTGGAGGTAACTTCTTTCAAGACCGATCACTTCGGCAGTTTTTGAAATGTTACCGCCGTTTTCGTTGATCTTGCGAAGAAGGTATTCTTTTTCGAATTGCGCGCGGGCATCGCGGAACGTGGAGAGGTCTTGCATCTCAAAACCTTTTTCGTCGTCTTTGTCGATTAACCCTGCAAAACGCAAGTCGTGAACGTCAACAAACTCTCCAGGAGTCAGGATGTACACGCGTTCGATAAAGTTTTTAAGTTCACGCACGTTCCCCGTCCATTGGTGAGAAAGCATTTTGTTCATAGCTTGTTCACTGATGGCTTTTTTCGGGAAACCGCTTTCGCGTGCGACGTTATCAGAGAAGAAGGAAACCAAAACCGGGATGTCTTCCGGGTGCTCGCGAAGAGCTGGTACGCGGAATGGAATCACATTCAGACGGTAGTAAAGATCTTCGCGGAAACGGCCTTCTTTAACTTCTTGGTCCAGGTCTTTAGAAGACGCCGCGATCACACGGACATCGTTTTCGATAGTTTCAGATCCACCGACACGGCGGTATTTTTTATCATCAAGATAAGTCAAAAGTTTTGCCTGAGCGTCTTTGTTCATTTCGCTGATCTCAGCAATATACAATGTTCCGCCTTGGGCTAGATCCAATTTACCTTTTTTTGCGCGGTCCACACCTGGCATCGCACCTTTTTCAATTCCAAAGATTTCTGCTTCCAAAAGATCTTCTGGAATACCGCCACAGTTAATTTCAACAAACGGACGGCTCGCGCGAGCGCTAAGGTAATGGATATTTTGCGCAACAAGTTCTTTGCCTGTCCCCGCTTCACCTTGAATCAAAACCCAAGAGTTTGTCGGAGCCACTCGAGCAATCACTTGCTTAGTTGCCACGATCGAAGGTGCCTCGCCCACGAGTGCAATGGATTTACGAAGCTTATTCAATAGCAGGGATTTCTCTTCTTTAGCTTGTTGGAAGCTTAAGATATTTGAAATCACGATCAGGATTTTATCCATTGAAAGAGGCTTTTCGATGAAATCCCAAGCTCCGAGCTTAGTCGCTTTCACCGCGGTTTCGATTGTTCCGTGGCCAGAGATCATTACGAACTCAACGTTCGGGAACTCTTTGCGTGCGCGAGTCAAAACTTCGATACCGTCGAATTTACCCGGCATCCAAATATCTTGGAAAACAACGTCAGGCTGAATGTCTTTGATCGCTTGCAGACCTGACTCACCATCGTGAGCTAGGAATACTTGATAGCCTTCATCTTTCAAAGAAGCTGAAAGCACATCACGAATCGGTGCTTCGTCGTCAATAATCAGAATTTTAGTCGATAGAGCCGTCATCACGGACCTTCTTTCTATTCTTCAGAGGGCTTCCAAGCGCCCACTTCGTTTACAGGGATCTCGATCACCATCTTTAAACCTTTTGGATCATTTGTGGTCGCACGAATGAAGCCATTGTGGTCTTCGATGATTCTCTTTACGATAGGTAAGCCTAAACCAGTTCCGCCCTCTTTTGTAGAGTAGTACGGTTCAAAAATGCGGTTTCTTTGCTCTGCTGACACCCCGTCTCCATTGTCAGCCACTGTCATTCTCATGGTTTTGATGTCTTTTGAATAATGTGTGGCTATTTGGACGGCGGGTTGTGGTTCTTTAGACACAGCAGCCACAGCGTTATCCACAAGATTAACTAGGACACGACGGAACTGATCCGGGTCAAATTTAAATTCTGGCAACTCCGGATCCGGTTTGAAATCAAAACTGACATTTGGATGAGCCTGACGATAAAGCCCCAAGGATTCCTCAACCACGCTGTTGAAGTTCGCAACCACGGGACGAGCCTGCGGCAGACGAGCAAAATTACTGAATTCGTTCACCAGATTTTTCAGTCCATCCACTTGTTTTACGATCATCGTCGTACATTCGCTGAATGCGGGATCGGTGATCGAAGCGCCGAACTTTCTTTGCAGACGTTCTGCGGAAAGTTTGATCGGCGTTAGAGGATTTTTGATTTCATGGGCGATACGACGAGCGACCTCGGTCCAAGCGGCAGAACGTTGCGCGTTCACGATCGGAGTCATGTCGTCAAATACCAGGACTTTACCAACAGCTTCGCCTTTTTCATCTTTAAGGATGGAAAGACTCATCAATAGAGGCACGGCCTCGCCTTGAACGTTTAAGCGGAATTCTTTTTGGATACTTTCGATCTTATGATCCTGCATGGTTTTAAGCAGGTCTGCGAAGGTACGGAAATACTCTAACGTCAGAAGTTCGCGCACGGATTTACCGATGTAGCGCTCGGGATCGATTTTTAAAAGTTGAGCCGCGTGACGATTGATTGTGGAAACACGTCCCGCCTGATCGACAGAGATCACGCCCGTATTCACGTTACGAAGAACTGTGTCTGTGTAGCGCGCGTGCTGATCGAGCTCTTCTAAAGTGTTTTCTAACGTCACCGTCATTTGATTGAAGCTTGAAATCAGGTCGGTGATTTCTTCGGAACCGGACTTAATTTCCAATGGAGTATAATCCCCACCCGCAATCCTCCGAGTCGCACGCCCCAATTGAACGATAGGAATGGAAAGTTGTCGCGCCAAATAGAACCCAAACCAGGTTGCGGCGAGCAGAATCACGAAGGTCATTAAAACCAGAATGATCAGGTAAATGGATTTCAAAGGATATTCGAGCGGATTGATATCACGAAACTCATCATAGGCCGTTGAGATATCGTCCATTTTACTTACGAGTGATAATGGCAAGAAACTGGATACGACGATAGCACCCTTATCGGCACCCTCTTTGACTGGGACGATCACGCGCACCAGATTTCCATCCCCGAATTGATGGATGATGGAAGCTTCAGCTTGAACTTTGATACCTTTTTGCAAGAACTCCAGAGAGACCGCTGGCACCGTAGGAACGGTGTCGTCTTCGGCAGAAACGACCACACGTTTACCGAATAGTGACGGATAGTACTCCACCGCATCAAGACTGAACTCTTTGCGCAGTTGTTCCACCTTGTGTTTGATCTCGTTCGAATTACTTAAAGGCCGAACGGCATCTGCGATCTGATGGGCGAAGTGATAGTTCTTTTTCTTGGCATTGAAGTAGTAGGCGTTTGTGACCTCGATTGAGCTTTTTAAAACCCCGGCCATTTTGGCGCTAAACCACTTATCAAAGCTCGAGTTAATATAAAATACGGAGATGATGAACATCAGCACGGTCGGAATAAAGCTGAACGCGACGAACGCGGCGACAAGTTTTGCTTTAAGACTGCTGCCAAAGATTTTGCCTTGGCGTTCGACGAAGACCTTCACGATGTTTCGGAAGATCATGAACAACAATAACAACAACAGAATGATGTTAAAGTTTACGAGACCAAAGAAGAAGATACTGTGAACAAATGGAAGTTGCTGGCTTGTCGCGAACAGTCTGATTTCAAACCAAGTCAACAGAACGAACATTAAGGAGACGACCAGAACGATAAAGATCTCTCGTCGTCTCTTTTTTAACTCCTGCGGACCATGTGGTAGAAACTCATCTCGCTCAGACACCCAGCACCCTTCGTTAGGCTTATAATGCTAAATTACTTTTTAGCTTTTTTCGCGGCTTTTTTTGCTTTAGCCGGAGCTTTCTTTGCTGCTTTCGCCGCCTTTGGAGCTTTGGCCTTTGCTGCAGCTTTTGGAGCTGGTTGCGCTGCCAACATTTTAGCAGTTTTCATTGTCGCAGGGATTTCACCTACCAAACCGATCATTTCCATAACGACTTGCGCAGCTTCCTCACCCTTGTTCATGTGTTCAGCGCTGCCTGTGCGAGCAATGGCTTGTTCTTCGTTTTCAGTTGTCAAAATACCGAAACCGATTGGTTTTTTATAATCCAGCATCAAGCGAGTGATACCATCAGTGACTGAATTGCAGACATAATCGTAATGCGAAGTTTCCCCACGAATAACAGCCCCCAAAGCAACCACACCGTCACAACCTGCATCCAAGAAGGCTTGGCAGGCCAGAGGAACTTCAACAGCACCCGGAACCAATGCAGCGTAAATTTCAACTCCCTCGCAAGACTCAAGATAAGAGATAGCTCCCTCTTCAAGTTTTTGAGTGATTTCAGAATTCCAGCGTGCAGTTACAACGCCAACTTTGATGCTTGCCATTAGTGAGCCCCTTTTAGATTTTCAATTGCCACAATTTCAACGATTTCCAAATCAAATGCTTTCAAACCGACTTTCTTTTCCGGTTTGTTCGTGATCAGACGAATTTTATTCGCACCGATCTCGCGCAAAATTTGCGCGCCGATACCATAGTCACGCTCGTCCATCAAAGGAGTTGAGGGACGTAGATCTTCCATGCCCATTAAAGCTTGAAGCTCTTGAGTCAAACCGTGGGTACGGTTGTTCCCGCGCAAAAGAACGAAAGCACCATGACCAGCATCTTCAATCATTTTTAGACTTTCGACAACTGAGGATGCGCCTCTTTGCACCACCGCCATAAAGTCACGAGTGAAGTTATCCACGTGAACACGGATTAATGCAGCTTCGTCTTTTTTGATTTCACCTTTTTGGATCACCAAGTGTTCAAGTCCATCTACTGTGGAACGGAACACACGAGCTTTGTAGCCCTCACCGAAAGACGCTGGCAGAGGAATGTTTGCCAACTCTTCAACTAAAGTTTCATTCGCCAAACGGTAGGCGATCAAATCAACGATCGTACCGATTTTGATGTTATGCTTTTTTGCGAACTCTTTCAAATCCGGAACGCGCGCCATAGAACCATCTGGATTCATGACTTCGCAAATAACGGCTGCCGGATTCAATCCTGCCAAACGAGCCAAGTCCACAGAGGCTTCGGTATGACCCGCACGTTTTAAAACTCCACCGTGCTGAGCGCGGATCGGGAAAATATGCCCCGGCATATGAACATCAGAAGGTTTCGCATGAGGATTAGCTGCCACTTTACAAGTGTGGGCACGATCCGCAGCGGAGATACCTGTCGAAATTCCTTCAGCGGCCTCGATAGAAACTGTGAAAGCTGTTTTGTTCGGCGCATAGTTGTATTCGTCACGAACCATCAAGGGAAGTTGTAGGCGATCCATTTGCTGAGGAGTCATGCACAGGCACACCAAGCCACGAGCCTCAGAGATCATAAAGTTGATCGCTTGCGCATTCACGTGATCTGTCGCAAGAATCAGATCACCTTCGTTTTCACGGTCCTCGTCGTCCACTAGGATAACGACTTTACCCGCTCTTACATCATCAAGAATTTCTGGGATTGTATTGAATGCCATCGAATTAATCCTTTTTTACTTCCAAAGAACGTTGAATCGCGCGGGCCATATAATCAGGCTCTACGTTGATTTTGCTGCCAACCTTCATATCGCCCAAGTTAGTGCGCTTAAGAGTTTCCGGAATCAGGCAGACAGAGACTGTGTTTTTATCAAGCTCGTTTACCGTCAGGCTCACGCCATTGAGCGTGATGCTGCCCTTTTTCCACACGTACGGCAGGATAGAGTCCTGAACCTTTACGTCCAAAAAGAAGGATTCGCCGATCAGTTCAGATCTTGTCACGGAGCCCAAACTATCAACGTGGCCCGTCACCAAATGACCGTGAATTCGGTCACCAAATCGCAAAGATCTCTCTAAATTGACCTTTTTGCCGATCCAGCTGCTGGGATTCCAATCCAGGACCTTGATGGTTTCCGCCGCCAAAGCAAAGGTCATTTGCTTCTCATCGAAGGCTTCCACCGTCAGGCAAACACCATCGCAAGCGATGCTATCGCCGAGCTTTAAATCATTGAATTCAGAAGGTTTTTTAATTTTAATGCGATAGGCATTTTGAAGCTCTTCCGAGCTTTCAATTGGCATAACGGATTCGACGATTCCAGAAAACATAAGGGCCTCTGCTTGAATGGGCTGGAAACTACACTTTCACAGGGAGATTGGCAAGGAAAGCCACCCTATTTTCACTGTGTTGAAAGCCCGTACGGTCCGTAAATTCATTGACCTGGCGGAGTCGGATTCAGAAGATGAAAATATGAAAAAACTAATTGGTGTTTTATTGATTCTTGGTGGCATTTTTTCCAATTCGGCTCTGGCGCAAAGTTCGAGTCAAAATCTGTCCTATGACCTTAGCGGTGGGATCGGAACATATAACGGGAACAGTTACACAGAAATCGACTTGGGACTGAATTGGTACCTGCAAGATTGGTTAAACTGGAGAAACTCCATTTTCACACAGTTCGGTTCCAGCATTAATACGGTTTACGGTCTGGACACAGCTGCAATTTTTGGAACCGGTTTTTACTCCTCGCCTAAATTTGGAGTTGAGGTGTTTGCGGGTCCCGGTTTGCGTTTTGCCAATGAGGATGCCAGCGGTTATTTCGGAAAAGCGGGTTTGATTTTTGCCATTGGTCCAATACGAATTGGTGGCGGAGCTCAAGTGACGAAGTACTATGATACCCGCCGAGACAAATACGGATTCAAAATGCCTGACGAGGAAGTTCAATACTTTATTGTTCTTTCCGGCGGAGGCACCTTATAGGGAGAAACCAAAATGGAAAGCGGAGACATTATAGCAGAAAGTCCCGCTTTTATTTCGGCCCTCTCTCTCGCACGCAAAGTTGCTGAAAGCTGCTCCAATGTTCTTATCACGGGCGAGAGCGGCACCGGCAAAGAAGTCATCGCCAAATTTATTCATTCGCAAAGCCCTCGAAACTCGCGAAGCTTCGTCGCCCTGAATTGCGCAGCTATTCCTGACAACTTGCTAGAATCAGAACTTTTTGGTTATGCCCGTGGGGCTTTCACTGGTGCTCACTCCAGCAAAACAGGACTACTGGAAGAGGCTGAAGGCGGGACTTTATTTTTAGATGAGATCGCCGACTTGGATATCAGTTTACAGGCAAAGCTCTTGCGCGTTTTGCAGGAACGCAAAATCAAACGCCTGGGGGAAAACACTCTTCGTCCCATTAATATCCGCGTGATCGCAGCGACTCATGAAAATTTGAACCGGGCCGTACAAACTAAAAAATTCCGTGAAGATCTCTTCTTTCGCTTGAATGTCATCAGCATTAACGTTCCCTCGTTGCGAGAACGCCGTGAAGACATACTGCCACTTGCCACTCATTTCATTCGCAAATTTTCAACTATCAATGCAAAGAAAATCCATGGCCTGACTCCGGCGGCGAATGAATATCTTTTGCGTGAGTCGTGGCAGGGAAATGTACGGGAGTTGGAAAACCGTATCGAACGAGCCGTGGTTCTTTCGCTGAGTTCGCAAATCGAGGTGGAGGATTTGCATCCGCAAGCCAGCTCATTGACTCAACAAAAACAGAACACGCTGGGTTTTTTAAGGGATAAAGTAAACGAATCTCCTTCCAAGATTTTATCCATGGACGACATGAATCAGCTCTATATCGAGTACGCCTTGTCACTTAACAATGGCGCCAAAGAAAAGACGGCCCGCGATCTGGGCATCGATCGCAAGACACTTTATCGCAAACTTGGGAAACGACACCCCACTTTGTGATAGCTGGCATCCACTTTGCTTAACCAATTATCAGTAACACCACTGAGGAGGTCTGCATGTTACGGGCTGCAATCGCATTTTTCATTTTAGCCATCGTGGCGTTTGTTTTAGGCGCTAATGGCGTGGCGGGAATCTCAATGGAAGTCGGAAGACTGCTGTTGATCGTATTCTTGGTATTGGCTGTTATCAGCTTCTTCGTCAATATGATTGGCAGAAGAGGACCAAGGTAAGAATTCCTACGAGTCAAATTGCCCCGCAACCAGGGAAAGTTTCCCCGGGGCACTTTGACTCCCCCAACGCCGCTTTAGAAAGCCCTTTTAAAAAAAAGAAGGGCTTCCATTCTAGAAGCCCATCTTTGACATAAACTTTCAGGTCACTATTTATTACGATTATCTTCTGCCTGAAGAAGAGTTTCTGTCAGAAGAAGATTGGGAACCTCTTTGAGAATCTCTGTTTGAGCTGTTTTGGTTTGATGAGTTCGAAGACTCTCTTCTTTGATCTTCAGATCTGTTACCTGAACGGTCAGTAGATGAAGAATTAGAAGAAGACGACTTATTCATATTGTTGTTACCCATGTTGGGACTCCTATTAGATAGGCAAGCGTCATTGCTTGCCTATCTGGGAGTTAGCCAAAGTCATGCCAACGATTAGAATGTCAAATGATTGGAATCCGCTTTCACTTCGACAGTGTCCCCTGCTTTCACATTGCCACCAATGATCTGTTTTGAGAGTGGATTTAACAACTCTGTTTGGATCACACGTTTCAATGGACGAGCTCCGTAAATCGGGTCGTAACCCTTGCGAGCCAGGAACTCCACAGCCTCTTTGCTGAAAGAGATGCCGATTTTTTTGCCTTTCAATCTTTGGGCAACCAAATCCAACTGCACTTGCACGATGCCGGCAATTTGATCCTGACCTAAAGAATGATAGATCACAACTTCATCAATACGATTTAAAAACTCTGGGCGGAAATGTTCGCGCAAGGCCTCAGTCACCGCTTTTTGTTTTGCATCGTCTTTCATTTTTGGATCCAAGATCGATTGCGAACCCACATTGGAAGTCATGATCAAAACCGTGTTTTTGAAATCCACAGTGCGACCTTGACCGTCTGTCAATCGTCCGTCATCCAGCACCTGCAAAAGAATATTGAAGACATCGGGATGCGCTTTTTCCACTTCATCCAATAACACAACACTATAAGGTCTGCGACGAACGGCCTCAGTCAATTGACCGCCCTCTTCGTAACCCACGTATCCCGGAGGTGCTCCCACCAATCGAGAAACGGCATGTTTTTCCATGTATTCACTCATGTCGATACGAACAACGGCTTGTTCATCATCAAACATAAATTCAGCCAAGGCTTTAACCGTCTCCGTTTTCCCCACGCCCGTTGGCCCCAGGAACATGAAAGTTCCAATAGGACGATTCGGATCCGAGATCTCGGCACGGGCTCTGCGAATAGCATCAGCCACCACTGTCAAAGCATGGTCCTGGCCGACAACGCGTTTTTTAAGTTCATCTTCCATGTGCAAAAGTTTTTGGCTTTCGCTTTCAAGCATCTTGCTGACCGGAACACCCGTCCATTTTGCGACAACTTCGGCCACGTCTTCAGGACCGACTTCTTCCTTAAGCATACGGTTTTCATTGCCGTTTTGCTCTTTGCTACGTTCTTCCATGGATTTAAGTTTGTTTTCTGTTTCTGGAAGCTTTCCGTATTTTAGCTCTGCCGCTTTGCCCAAATCACCTTCGCGCTCGGCTTTGGAGATCGCGACCTTAAGGTCTTCGATGTCCGCTTTGAGTTTTTTGATCTGGGTGATGCCACCCTTTTCAAATTCCCACTGTTCGCGCAAAAGCTGGTTCTTGGCACTAAGGCCTGCGATCTCTTTGTCGATCACAGTGATGCGTTCCTTGGCGCCTTCTTCTTTTTCCTTTTTCAATGCTTCTTTTTCGATTCGAAGCTGCATCAACTCGCGCTCGATTTTATCCACCTCTTCGGGGACAGAGCGAGTTTCGATGCCCAATTTACTTGCGGCTTCGTCGATCAGGTCGATCGCTTTATCCGGCAAGAAACGATTGGTGATATAGCGACGAGAAAGCTTTACCGCCGACACTAAAGCAGAGTCGGTAATGCGAATCCCGTGATGCACTTCGTATTTTTCTTTCAAGCCACGAAGAATTGTGATGGCATCCTCTTCGCTTGGTTCTTCGACCATCACGGTCTGGAAACGACGCTCAAGGGCCGCGTCTTTTTCGATGTACTTGCGATACTCATCCAAAGTGGTAGCGCCGATACAACGAAGCTCGCCACGAGCCAAGGCTGGTTTCAACAACTGACCGGCATCCATGGCCCCATCGGTTTTACCAGCACCCACAAGTGTATGAAGTTCGTCGATGAAAAGAATGATCTGACCTTCACTGGATGTGACTTCCTTGATGACTGCTTTCAAACGGTCTTCAAATTCACCGCGGTATTTTGCACCCGCGATCAAAGCCCCCATATCCAGGGACATCAATTTTTTACCAATCAAATTATCCGGCACGTCGTGTTTCAAGATACGGATCGCCAAACCTTCAGCGATCGCCGTCTTACCCACACCGGGCTCGCCGATCAAAACAGGATTATTTTTTGTACGGCGGGACAAAACCTGCACCACGCGACGGATTTCTTCGTCACGACCGACCACAGGGTCAAGCTTGCCTTCTGCAGCTAAAGCTGTCAGATCGCGTGCGTACTTGGTTAAAACCTCGTACTTGTTTTCTGGATCGTCGTCTGTGACTTTTTGATTGCCACGCATTTCTCTCAAGGAGTTTTTAACTTTGTCTGCGTTCAGGTTGAACTTTTTAAAGAATGCGTTCAGTTCGCCATCAGTTCCTTTTAGCATCGCTAAAAAGAAGTGTTCTGTTGAAATATAGGCATCGCCCCACTCGTCGGCCTCAACCTCTGCCCCGCGGAAGATTTTTTCCAGGCGTGGACTCGCAAACTGCTTTTGCCCACCACCGGTGACAGTCGGAAAACGATCGACTTTTTTACGAAGTTCACTCAAGAAGTCCGCTTGAGCGACATTAAGTTTGTCTAAAAGACGAGGGATGATCCCTTCACTTTGCTGTACCAGCTCT
The DNA here is from genome assembly GCF_047302455.1 of Bdellovibrio sp. HCB185ZH. Taxonomy (GTDB): domain Bacteria; phylum Bdellovibrionota; class Bdellovibrionia; order Bdellovibrionales; family Bdellovibrionaceae; genus Bdellovibrio. The sequence continues at coordinate 1,682,575 of NZ_CP178624.1, forward strand.
AACAAGAGATGTTCAGGCTCAACAGATGGGTTTGACTTGCGTTCAGCCAGCTTTGCAGCAGCCTGCATTGCCTCTTGGCTTTTTCGCGTCATTTTTTCAATATCGTTGCTCATAGCACCTCCATCTGCTTAAAGGATGAGGTCTATTTTGCCATTGTCAACTCTAAGGAATCGATAAAATGCCAGGTATTGTTAATCCTAAAGGTAAGGGAAAATCTCAGCCCCGCATCCGTCCCTCGATGCATAAGGACAGAGTGAATCCTAGCGACTTTATGAAGTACGATACCCGCTTTTCGTGTGAAGACTGCACCCATTTTGATGGCGAAAAAACTTGTACCATTGGGTATGACACTCGCCACCACCTTAAAGCTGTTCAAAATCATCAGTATGAATTGGCTGGAAACATGGCTTTTTGCCGTTTCATCGAGATCGTTTAGTCGTTTTTTAAAATCGAAGAAAAATAATATCGCGAATCTTTCTCTAACCATCGTCCCGATGGAAACTTTGACATTATCTTAGTCGAGGAAAACGGCCGTTTTCCCTCTGAAAGTATTGTATCTTAGTGATTCAGGACAATCCTACGTCTTGATTCCTCGATCTGGCCTTCGACTAGTATTGTTTAAAAAAGACAAAACCCGTCTCTCGTCCTGTCAAGACAACCCTACAAATCCCGATCTTAATCACATCAAAGATTCACTCAGAAGGAGTCAAGAGAGAAGGTCACTCTCTTGCTAATACCGAAAGGAGGGCCTTCAAGGATGAAATAATAATGAACAACAGATTGTTCAAAGCTGTGCGCTGGAACAAGAGGTTGAGAAACCTGAATGAACATAAAGCACAGCATGGTCCCAAAGGCTAAAAAGGCTAAAGCACAGACTCGGATGTCAGTGCCGGGAAAGCAGAGTAGGTTCTGCAATCCCAAAACAACAATCAAGGAAGGTTATGAATATGAAAAATAAATATTAACGGAGGAATTTAAAATGGGAATGAGAGTAACAACAAACATGGCTGCTATTAATGCTCAAAGAAACTTGGTTGGTTCACAAAGAACTATCAATGATTCAATGGCGAAACTAGCTTCTGGTTCACGTATCAATAAAGCTGCTGACGATGCTGCAGGTTTGGCGATTTCTGAAAGCTTCAAAGCTCAGATCCGCTCTGCTAATCAAGCACAACGCAATGCGAACGATGGTATCTCTATGGTTCAAACTGCTGAGGGTGGCTTGAACGAAATCGGTAACATCATCGTACGTCTACGTGAGCTAGGTATCCAGGCTTCTTCTGACACTATCGGTGACAAAGAGCGTGGCATGTTGAATAAAGAGGTTGTTCAACTTAAAGACGAAATGCAACGTATCGCTAACGTTACAACTTGGGGCACTACTAAATTGTTGGATGGTTCTTCACCAAGCTTCGATTTCCAAGTAGGTATCCATAACAACGCTGAAGAAGATCGTATCTCCTTCAAAGCGGCTGAAAACGTAGCTACATTGGATTCTTTGGGTCTTTCTGGTATCGACTTCTCTTCTAAAGAAGGTGCTCAAGAGTCTTTGAACAAACTTGATGATGCTCAAACTTCTGTGAACGGTACACGCGCTAACTTGGGTGCCCTTCAAAATCGTTTGACTTCAACAGTAGACAACTTGGGTGTTACAGTTGAGAACATGTCTGCAGCTAACTCACGTATCCGTGATACTGACGTAGCTCAGGCTTCTTCTGAGATGACTCGTAACAACATCTTGTTGCAAGCTGGTACTTCAACTTTGGCTCAAGCGAACCAAACTAACCAATTGGCTTTGAAACTAATCGGTTAATTTCGGCTCAACGGACTGAACGAAGTTACTTAAAGAACTTAAACCCGGTAAGGAAACTTGCCGGGTTTTTTAATTTACGTATTAAAATCAGATACTTAGATATACTTAGCATTTTCAATCCACTTCCCCACCCGATGATGACTTCAATGAAGTGGGGCCCTTGAGTAAAAACTTTTGTTCGCCCTTTTATTTCCGTAATGAAAGGCGTTTTCCCTCTGAGCCAGACCTAATGTTGAAATTCTATTTTGAATTGCCTCACCTGCCAAACCTCGTTAGTCTATGAAGGCATTGGATTTTTACATACGACTACCTCGAGGGAGCAACACCATGGCAAAGAAAAAAGCAAAAGCAAAACCTGCAAAAAAAGTAACTAAAAAGGCTGCAAAGCCAGCAAAAAAAGCAGTTAAAAAAGCTGCGAAACCTGCGAAAAAAGCAGCTCCAAAAAAAGCTGCTAAAAAAGTAACTAAGAAAGCGGCTAAGCCAGCTAAAAAGGCTGCTCCTAAAAAAGCTGCTGCAAAGAAAGCCGCTCCTAAAAAAGCCGCTAAAAAACCTGCAGCGAAAAAAGCAGCTCCTAAAAAAGCCGCTGCTCCAAAGGCAGCTAAAGCTGACAAAGAAGTAAAAGCAACAGTAGCGCCGGTTGAAATCGCTTCTGATTTCGACGACGAAACTGAAATGGATGCAATGGTTGATATCGAAGAAGAATCTGTATCTTCTGATGACGATTGGAATGACGAAGAAGAATCTGAAGAAGGTGAAGCTTCTGACGACTCTTTCGAAGACATGGAAGACGAAGAATCTGAAGACGACATGCAAGAAAAGTCTGACGATGATGACGACGAAGACGAAGAAGATGAAGAAGGCGACGACGAAGGTTACTTCTAATCTTAAAATTGCATAGTGCGATTAAAAAAAGGGAGTCAACGACTCCCTTTTTTATTATCATCGCCTCATGTACAAACATCTGTATCAAAGATTTCTTGAAGCGAACCCTGCCCAACTTCACTTTGCCTGCCACAGTCATCACTACTGGCCGGATGTCACTCGAGAAGCTCAACTTCAATACTGGGACGACACCACTAAATATGTCGATGGAAAATGGGAACACATCTTTTCGGTGAAGGTGCCTCAGGCGCAAAAGCTGATTTCGGAAGTTTTGAATCTTGCCCATCCGGAGCAAATCGTCTTTGCTCCGAACACCCACGAGTTTGTATTCCGCCTGTTAAGTTCATTGGATTGGGGAAATAAGATTCGCGTGCTGACGACGGATTCCGAGTTTTATTCTTTTGATCGTCAGATCACCCGTCTATCCGAGTTGCCCCAGTTTGAAGTCGTGAAAGTACCGACGCAGCCTTTTGATACTTTCCACGAGCGCTTTGAACAGGCAATGGAAGCAGCCGATTGGAACCTTGTTTTTATCAGCCATGTTTTCTTTAACTCGGGCCTGGTGTCTGATGTGGAACGCCTGGTGAAAGATGCTCCCACGGACTGCCCGTTCATCATTGATGGTTATCACTCGTTTATGGCCGTTCCCTTAAATCTGAAACCGATCCAGGACAAAGTTTTCTATCTGGGCGGTTCTTATAAATATGCTCAAGGTGGCGAGGGCTGCTGCTTCTTGTACGTTCCACCGTCGACCCGTCACCGCCCTATGTATACGGGATGGTTTGCGGAGCTTTCGAAACTATCAGCTATTGGTGATGAAGTCGGCTATCCGGTGGATGCCCTTCAATATGCAGGGAGCACCATGGATTTTACAGCCATGTACCGTTTGATTGCGACTTTGGAGAAATTCAAAGACGAAGGCCTGACAGTTTCAAAGATCCATTTCATCGTTCAGCAAAATCAGCAGCTGTTTTTGGAAGAACTTGAAAAGGTGAACCACCCCTTAGTGAATCGCGGAAGCTTGTTGGTTTCAGATTTAAAAAACCACGGGCATTTTTTAACTTTTAACCTGCCATCTACGGAAGCGACTTCGGAGCTGGTTAAAAAAATGAAAACCCGGGGTCTTTATACGGACTCCCGGGGCTCACGTTTAAGATTCGGTTTTGGTCTTTATCACGATGCTGCTGACATTAAAGCGGCCGTCGCGAAAATCTAACTACTCAACCTCAGGAAGATCAGACATCGAGCTTGATGTATCGTCAGTTTGTGGCTGGTATTGCTGTGGAGCTGGTGCTTGACGGTGGTATTCTTGACGACCGCTTGTGTAAGTACCGTTTTCACGAGCAGTTAGTTCTTGAATCGCTTGCTGACGAGCAGCTTCTTCACTCATCGGGATGAAAATATCACCATTCGTTAACTGGCTTTGCGGTTTGTAGATACCTGGGTAAATAACAGCACAACGACGAACTGATTCTTCAGCCGACATTGATTTTTTGGCATCGTAAACGCAGTTTAAGAAATTAGATTCTGCTTGGGAAGATCGAGGACTTACGCAAACTTCTGTAGCTGTGATTGATTTCGGGCTTTGTGCTTGAGCCATACCCATCGGTAAACCAACGTAGTTCATATTTGCCATACAAGTTGCGAAAGCCGCACCGTCTTCACGCGTCCCTGAGTTACAAGACATATAAGCCTGTGATTGATCAACCTGATTCAAACGGAAGTTCATCAGAGATTGAACACACACATTCACTTGATCAGGTCTTTGAGACATTGTCGCCAAGCTCACTGAAGCACTCAAAGTGACTACTGCTGTTGCGATAAAAACTTTAAATGATTTCATAAATCCGCCTCGTACGCCCATAACTGGGCAAAGTTAGTTTTCTAAACATCAACTTACAAAGCAGGATCCAGACCACCCTCAAATTGAAATAAACCCAAGCTCAGGTGTAAACGTATTAAACAGAGACAATCCCCGCCGCGCCAAAAAGCGCAGTCGGTTCACAGATTTCCACCATAGAGGGCCGGTCAAAATGGTTCGAATCCAAGGCGGAGGAGCAACCGCAGCGCAGGCGTACCCCTGGTACGCTGGAGCGAGGACTGCGAACGACAACGCAGGAGGCGAGCCATTTTCACCGGCCCGATCGATTGGAAAATAAAAAAGCCCTGACGAGGGAAGAGAGAGGAACCCCGTCAGGGCCTTAGAACGTTATTCAATTTTCGAAGAGCTTTGCTCCGGCAAGGCCGGAGCGCGAAAGACTATTTAGCTGGCTTCGTGTGAACTGCGAATTTTTCGAACTCGCCGTACTCGTGAAGTTTGTTATAAAGAGTCTTGATCGTGATACCCAAGTTGTTAGCCGCTTGAGTTTTGTTACCACCGAAGTGCTGAAGAGCCTTCAAGATGTAACGTTTTTCAAGATCGTGCAAAGTCATGTTTGGATCGTATTCGATCACGTCTTTTTGAGTCTCAGGGTTTCTGATGTTCTCTGGAAGATCGTTCAACATGATCATGTGACCATCAGACAGGATCTGAAGACGTTCACATACGTTTTGAAGTTCACGGATGTTACCTGGCCACTCGTACTTCATCAAAACTTTCATCGCATCTTCAGAAACCGTACGACCACGGTTCAAGTAAGCGTGTTGAGAGTTGTTAAGGAAATGATTTACCAATGAAGGGATATCTTCCTTACGACGACGAAGTGGTGGAGCACTTACTACGATCGTGTTGATACGATAGAACAAGTCTTCACGGAAGTTACCGCGAACAACTTCTTGGTCCAACTCACGGTTTGTAGCACAGATCAAACGGATATCTACTTTGATAGGGTCTTTGCCACCTACGCGGAACATTTCGCCTTCTTGGATGAAGCGCAAAAGTTTAGCTTGGATAGCTGGATCCAATTCACCGATTTCGTCCAGGAACAATGTCCCGCCGTTAGCCGCTTCAGCCAAACCGATTTTGCGGTTGTAAGCGCCAGTGAAAGAACCTTTTTCGTGACCGAACAATTCAGACTCAAGCAATGTTTCACGAAGAGCACCGCAGTTGATAGCAACGAAAGGTTTGTTTTTGCGGCTGGAGCGATCGTGGATTGAACGAGCGATCAACTCTTTACCTGTCCCTGACTCACCAAGAACCAGGATGTTTGCGCCCGATGGTGCCACACGGTCGATCATTTTCATCAGGTTGCCCATAACTTCAGAAGTGTAGACGATGGTCTTGTTTTCCATCACTTTGGAAGTTGTGTTTGTATTCCACATAACTTGGTTAGCATTCTGAGAAGAGGGCAGGATCGTAGAATTGTTATCGTTCATGGCTCCACCTTTCGGTAACGTTCTTCTTAAGAGTTTTGGACGCTGTCTCATTTTGAATGACTCAGTGTGAGACGCTTCCGACGCATTGAGTTATAACCTTAGTCCTGTACCTTTTTCAATAAAAAAAATGCATGGCGTTAGAATTTTTTTATCCACCATGCCCGGAGCCGATACTTTAGGGTGCTTATGAGCAAAGCTTTTCAGCTCTCCCAAAATATAGATAAATATCTGAAATATATGACTTTTATTAAGTCAGCCTCACCCCTTACAATTAAGCACTATACCCTCGATTTGCAGCAGGCCTTTGAATTGGATAAAAACTCACAATCGAAGAAAACCTCATATACTGAGGCCGAATTGATGGCTTCGGTGAGGGGTGCATTCAACCGTTGGGCCTCCCTTTCCCTAGCCTCCCGGAACCGAAAAGCTGCTACTTTGAAGAGTTTTTTCCACTGGGCTTATGTGGTGGAAGACCTCCTGGAAAGAGACCTATCCCTGCAGGTGACTTGCCCTAAGGTGCCCCGCAAACTGCCTCATTTTTTAAGCGTGGACGAAGCCTTGGCCGTCCTGCATTCCTTCGACAGCAAACACCAAGTTCCCTTAAGAGAGAAGGTCTTGTTCCTGCTGCTTTACGGTGGAGGTTTACGGATCAGTGAAGCCTGCAACTTGCGCTGGGATTCCATTCAGCTTTCACAAAAAACTTTACGTGTGATGGGTAAGGGTAACAAAGAACGAGTCGTGGCTTTGCCAAGCATGACTGTGCAGACCTTACAGCGCTGGAAAAAAGAATCTGGTTTTAATGATTTTGTATTCGGTGAAGAGCCCCTAGTGCAAAGAACTGCCTATGAAATGGTTCGACAAAGCGGACAACGTGCAGGACTGTTAAAACCCCTGCATCCCCATGCCTTAAGACATAGCTTCGCCACGCACCTGTTATCCAGTGGAGCCAACCTGCGCACTCTACAAGAAATGCTGGGCCACGAAAGCCTGCAAGCCACAGAAAAATACACCCACTTAGGAATCGATCAGCTCGCACGCACGATGGAAGCCCTGCACCCCCTAGGCAAAGGCAAATAAAACCTGAACCGAGGTTGGTCAAAAAGGTTCATATGCAAGGCGGAGGAGCGAGGACAGCGAATGACAACGCCGCAGATGGGCCTTTTTCACCGACCGTTTTAAATAACTGCGTGTGCGATGTAGTGTCGTACCATGTTTTCGACGTTGTTTAATTCTTCGTCGACGATTTGACGATGGCTGATCAGGGTATTTGAATCTGCGAGATTGGTGCGCAGGAAGGGTGCCATCCACGGTTCAGGTTGAATCACACCCTGTTGCAACAAGAAACGCAGATAAAAGTGCATCTTTAAGACTAAAACGTCTTGAGCGATTTCAATCGACTTTAATGTGTGACCTAAAAGGTTAAATAAAAAGTCCGAATGCTTATCCCCTTCTTGCGAAACTTTGCCGACACAATCTAAAACGTGCAGAGCAAATTCCAGATGATCGTAGTCTTGGCGAATCCCAGGGAAATCATTTATCAACGAAGCTTCTTGTAAAGTGTGAAGCTTGCCTTCTTCGGAGCTTTCTTTGTAAGTGAAAGAGACAAAATGAGTGGGCTCCAGAATTCCACCCCCGAATCTCTTTTTACTTTTCAAAGCGCCGCGAGCAATAAAAGATAGCTTCTCTCCTTGCGGAGAAATTGCATGCAAAATCAAATCGGACTCGCCGTACTTCATTTTGCGCAAAATAATGAATTTATCTTTAGCTTGGGACATTCCCCATGTTTAGACGGTCCAAGTCTGCTCTTCAAGCAGTTCTTGGTAACTTTCGCGAAGTGCCTGCGCAAATTGAGGATTCTCCAGGATTGTGGGGCTCATAATCAGCATTCCCCGCAAGGTTTCAGTGGACGGAGTGGGTTCCCACCAGTGCGAGAACATTTTAACGCCCGACCAGTGACACATGTTGGTGCTATCCATTTGAGACCAACCCTCTTCGATCGAAATACCCAGTTTTGTGAAAACCTTTTCCGCCAATGCTTCCGCACTGGTGTCTTTAAAAACAAGAACGGCACGGTCATAAAGACGCGGCTGCTCGGAGGTGAAGTAAGGCTTAGCGATATCTTGAAATGAACTTTCAAATGAACTGATCAAAGAAGGATTCAATTTGCGACCTTCGCTGGCTAGCAACGCTTCCTGTAATACGTCGGCGTGGTTCCATTCCATATTTTGAACCATCAGCGGTGGGCAGCGAAATCTTTCACCCAAAATCGCGATGGCCAAGTTTCCTGTATAGGAGCATAGGCGAACCGAGTACGGACGTAACGACTGAGTGCTTTCATGAAAGTGACGAAAATGCGAAATACGGAAAGAGTAAATGCGCTTCTCGTTCAGAATTTTATCAAGTTCATCCACGAAGGGGTAAGTCTCCCCGGTCACGGGATGGTCTTCGGAGAAGACCACAAAATTGGTCTCTTTTTTTAAACCGTCTGCCCACGTTTTTACATCCTGCAGTTGCAGATGCGACAGAACATTTACTTCGTACGTTTCTTTGTAATAGTACGGCAGCAGATTTTCGAATGCCGGTGTTTGACCTTTGATAAAACCAATAGCTTTTTTGTGCGCTAAAAATTGCGCTGTACCTTGTGCGATTTCAAAAACTGCGTGAGCCAGGCCCTTAAATGCACGTGCGCGCAAGGGATCTAGTAATCCCATCTGCGTTTTTAAAGAGTCATTGAGCTCATCCCAGGTTTCCGGTCGAACAACATCGATGTACATATCATGACGCTAGCATCTATTTTGTCAGATGACTCTGCGACCAAGGTCCGTTTTCCCAATTGTTTTACGAAAAAAAATTAACTTACATATCCATTTGGGAACGAACCTGGGTGAGTATAAGTTTTAACAAGCCGCTCCAACCCAGTCCTAAATGGTGCTTCAAGACGCGACACCCATTGGCGCTGGGGGGAATTATGTATCGAAAAGATTGCTGGTCTGATAGATTTTCATTGAGAGGTACAAATGACAAAGAAAAGAATTGAATGGCCAGTGGCGCTCTTCCTTACGCTGAACCCGCTGATCACGTTCATCCTCATGCCGATTTACTTCTACATGCACGGCTTTGAATGGGGAATCGCGCTTTTTGCGCTTGTTTTCGCAGCTGCTACTAATTTGAGCATTACTGCTGGCTATCACCGTCTATTTTCACACAAAAGCTACGATGCTCACCCTATTGCTAAAGCGATCTTTCTTTTGATCGGTGCTTCGGCATTCCAAGGTTCTGCATTGAAATGGTCTTCGGATCACCGTCGTCACCACACGCATATTGATGGCGAAAAGGATCCTTACAACATCAATGAAGGCTTCTGGTACGCACACATGGGCTGGATGTTCTTTAAAGATTCTGTGGATCAAAAAATCCACGCTCCAGATCTTCAAAAAGACTGGATGATTGAGTTCCAACATAAATACTACGGATACGTGGCTATCATCACGGGCTTCGTTGTGCCAACTTTGATTGGTGCAGCTATGGGCTCATGGTTGGGTGGTTTGGTGATCGCTGGTGGCTTGAGAATTTTCCTGACTCAGCAATCAACGTTCTTCGTAAATTCATTGTGCCATACTTTGGGCAAACAAACTTATTCCAAAGAAATCTCTGCTCGTGACTCTTGGTTCGTAGCGGTTTTGACTCACGGTGAAGGTTATCATAACTTCCACCATAAGTTCCAAATCGACTATCGCAACGGTATCAAGTGGTACCACTGGGATCCGACGAAATGGGTGATCAACACTTTGAACTACATGGGTCTGGCTTACAAACTTCGCCAAATTTCAAATGTAGAGATTTTGAAAGCGCGCTTGCAAGCAGAGTCGACTGAACTTAAAAAAGTTGGTTTCGCTGATGAGCAATTAGTAGCGATGAAAGAAAAAATCATCGAAGCCCAAGCCAAAATCAAAAAGCTTCGTGAAGATTATGAGCAATTCAAAGCGGATGCTGTTCGCAAACGTGAAGAGTTGAAAGAAGCATACGATCACAAACTCGCTGAATTGAAACGCGAGTTGGAAGTAGCCCATCTTGAATTCCAGATGGGAATGAAACTGTGGAAACTGCACCTTAGATCTGTTTAAGAAATCTTGATTACAAATGCTAAAAAAGCCCGCTGAAGAGCGGGCTTTTTTTATTCTCTCCGCACAAAACATCCATAGATTTATGTCCAGACTGTCCAAGTTGGAGTCAGACTAATCGAATTTCTATTTAACATCCGAAAAATCCTCCCGATAAGAAACTATTGTTATTTTCGAGGAGGAACATTCATGGGCGAAAAGGCATTAAAACAAGAAGGTTTTAGCGTAGAAAAAAAGGCGCAGATGCGTTCGATCAGACAAGACCGCAATGCCGTCACTCCTCAATCATGCTTCTTGTCCTTTGGGGGCTTTAAGGCCTCCGTTCACGATGTCAGCATCTTTGGTTGCTCATTGCTTGTGAACCCTCAGGAGCTGCCGCAGGTTCAACAATATCTAAAAGCCAACATCACGACGGAGTGTGAGGTTTTGTTCAAAGAAATCCCTCTCCAAAAAATGCATGTTCGTTGGGCCCAGTCCGAGCGCCTGGCGGATGGACAAAATGGCGAGATCATCATTGGCTTGGACATTATGAATGAACCGCTGAACGTTGAATTGATCAAAGCCCACGAGGCAGCTCATCTGGCTATGGAAGAACAAAGTGCGTATGCTCGTGGTGTGGCGCAATTGCCAGTGGCCTTTAAAGTCTTTGTCTATGAGCTTCGTGATTTCTTGGCGACCTTGAAACCAAAGATTGATCGCATCGAAGAACAAAAGCCTCTGAACGATTTCCATAAAGAATTAGAATTTCGAAAAGCTGTAGCTGAAGCCTTTGCTAAGTATATGAACTCGGCCTTGAGCCCTTCCTACCCGCTTATCCCGACTCTTTTGACGGGCATGAATCAGTTCGAACTGAAATGGGCAATGACGTTTGCCCGTGAACAAATGGGACCTCTTTTGTGGGGAGCTCCGTTTGCTCACCGCGCTTATCACAAACCTCGCGGATATGCCGGTGACTATGAGATGATGAATCAGTTGTATCGCGATGAAGTGGTGGGAAAAACACTTTACGATCAATGCATTCATAAATACTTCGTCGAAGATGCTTCAGGAACAGCGGTTCGTAACCGCGGTCAGTACCTGGCGAAAAAAATTAAAGAGCTTTTTCAGACGACGGCGCCTGATCAAAATTTAAAACTGATGTCTATCGCCAGCGGACCCGCAAAAGAGCAGCAAATCTTTTTGCAAAATGCCGCGCCATTCGTGGGCAGAAATGCAGAGTTCGTGTGCGTAGATCAAGACGAAGAATCCTTGAAACATGCTCACCGTCAGTTAAACACGATTGATCGCAAGATTCAGTCCGGCTTTAATTTCAGATTCAGTAATTTGGCGATTCGCAATATCATCGCCCAAGGCTTTCCAGAAAAAGATTATGACATGATCTACACGGCAGGTCTGTTTGACTACTTCACAGAGCCCATCGCACGTCGTACAGCCGAAAGAATGTTGGACGCCGTCAAACCTGGTGGAAAAATCATCATCGGAAATTTCTGCGCAGATAACTATAAATACGGTCCTTTTCTAGAGCTCTTTTTAGACTGGCATTTGATCTACCGTACAGAGGCTGATTTGATGCGCGTGTTTAATGGCCTGGGCAGTAAAATGTGGGTTGAAAAAGAACCTCTTGGCGTGAACCTTTTTATCGTTATTCAAAAGTAAAAAATTAATCGCGTTGCACACGTAAGGTGTTCTGATTCTGTCGATGACAGCACACTTTACGTCACCTTTTCCTCGAGTCTCAAAATGAGACGAATCTATAGAGCATAAGTTACTGAAAATACATACTGGGTTCTGGCAACCATCTTGCTCCTCCAAAAAGGTGAGGAGAATCATGCCTATGAACTGGACAGCCAATCTATTGAAATTCAGCTTGATCGCCACGTGCGGCGCCATGATGATGACGACCTCGGATACTGCTATATTTGAAATGCTCGATTTAGCTTCTTCGACGCCGAAAAAAACCGCTGTTAAAACAGCTTCGAAAACAACCGCTAAAGAGAAAGCTGTGGCTAAGGCCAATGCAGCTGATGAATATGTTGAGAAAATTCATCCATTACCAATCGTAGTGCGCAGCAAATCTACGACTCCGAAAGCGAAATTAAAAACGACGCTTCCTGTGCAAAAAGCCACGGTGTCAAAAGCCGCCGAAAAATCCATGTCGGAAAATGCCGTAAAAAAAGTGGATAAAATGAATAAAATCGGCGAATTGCTTGCCGTAGGTAACGGCGACAACAATTCAAATGCAAATTGCACGAATTGCTCCCTTGCCGGGCAAGTCGCGGAACTGAAATATAATCAGTGCTCTGCTAAAGACAACTATCTTGAAAAGGATCTGGAAGCCAAAGAGAAAAGTAAATCCTATATCGGCACTCTGATTCGCAGTGATATGAGTAAAAAACCCATGATTCGCCCTGTGTGCATTGAGACCGCGATGTTCCTGCAAAGCTCTCAATCCGGTCCGGTCGTGAACTATAAAACTTGCGATGGCGGCGTTGCAAAAAATGCCCCTGCCCGTCCTTGTGTTAGTGAAAGATATTTTACGCTTGTGAACAACAGCTTCGAAGTCGTGTCCCAATGTATGAAAACTTATATCGGAGAAGGTGAATCCGCGGTCGCTCAAAAACAGAATATCCGCGAAGTCTTCGGTATGATCACGGTGGAATCCGGATTCCATATCAACATCACGAGTAAAACAGGTGCTGGTGGTATCGGTCAGTTCACTTCTCCTGCCATCAACGCGGTCAACAAAGTAATTTCTGAAACGGAAGCTTACCTGGCAAATCACTCCGACGTTCGCTGCCAAAAGCTTGCGGCTGAGTTCTTGGGTGAGAAAAACCTGATGAAGACGAATGCGACCTGTGACCGTGTTTCTATTAAAGAAGGAAACCCAGTTACAAATATGATCTACACGTACGCGGCGTTGAAAGAAGCGAAAGACTATTTCGACGATAACGTATTCAATGACTCAAAAATTAAAGCTAAGTTTGCGTTGTCATCAAATGATCTTGCAAAGATCAAACGTGCCACGATGATTTGGTCCCATAACACAGGCTTTGCTGGTCTTAAAACACCCTTAACGAAATTGTTAACGACTAAATATGCGAAAAAGAAAGTTACGGATGCGGACACTTTCTTGGCTGAACTAAAACAGTATGCCGTTTCTTATCCCAATAAAGGAAATGCGGGCTCGAAAGCACGCATTAAAGAAACTGCAAATTACTATGCAAAAATCCAACACAAAATCGACCTTGTTGAGGAAGGTGCTGCGGGGGGCTCATGCTTAAACTAATTACCACTGTTCTTACTTCCCTCTTACTGTTGCCATCATTTTCATGGGCTCTACAGGATTCTTATTCTTTGAACTTGATTGAGAAATCCATGGCTTCGATTGAAAACTCCGCAGACAAACGCCAGCAAATGGCCTTAGCTGCGGAATTCAAGTCGCTGGTTTTACAACGAGCTGACCAAATCGGAGCAATGTCTGAAACCAACAAATCTTATGATGCAGAATCATCAGATCTGGTGGATTTAGTAGTGGCCCTGGATCGTGCCACAATTAAAAAATCCACTCCAGCTGAATGCAGAAAGGCTTTAAACGGCCTACTTGAAGATGCAGGAATTGAAAACGTGGAAGAAGTTGAAGCCCAATCTTGGAATCAATTGAAATTCACTCTTCAAAACAAAGTGTCGTCTCACGAATACCTAGCATTCAGAATTTTAAAGGCGATCTGCGAATAGCTAGCTTAAAGAGAATTCCTTCATGACTTGGGCTGCAATGGGGTTTTCGATCTTCCGATTGGCAGCCATCAGCCAAATTTCTTCGTACACACCTTTCATCGTACCCAAGACAATAAGCTTTCCTTCTTTGGTGAGCTTTTTTGCAACCGCATCGGCGACGGGAATTAGACCCACACCTTCTGAACCTAAAAGCGTTTGCAAACTCGTGTCTTGTATCTCTGCCACTTGATCGACCTTGATTCTGTTCACTTGAAAGTAATGATCGATCTCTCGACGAAGTTTACTGTGCACGGTGGGAATTACGAACGGCTGACCCTCGAGACTGTGCGGAAAGTTCTTTTTCAGATGTTTAAATCTTTCCGAGGCACAAACCACAACGGGAAGTTTCGCGATGGATTTAGCATACACTGATTGGAAGTCCACGGAGGGAGCATAATTCGAAAGCAGCAGATCGACGTGATGGTTTTCCAGCTCTCTTAACAGCTGATCCCCAGAACCCTCCACCACCGAGATGTTACAGTTCCCCGCCTTATAGGCCTGCATGATCACTTTGTGAGTGATGTCCTTTGGCACGCTATCCAGCGCCCCAATCTGCACGTGCATGCGATTGTTTTGCAGTCGATCCTGCAGCACCTCTACCATTTCGGCACCCAGATTGAACACCTGCTGCGCATATTCAAAAGCAATGCGCCCGGCCTCTGTCAAATGCAGGCGTTGTTTGTTTCTTTCAAAAAGAGGCTTCCCTAAAGACTCCTCCAACTGTTTCAATTGAGTACTAAGGGTGGGCTGCCCGATTTTAAGTTTCTCTGCGGCCTTGGCGATGCTGCCCTCCTGCGCGATGGTAAAGAAATAATGCAGGTGGTGATAGTTCAGCCATTGAAAGTTCTGCGTGGTTTTGACAGCCATCTGGGACCTCTTCGTTTAAAGCGAATAACTTATTATAGTTTATCGATTTTTCAGAAGAAGGAAAGTCCTGTAGAGTAACATTTATTGGAGGCTTTTTGGATCAAACGTTATTATTCCCCTTTGCGGATTATTGGTGGTTTTACCTCGCATTCCTGGGGTTTGTTATTGGTATGCTGGCCCTGGATTTAGGGGTCTTTCACAAACACTCGCACACGGTCGGCTTTAAAGAAGCGACACTGTGGTCAGTTGCCTGGATCTCGCTTGCGATGATCTTCAACGGGATACTTTACGGTTATACCTTATACAAATTCGGCGACCAGGCTATCGCCAACCAGGTGGGACTCGAATTCCTAACCGGCTATGTGATTGAAAAATCACTCTCGGTGGATAACATCTTCGTCTTCGTTGTGGTTTTTGGTTTCTTTGCAGTACCGGCTCAGTATCAGCATCGGGTTTTATTCTTTGGTATCATCGGTGCCCTGATATTCCGCGCCATCTTTATCGCTTTAGGTTCGGTATTGATGCAGTACCAGGCCGTAGTTTTGATCTTTGGCGTATTCTTAATCATCACCGGTTTCAAAATGATGTTCCAAAGTGAACACACGATCGATCCCTCCCACAACTGGTTGATTAAGTTCATGCGTAAACATATTCGCGTGACCGACAAAATGCATGAAGACCACTTCTTCGTAAAACAAAATGGTGTGCGCTACGCAACGCCTTTGTTCGTGGCCCTGGTCTTTATGGAGTTCACCGACGTGATCTTTGCTGTGGATAGCGTTCCGGCGATTTTCGCGGTAACGAAAGAACCTTTGATCGTATTCACTTCTAACATTTTTGCGATCCTGGGTCTGCGCTCCCTGTACTTCTTGTTAGCGGGTGTCGTTGATAAGTTCCATTTGTTGAAGTACGGCCTGGCGCTGACTTTAATCTTTGTGGGCTTGAAAATGACTTGGCTGAACAAACTATTTAACGGCCACTTTCCGATTGGAATTTCTCTGGGACTTATCGCCTTCTTTATCGGAGGATCGATGGTGTTATCACTCCTGTTCCCTGCGAAAAAGAAAAACGATAACAATCCTTCTTAAAGGGTCATCGGCTGCCCACCACGCGATTCATACGTCGTGATGGTGGGTGGAATGACCGCAAACTTGGGAAGTTTGGCAAAGAACTCCTTGGTATAGTCTTTTTCCAAGTGAGCGTTCAGATCTTCCCAGCTTTTCCAGGTTTCAATGATCATAAAAACACCGGGCTCAAGTGGATCTTCAAAGAACTCGTAGCTCATGCACCCTTTGTCGGCGCGCGCGGGATGAACGACGATCGCTGCCAGGCCCACAAAGTCTCTTTCTCGTTCAGCTTTCACTTGTATCTTGGAAGTCATTACAATCATGGTTTATCTCCCCGTTTTGTCAGTTTAACAGGCGTTTGGATAATACGTCTTGGTGAACCCGAAATTTCTGCTAAAATGAAATCATGAATAAACGCCTGTTCTTTGCCTTGAACGCGACTGATCCTCTTTCGACAACTTTCTTGCCGACCTACAAAAAATTGAAGATCAATGCGGATCAAAAAGAACTCGTGATCAAATGGGTTCCACCCGAAAACTTTCACATCACCGTAAGTTTCCTGGGGGAAACGCCCGAAGACAGCATCCCAGCCTTGAGTCAGGCCTTGCAGGACGCTTGTGAACAGACAAAACCTTTTGATTTAAAGATCGATGACATCAGTGCCTTTTCCTCGGAACACGATGCGCGCACCTTGTGGCTGGGCGTTCAGAATAAAAAAGCACTGGGTGAGTTTAAAGATCGCCTGGATGAAATTTTGAAAGAAAGAAATCTGCTGACGTTTATCGATAAGCGCGATTTCACTCCACACTTAACCATCGCACGTCTGCGCAATCCAAAAAGCGTGAAAGATATGATTTCACCCTTTAAACGCAAAAGCTTCGGCAAAATTCACGTCAGAGAAATTGTTTTATATGAATCAAAACTAGCTGGAGCCTTCCCCGTTTATAAGCCGATATTTCGTGCGAAATTAAACGGGAAAGATCAGGATGAAAACTCTGTCGAAAGCGAAGAGTAGCTCTTAAATAAGTCGCGAATTAAATTCCGCGACCACCAAGATTCACGATTGAACGACCATGTGCGAATACCATATACAAACGACCAGAATATAACTTCTTTTCACGAGGCCAGAAAAAAGTGCGAACCGTGCACTTTTGTCCCACGGGCAAAGAATCTGGACAATTCGTTTGCGCATCAAAAACAAAACCACCAGCAATCATAAGCTTTTTTAGTTCCAAAGGCTCGTCACCTACAGAAGTAACAGTGAAGTCCACATACTTGCGGGAATTCACGAATGTCGCACCAAAATTATAGTTATAGTATTGATCGCCCGAAGGTTCGATCATTTGAACTTCGACTTGCGCCGGTGAAGTATCAATTTCAACGTGCACCTGCGCAAAAGAAATCAGTGGCAATAAACTTAGAAGTAAACCAACAAAGATGCTTCTCATAAAACCCCCTGACATCAAGCGTACCGCTTGATGAGAAAATTGGAAATTTGAAATTGGAGGCGAGGGAAAAGAAAAAAGGTAGAAATTCGATACTGGTTCCGAGGCGACCCTCGGTCGCCAAGGTCGCCCACAACCACAAATAAAAAAAGCCACCTCAATGGTGGCTTTTTTTATTCTCAACCCAGAACCAAGGTTGATCAAAAGTGGTCAGATGCAAGGCGGAGGTTGGTTCCAGCCGCGGAGGCGTACTCCAAGTACGTCGCAGCGATGGAAGCGGCCGACAACGAAGTCAGCTGGCCGCTTTTCATCAACCGCCTAGATACTAGATACCCTGTTTGTGGCGTTCTTCGTCGTCCACGTGTGTCTGGATACCACCCTTTAAGTTCGGACGGTAAGCCAAGTGATTGATGTCGTAGATGAACTGACCACCATTCACCGCTGGAGTTTGCCATTCTGGGCCCAAGCGGATCGCGTCTACTGGGCACGCTTCTTCACAGAAACCGCAGAATACGCAACGAAGGATATCAATTTCATAAGCGATTGGGAATTTTTCAACAGCTGGATCGTTATGTTCTGCTGCAACGATTTTGATACATTCAGCAGGACAGTTCGTCGCGCACAACATACAAGCTGTGCAACGAAGAGATCCGTCTTTTTTCACTGTCAAAACGTGATTACCTTTGAATCGTGGAGAGTAGTCGTACTTCTCTTCCGGGTAGTTCAAAGTCATCATCTTTTTGCGGTTCAAAAGGTTCGTAACCATGTGTTTCATGGTTACGGACAAGCCACCTAAAACGCCCGGCAAGTACCACTTGGACTTTTCCGAGTTATTTTGCATTACGCTCATAGGCTACCTCTTCTGAATACAAACTCATTCTTCTTACGGTGTTCCAACTCAACTTGGTCAGGACGTTGATTTGTTGGCATGAATGGCGCCGTCATCGGCATCGCCAAGTTTTTACCAGCCAACAACAAAGCCGCTTCTGTCAAAGTCAGAGCTTCAGAAACCACAGTTGTTACTTTTTTGATCTTTTGTTCAAGACCAGAGTAGTTGATGAATGTTCCGTCTTTTTCGACGAATGTTTTCATTGGAATGATCCAAACATTACCCGTCAAAGCAGACAAAGCTTCGTTCTTACCTGATTGCATCCAGATCAAATTTTGAGCTTTAGAAAGCTCTTTCAATCTTTCGCCGTATTCAGGGAATACCACTTGGTTCTCTGGACCCGCTACCACAACAGTTTTGATAGAACCGTTAGCAAGACCTGCAGACAAGTCATTCCAAGTCGCAGTGATGCCGTATTTTTCCATCACTTTCAGCAAGCCTTTCGTGTTCGGATTTTTATCTCCGCGAGATAACAATCCATCAAAGCTGTCGAAAGTTTCTTTGTTGTTGATCCAGAAGAATACTTTTTTAGTTTTGAATTCTTCAACAAACGTTTTGATGATCGCTTCGTACTCTTCAAGAGTGTACTGAGCTGTCAAAACCAGAGCGATCGCATCGCCAGCTGTGTTTTTCAAAACTTCGTTCGCATTCTTAGCTGCCGCACCTGGAGCCATTTCCACGCCACGAGCCACACCTTTAAGAAGGCGCGCATCGCGGTTTACGAATTTATAGGCGTTACGACCGCTATCGCACATCCAGTGACCGTTTACTTGTTCATTGTAAACCGGCTTGATACGGAAAAGGCCTTCCTTGTTGTAGTATACTTTGATGTTACAACCAGTCGAGCAACCGTTACAAACGCTGTCGCCGTCTTTTAGATACCAAACGCGCTGACGGAAACGGAAGTCTTTGGAAGTCAACGCACCCACTGGGCAGATGTCGACTGTGTTCAAAGAATATTTGTTATCCAAAGGCATGCCATCGTGAGTACCGATTTCAGTACGGTCACCACGGTTGAACAGACCCAACTCGTTTGTTTTAGAAACTTCTTCAGTGAAACGAACGCAACGAGAGCACAAGATACAACGTTCAGAATCCAGAACCACAGTCGGCCCCAAATCCACAACTTTGTGTTTCTTAACTTTCGCTTCGGCCATTTCTGGATCGTACTTACCGTACTCCATGTATTGATCTTGCAAACCGCACTCACCAGCTTGGTCACAGATCGGGCAATCCAAAGGATGGTTGATCAAGTGGAAGTCTAGACCCCACTTAACGGTGTCTTTAACTTTTTCAGACGTGTTATTGATCTTCATGCCTTCAGTAACCATAGTGTTACACGCGATCTGAACACGTGGATTTCCTTCGATCTCCACAACGCACAGACGGCAAACACCCGCAACGCTCAATCCTGGATGCCAGCAATAGTGAGCGATACGATCGCCCGTCTTTTGCATAGCTTCGATGATCGACGTGCCTTCTTTTACTTCGACTTCTTTGCCATTAATGGTGCATTTCGGCATATGTCGTTCCTTTTACTTTCGAACGTCCTTCACGAACGTAGAATTCAAATTCATCTCTAAATTTAGTTACAAAGCTTAGAACCGGTAAAGCAGCAGCGTCTGAAAGAGCGCAGATTGTTTTACCTTTCATATTGTCGGCAACTTTCACCAACAAATCGATATCTTGAAGACGGCCACGGCCCTCCAAGATCGAGTGAAGGATCTTGTTCAACCAACCAGTCCCTTCACGGCATGGAGTACATTGACCACATGATTCGTGAGCGTAGAAGTGAGTCAAAACACCCAACATATCAACCATACATTGAGAGTCATCCATCACGATCACCGCACCAGAACCAAGCATTGTGCCTAAGCCCGCAAGGGATTCGTAATCAAGATTTGCTTTCGCGCACTCTTCAGCTGTCAAAACCGGAGCAGACGAACCGCCAGGGATGATCGCTTTCAATTTACGACCTGGTTTCATGCCACCGCATTCGTTATTGATCAGATCCAACAACGGGTAACCCAATGGAACTTCATAGTTACCAGGCTTAGCCACATTACCAGATACAGAGAACAATTTAGTTCCTGCTGATTTCTCAGTTCCGAATTTGCGGTAAGTTTGCGCGCCATCTTTAACGATGTAAGTAACTGCAGCCAACGTTTCCACGTTGTTTACGATAGTTGGCTTGCGCAAGTAACCTTGAACTGCTGGGAAAGGAGGTTTCAATTTTGGTTGGCCTTTCAGACCTTCCAAAGAGGAAATCATCCCTGTTTCTTCGCCGCAGATATACGCGCCGGCACCACGGTAGACATCCAGGTCAAAGTCGAAACCAGAACCCAAAATGTTTTTACCCAGAAGACCTGCATCGTAAGCTTCTTTGATCGCTTTATTCAGACATTCGATTGGGAATACGTATTCACCACGAACGTAGATGTAACCTTTATGAGAGCCCACCGCGAAAGCAGAGATAATCATACCTTCGATCAACTGATGTGGAGCACGCTCCATCATCATACGGTCTTTAAATGTACCTGGCTCACCTTCATCGGCATTGCAAAGTAGGTAACGAGGTTCGCCATTTTTCGGCAAGAAGCCCCATTTCATACCTGTCGGGAAACCCGCACCACCACGACCACGAAGACCAGAAGCCTTCACTTCGTCGATGATTTGCTGAGGTTGCATTTTCAAAGCTTTAGGCAAAGTTTCGTAACCGCCTTTAGCTTTGTAACCTGCAAGAGTTTGATACTCTGGCAAATGATAGAATTCTGTAAGAACTTTAGTTTCAGCCATTATCTCATACCTCTCAACAAGTTCATCGCTGATTCAGGAGTTAGCTTTTCATGGTAAGTGTCATTCACTTGCATCATTGGAGCCGTTCCGCATGAACCCAAGCACTCAACTTTGGATACCGTGAAGCGGCCGTCAGCTGTCACTTCGTTAAGCTTTACGCCCAACTCTTTGCAGATGTGGTGAGCCATTTCACGACCGCCCTCAAGAGCACAAGAAATATTCGTGCAAACTTGAACGTGGTATTTACCAACAGGTTCTTGGTTAAACATTGTATAGAACTTGAAAACTTCATTGATACGCGCTTCAGGGATATCCATTACTTGAGACAAGTGACGGATAATATCTGGCGTGATGAAGCCACTGTTTTCTTTTTGTGCAATATAAAGACTTGGAATAATCGCAGACTCTTTCGCTTCATAGCGAGCAAGTTCTTTTTTAACGTTAGCCAAGCCTTGTTCAGAAAGTTTAAACATTTATATGTTCCTTCTTCAGAATTGGACCTAGCGGTCCAATTCTCCGGCAATCAAGTTCATGGAAGCTACAGTTGCAATTGCATCCGCCAACATCGCACCTTTAACCACAGTCGGGAAAGACTGGTAAATAGCGAAGCACGGTGGACGAACTTTCAAACGATACGGGTTCGCAGAGCCGTCAGACACAAGGTAGAAGCCCAACTCGCCGTTTGCCGCTTCCGTTGCATCGTAAACTTCGCCAACTGGTGGACGAAGACCTTTGATCACCAACATAAAGTGGTTCATCAAACCTTCGATGTTTCCGTAAACGTCTTTTTTCTCTGGAAGAACGATACCTTTATCACGGATCGTGTAATCGCCCGCTGGCACGTTTTTACAAACTTGCTCGATGATACGGATAGATTGGCGCATTTCTTCGAAACGAACCAAGTAACGATCATAGATGTCACCAGAAGTACCAACTGGGATGTCGAAATCTAGTTGGTCATATCCATAATATGGGTTGGCTTTGCGGATATCTAAATTCACGCCAGAAGCACGAAGCATTGGACCTGTGTAGCCCCATTGAATCGCATCAGCTGCAGAAACCGGGCACACATTGCGAGTACGTTGGATGAAGATCTTATTGTCGACAACCATCCCCGCCATTTCGTCAGTTCCACGGCGAAGCTCTTTACAAAGAGCCAAAACTTCGTCGAACCAACCTTCTGGTGCGTCCTGAGCCATACCACCTACGCGAGTCATAGAAACCGTAAGACGTGCACCGCACAGTTTTTCGAACAATGTATAAACTTGTTCACGCAAACCGAACATATAGAAGAAAGAAGTCAAAGCACCCAAGTCCATCGCGCCAGTACCGATTGCAATCGTATGGTCGATAACACGGGAAAGCTCAGCAAGGATGATACGCATTGCTTGGGCTTTTGGTGGGATTTCAACGCCCAACAAACGCTCCACTGCTTTACAGTAACCAATGTTGTTCATTGGCGCTGAACAGTAGTTCAAACGATCCGTATATGGAATCACCTGATTGTACGGGTGAGTCTCTGCCATTTTTTCGAAACAACGGTGAAGGTAACCGATTTCGTTGTTACAACGAACGATTGTCTCCCCGTCCATTTCCGCCATCACACGAAGTGTTCCGTGCATTGCTGTATGGGCAGGACCGATGTTCAAAGGAACATATTTATCATTCAACACGTCACCAGGAGAGCCCGGTTCGTTGTTGAAGTGAATTGGCAAAGAAGCCGTGCAGGATTGTTGATGATCGGCATCGTAGTCTTTACGAAGCGGATGGCCCACGAATTGGTGGTGAGTCAAAATTCTGCGAAGATTCATGTGACCTTCGAATTTGATACCAAACATGTCGTAAGCTTCGCGTTCAAACCAGTCTGCACCACGGTAAGCTGGAATCGCTGTCCCGATAGACTCGCCCTCGCCCACTTGCGCTTTGATACGCAAACGAGAGTTGTCTTTAGAGGAGAACAAGTTGTAGACCACGTCAAAACGTTTTTCGCGAGTTGGATAATCCACTCCGCAAACGTCCATCAGGAAGTCGAATGAACCCGATTCTCTCAAGTACATCAAAAGTTTTGGCACGTCTTCTTTTGGAGCTTCGATCACATCATCGCCCACAGCGCTGATGAACTTGAAGTTCGCAGTATTAAAACGACCCGCTAGATTTTGTTTTAGTGTATCAAGCTTGCTCATATGGGCTCTTCCAGTTGTCTTTCCACGGGCGTGGAGTGTGATCTGCGATCATTTTTTGCAAAGCCATAATACCGTCCATCACCGCTTCTGGTGTTGGAGGGCAACCTGGGATGTACACGTCGACAGGGATGACTTTATCAACGCCTTGAAGAACGTGGTACGCACGATAGAAACCACCAGAGCTTGCACATGCGCCCATGGAGATTACGTATTTAGGTTCAAGCATTTGTTGGTAGATACGAACGATGACAGGTGCCATCTTTTCAGTGATCGTACCAGCAACCACAAGTAAGTCTGCTTGACGAGGAGAGAAACGTGCAACCTCGGCTCCGAAACGAGCTAGGTCATATTTCGGTCCCATCACCGACATGAATTCGATACCGCAACAAGCAGTACCATACGGCATTGGCCACAATGAGTTTTTGCGTCCCCAAGCAACGATATGATCGAGCTTCGTCGTAAACGCAACATCGCGCGACTGATCGTCTGCTGCTTGAGTTCCGAGCGCGGAACCTTGCACTTGATCTTTGTGCATAAATACACCTCTGCAATTTCAATTAGCTATCATTAAGTAACTAACGAAAAACCGTAGTCCTGACAACTAGATACTCATCGTAAACCTCTCTGCGCGCAACTTCAACGCACCCTAGCAAAACCCATAGTCGTCGCAAATGAAATTGATTCTCCTCTCGATTGAACACAGACTTAAATTTCGACTCAAACATCAGTTTAGAAATCGAACTGTGTAACCACATAACAAGGATTGTTTTGAAAGGAGTTTTCATGACTAAGATGGCTGTGTTCACATCTGCCGCCGTTCTTGCATTCGCTTTGGGCGCTCAAGCTCAGCATAAAACGCAAGATTTGCTTATTAAACTAGCACCGGGCTACGAAGATGTAGAAATCCAAGGGGCAAAAACAGAGAAAATCACGGAAAGTCTAGTTCGTGTTCAAGCTCCGAAGTCCATGAGTTTAAATACTTTGGTGAAAAATCCAGCGGTTGAGTACGTTCAACCGAACTATCCAATCCATCTGATGGAAGACTATCGCATCCAAGATCCATTGCGCAGAGCCGCTTTGGCGAAAATGTTGCGTCGCAACCCAGAACCACAGGTTTTGGCGATCAAAGACAACCCAGAAATTCCTAACGCTCCGCAATCAACACCAGGTGCGGATCCATTGTTCGACAAACAATGGGGCATGAACAATATCGGCGTGGTGGAAGCTTGGAAAGTCACTCAAGGTTCACCAGAAATGGTTGTAGCCGTGATCGATACGGGTGTTGATTACACTCACGAAGACCTGTTGCCGAATCTTTGGAGAAATCCAAAAGAGATCGCCAACAACGGTATCGACGATGATGGCAATGGTTACATCGACGATACAATCGGTTGGGACTTTGTTTCTAACGACAACAAACCTTATGACCTATCGATGGAGCCACTTGATATCCTTTTCAAAGGTGGGAATCCAGGTCACGGTACTCACTGCGCTGGTAACGTTGCCGCTCGCAACAACAACGGCAAAGGTATCGCAGGCGTTGCACCGAATGTAAAAATCATGTCTTTGCGTTTCATCTCTGAAAAAGGCCAAGGCACAACTGCGGACGCGATCAAAGCGATCAACTATGCTGTGAACAATGGCGCGAAAATCATGAGCAACTCTTGGGGCTCTGAAGGTGAAGATCCAAATGCAGGCGCAGAAAACAAAGCTTTGCGTGATGCCGTTCAATTCGCACAAGACAAAGGCGTTCTGTTCATCGCAGCTGCAGGTAATGGTCACAAAGGCGTTGGCTATGATAATGACAACGATTCTGCACCAGCTTACCCATCAAGCTACCCGCACGATATTATCATCTCTGTGGCAGCGATCGACGCAAAAGACCAGCTGGGTTCTTTCTCTAACTGGGGTAACCGTTCAGTAGACATCGGCGCACCGGGTGTGGTTGTGTTCTCAACAACAGTATTCAACAACTACTCTGACATCGTGATCGACAAATACGGTTTCAAAGCCACTTGGGACGGAACTTCAATGGCCACTCCACACGTTGCAGGCGCAGCGGCTCTTTACTGGTCAGCTCACCCGGAAAAATCATGGCAAGACGTTAAAGCTGCAGTACTTGGTTCAGCAAAACCAATCCCAGCTTTGAACGGAAAAGTAACATCTAATGGTAAATTGGATGTCGGCGCTCTTTTGAAATTTTAATTTCAGAACCACCCGCTAAAAACCACCAAAGGGAGCTCGTCGAGCTCCCTTTTTTTTTGCCCTATGTTCGTAGGTAAAAAACCGCCCTTCGCTCAGTGAAGAACTTAATTTGTCCTCTGTAAATTAATTCGGCAGTTCAACCCGCAACGAGGTGCGATTCAGTTGGCCGAAACATTTGGCATATCCAATGCAAAACTCCTCTGTAACCAAAAGGAGAGTCCCATGATTAAAATCGTTCTCACAGCGCTACTGTTCCCAATGTTTTCATTCGCAGCCCCCACAGGTCAGGCCGTATGCAAAGATCAAACAGGCAAATACACTTTCACCGTGGGAACGTACGCCCTATCAGGCGACCCAGGCACCCTTACCGTTGAAAACGACGCGAGCTACGGCGTGGATGCCGAGGCTGGCGTCGAAGGCGATCTCAACAGCCTGATCACAGCGTTCTGCGTAGGTTGCGCCCCAAAGCAAGGATTCAAAGTAGCCTCGGTAAAATGGGACATCACATCCGGCACTGCTAATCAACCCAACACGATCCAAATGATCATCACAGGCCAAAAAGTTACCGAACTCAACTTAACCTGCGAAAACCACCTAACCCCAGGCACCGAACAAGACCTGAATCAATAATTCCAAAAACTCCCAAAACTAAAAAAGGAAGGCTCGATGCCTTCCTTTTTTTATTGCCACTTCGAAAAAATCTAAAGCAACGGATTGTGAATCAAAGTCTGCTCAACACGAGCGGCAGTTTTAAAGCTGATGGGCGCATGCCCGCACGAAGTCGGCCTCCGTGGGCGCCACGACGGCGCGCACTCGCGCAGGCGAGCCACGGTTGAGCCCGGATGGCGTGCCGACGAAGCTGCGGGTGTGCGACCAGCAGATTTAAAACTGCCGCTCGTGGTGAAGCCATGACTGTGTAATTCAGCATTCCAGGAAGCGTTTTCTGATTGGTAATTTGCCCGAAATCATTCTTTAAAAAACCATATCTGCTAGTTCAAAAATAATATAACAAAAGGAGTCCCTATGCGCTCACAGAAGATACTAACTTCAGTGTTGATGTTCTCATTTTTAGCAACATCCGCCCAGGCCGCCAAATTCCAAATCGACCCGGCTCACACCAACATCACATTCAAAGTCCCTCACATGGTGATTTCGAAAGTAAAAGGCACCTTTGATAAATTTGAAGGCAGCTTCGACTTCGATGAAAAATCGCAAAAGCTAGATAATGTTGTCGTAAAAATCCACGCCGATTCGATCAATACGAATCAAGCCGATCGCGATAAGCATCTGAAAAGCCCTGATTTCCTGGATGTCGCAAAATTTCCAACGATCGAATTTAAAGGCACCAAAGTCATTTACGAGAATGCCAAACCCAAAGAGGTTCAAGGCAAGCTAACCGTTCACGGTGTTACCAAAGATGTGACGCTCGAAGTGGAATACAAAGGCGCCGTAACGGATCCGATGGGAATTCGCCGCGTTGGTTTTGAAATCGAAACAAAACTGAATCGCAAAGATTTCGGTTTAATCTGGAATAAAGCTTTAGAAACAGGCGGTGTTGTCGTTGGAGATAATGTCGAAATTGATATCGAGGGTGAAGCTATCATCCCAGGAAAAGCAAAATGAGATATCAAACTCCAAACTTTAAAGTGGGGATGGGACTTCATCCCTCCCACTTTTCTTATTTAGAACAACAACCGCTTACCGACGTTGCCTGGTTTGAAGCCTCCAGCGAAGACTATATGAGTCCATTGGGCCGCTCGATGGAAGTTTTAGAAAACCTGCGCCACGATTATCCTATCGCGCTTCACGGCTCTCATTTAAATATTGGTTCTGCCGGCGGAGTAGACCCTCTTTACTTGCGCGAGCTCAGAAACTTAATCGAACGTGTGGAACCCTTTCTTGTATCTGATCACTTGGCTTGGACCGGTGGCACCCGAGAAAATCTGCATGGACTTTTTCCCCTCCCTTTAAATAAGGAAAGTCTAGAAGTCGTTTGCGACAATATAGATTCCGTTCAAAGTCAGCTTAAGACTTCAATTGCATTAGAAAATATCGCGACCTATGTGGATTTCACCAACAATGAAAACAGTGAAGTGGAATTTTTAGGTGAAGTTGCAAAACGCACAGGTTGCGGCTTGGTCTTGGATTTAGGAGCGTTGTTTGTGAATTCTCAAAATCATGGATTCAATGCTCACAAGTATTTGCAAAAGCTTCCCCTAAATCACGTCGTACAGATCCATCTGTCGGGTCCAACTGAAACGGAGTCCTATTGGCTGGACCGAAAAGCGTCAGAAATCACACGACCTGTATGGGATTTATTTAAGTATCTGTCGCCACAAATTCGCCACTTGCCGATCGCGACGGAAAGACAGCGCAATATTCCTGAATTCAGTGAACTGGAAATGGAAGTGATCAAAGCTTCTTTTATATTGGAGAACAACAATGAGCTTGAGCGAAGCACAGCATCTGTTTAAAAAAAATGTTCTGAACGGAGAAGCGGACGATGCCTCTTTGACTCATCTGCGCCCCGCGGGAAACCTGCCGTTAGAATTAGGATTCGAAATCTACCATGACATCTATTATTCAAAACTTGCAGGAGCCTTGGCGAAAACCTATGAAACCGTCGCCTGGGTCTTGGGACCTGATTTGTTTCATGAGATAACGGCGCGATTCATCGAATCTCAACCCACAGTTCCGTTTCGTCTGTCAGAATATGGTGCGAATTTCAGTGAATACCTGGGAGTCACGACAAGAACCCGTGGGATTCCATTTCTGCAGGATCTGGCAAAGTTTGAATGGTTGCTAAAAGAAGTGCAAAATGCAGCCACACCCAATCCTGTGCCTTTGGAAGACATCAAGCCTTTTGAACACTCTAATAACTTCCGCATCAGTTTTATCGCAGCGATGAGAATCTTCCAAAGCATGTACTCCGTCACTGCCTTATGGAATCGACGCAAAGAACCGCGATATACTTACGAAGAAATCAATTGGAATCAGCCAGAGAGTGTTTTGATTTACAAAAAAGAAGGTCAGCTCTTGGTGGATTCGATCGATCCCACGCACGCAGAAATCATTTTGGATTTGCAGGAAGGCAAAAACATTTCAGAAGCGCTTTCGGGCTTTTCGGAAGTCATCTCGCCTGCTGACAACACCAAGTTATTCACCACGCTTATGAAAGCAGGCATCATTGACGACATAGTTGAATTATAGACGCGTCGAAGGAAGGGTGCTGCGAAGATCTTTTGCAGTACCTTTCATATGCACCGTCATACCTGCCATACCTCTGCAGGTTTCGGAACAATGTCGACAGGTTTCCGCACATCTTGCCATCATCTCGTCATCATACGAAGCACAGATCGCAGCACAAGCTGTCGAAAGCTCAAACGACAGTTCGCACGCTTGATGGTGGAATTCAAGATCCGCGAGCATCATTTTTGAAGAAAGCTGGCAAGCCTCTGCGCACATGTGCAACATCGCCACCTGCTTCCCAGATACCCCTTGCTGCAACAGATAATGAAGAGCTTCCATACAAGCCTTTGTACAGTTCATGCAGGCTTTAATACATTTCGACATGTCGCTGTCTTGCATTGGAATCGAAGCCATAACAAACCTCCCGATCAAGATTTAAAGTCTCACCTTTATTCTATGGGAAAAGTTCGGGGCTATTGGAATTTTGTTAGATTGCAACCAGGCCCTGTGTTTCCTATCAAGGCCCGGCTGAATATGAATCGGTCCGAGGGACCGAGGACTAACCTTCAGTCCCGAGGACTTCGGTTTTCTTGATCATTTCTTCGAGAGTCGCTTTGAAGGCAACTAATTGTTCTTGAGTGAACTGTTGCGCCCAGAACTCTTTCAAGCGTGGATACCACTGTGGGAAAATCTCTTTCAAAGTGCTGTCGCCTTTTGGTGTCAATTTGATCACAAAAGAACGACCGTCCTTTACATGTGTTTCACGCACGATCAATTCGTTCTTCTCCATATTGTTCAACAAGCCCGAAATCGTCGCTTGTGTAACACCTGCTTTGGAAGCCAGCGCCGAAGGGCTCAATCCCTCTGGTGCGTTTCTTAGCATGTAAAGAAGTGTGAATCGTCCGCTGGAAAGACTGTATTTGGAAAGTACACCTTCAAGGTGATTGTCCAACTCATTTGCCACCTTCATGAAAAGAAGGTTCGAGTGAAGAATTCCTGCATCCACCTCTTCCGTGTGCAGATCTCCGCAAGAAGCTTTTAACTCTTGTTCTGTCGGCAAGTCCTGAATAAATAATTTCGCCATTTTTGTCTCCTGGGTAGTTATTTTGCTTCTATTATTGTTACAATTAAAAATCTGTTGAGTTCAAATTTTATTAGTTCTTTAGCTTCCAATCTCTTGATGTAATTAGACGTGCTCCGCGTTTGGAGAAGATGTAACTCCACGTCCATTCTGCCATGACAGAAATTCTGTTCTTGAATCCGATCAGGTATAAAACGTGAACGAACAACCAAGCTAACCAAGCGATGACTCCAGTCAATCTCAGTGAGTTATACTGAGCGATCGCTTTTCTTTTTCCGATAGTGGCCATCTGGCCCTTATCTAAATATTTAAAGGAGCTTCGCGCTTTCCCTTTGATACTTTGTAGTACCACATTACTTACGAATTTACCAGCTTGCATTGCCGCAGGAGCTAAACCTGGCAAAGATTTATTTTTTTCGATTTCAAAATTCGCCATGTCGCCGATAACAAAAGTGTCAGGGAAATTCTCAATTGAAAAATCATCTCGAACAATAACTCTACCCGCGCGATCCTTAGCGACGTCTGGAGTGAATTTCATTCGAGAAGCTTGGACACCAGCCGCCCAAAAAACAGAACGGGACGGTATAAACTCGCCGGCGATTATCACTCCGTTTTCATCTATTTTTTCGACGCGTGAGGAAACACGCACTTCGACACCGATGTCTTTTAAATCCTGCAGCGCGTGTTCCGAGAGTTTTTCGTGAAATGACGCCAGAATTTTTGGGCCAGCTTCGACCAGCAGTACGCGCGCATTCGCGGGATTAATATGATTAAAATCTTTCACCAACACCGTTCGCGCGATATCAGCGATGGCTCCCGCGAGCTCAACTCCTGTGGGGCCTGCTCCCACGACAACGAAATTCAGCAAAGACTTTTGTTTTTCTGGATCTGTTTCATTCTCCGCCGCTTCAAATGCAGAAAGAATGCGACGACGAATCTCCGTCGCCTGCTCAACAGTTTTTAAACCCGGAGCGAATTCTTCCCACTCGGGATTTCCGAAATAACTGTGTTGAGCCCCCGCTGCCACAATCAAATAGTCATAAGAAAGCTCTATGCCATCTGACACAATATACTTCTGTTCCAAATTCACACTGTCCACTCGGCCCATGTGAATTTCGACATTTTCGATTTTGGAAAACTGTGCGCGAATGGGAACGGCGATGTCGGATGGATTTAAGCCAGCAGTTGCAACCTGATATAAAAGCGGTTGGAACAGATGATGATTGCGCTGATCGATTAAAACAACGTGAACCTGGTCTTTGTTGGCCAGAGATTTCGCGGCATTTAATCCCGCGAAACCTCCACCGATAATTACGACAATTTTCTTCTCACTATTTTTCGGGTGCTGTAACGGCATAGTCACTGACTCCACTTTCGCGTGGTGCGCCAGCCGTGGCTTCCTCGTGAGACGTTTCTTCTTTTGTAGCAGAAGTCATTTTACTGCCAAGCTTATTAGCCCAAACTCTGAAACGATCGACATACGTGAATACGGCAGGCACCACAATCAGGGTTAGAATTGTCGATGAGATCATACCACCGATAATTGCCACACCCATAGAGGTACGAGTTTTTGATGCCGCATTCATGCCGATTGCCACTGGCAACGTACCCGCGATCAACGCGAAGGACGTCATCAAGATCGGACGAAGACGGGTTTTACCCGCTTGCACCAAGGCATCAGCACGAGATTTACCCTCGGCCATCAACTGATTTGTTGTATCGACAAGCAAGATACCATTCTTACCCGCCACCCCAATCAACATAAAGAAACCAAAGATCGCGAACATTGAAAGCATTTGATTCGCAAGATACAGACCCAAGAAGGCTCCGCAAAGTGCAAGTGGCAACGCAACCATGATCGTGATTGGAGTGATGAACGATTCATACAAGGAAGCCAGGATCAAGTAGATGAACATCACGGCAAAGCCCAATGCCATCACGGTTGAACCCGCAAGCTCTTGTTGATTTTCCGCATCACCACCGAAGTTATAACGAACGCTCGCAGGGAATTTATTTTCACCCTCTGAAGTCCATTTCGCAACGTCAGCGATAACGGTACTTACACCCACACCTTGAGCCAAGCCCGCAGTGATTTGAATGTAACGACCACGGTCCATACGATCGATTGAAGCCGGACCAGAAGAAAGATCCCCATTAGCAACGTCTTTCAAACGAACCAACTTACGATTCACGTTTGGAACATAGACATCATTAAACGTTTGCTTCAAGTCACGTTGGTTTTCAATCAAACGCACGCGTACTTCGTACTCACGTCCTTTTTCACGGAACTTGGCAGGTGTCATACCTTCAACTTGCGCACGGAGCTCGGCACCCATCGTTGAAGTATTGATACCGTAAGCTTTAGCAGCTCCGGGCTTCAACTCAACTTGCATTTCTGGTTTACCAGGACGGAAATTCGAGTCCACGTCTTTGAAGCGCGGATCTTTTTTCAACGTCTCGATCAACTTAGAAGCTGAAGACTCAAGATCTTTGGGATCTGGAGAAATAATATTCATGACAAACGGTTGTTGAGCCATACCACCAGTTGAGTCGTATTTTTTTACAACTGGATTCGCGAAGGCAAAATCAGAGAACTGTTGGCGCAAATGATCACGGAAAGCTTCCGTTTTCATTCTGCCTTTCACGTCCTTCATTCTGACATAGAAGCTGGCCTTGTTGGACTCCCCATAGATGTTACCAACGATCATCGTCGTGTAATCAACGGCCGGATCCGCATGAAGGATCTTATCAACCTTATCAGCAACTTCCTGCATACCATCCAAGCTTGTACCTGGAGTCATCTCGAGCGTGACTGTGATCTCACCCGAGTCATCATCCGGGATGAATGTTCCTGGAACTTTCGTCACCGTATAGATCGACAAGAAGAAGATCATCAATGTCGCCACAATCGTCATGATTGGATGGCGCAAAGTTACGCGAAGAAGTTTTTCGTAATAACTTTCAAGCATTGACTGGAAACGGTCAAAACCACGAACCAAGCGGCCCAATGTTTTGTCATAAATGCTTGTTGGCTTGAAGTCCTCATGAGAAACACCATGGCCCCCGTGCCCTTCACCGGCAAAGTACGCCGTCAACATCGGAATGATCGTCATAGCGACAAACCAAGAGATGATCATCGAGAATACGATCGTGAAACCGAACTGCTTTAAGAACTGTCCAATGGTACCAGACATCGTACCTACTGGAACGAATACGGCAATAACCACCAGCGAGATCGCCATAACGGCCATTTGAATCTCTGTTGTTCCTTTTTCCGCTGCCACCAGAGAGTTTTCACCTAATTGCATACGACGATAGATATTTTCCACGACAACGATCGCGTCGTCGACCAGAAGACCTACCGCAAGAGTCAAAGCCAACATCGAAACGATG
Organism: Bdellovibrio sp. HCB185ZH; assembly: GCF_047302455.1. Lineage (GTDB taxonomy): Bacteria > Bdellovibrionota > Bdellovibrionia > Bdellovibrionales > Bdellovibrionaceae > Bdellovibrio. The sequence goes on from NZ_CP178624.1 coordinate 1,715,595, forward strand.
TTCAAAGAGAAGCCCGCAAGCTTCATCAACATAAAGGCACCGATCAATGAAACTGGCAAGGATACGGCCGTGATCAATGTCGTGCGCACGCTACCCAAGAAGAAGAACACCGTGATAACTGTCAAAAGAATCGCGATGATGATCGTCTCGTTCACGTCATAAAGATTGTCTTTAATTTTCTGAGAAGCGTTGGTCACAAGTTTGATTTGTGGCGCGCCTTCCATTTTTTCAAGCTCTGGACGGATTTTTTCCATTTGCTTGATAACGTCATCCGCCACTTTCACCGTGTTTGAACCGGATTGACGATAAACTTGCAAGAAGATCGCTTTTTCACCATTTACAAACGCACGTGAAGCTTCATCTTCCAAAGTGTCTTTCACAACACCCAAGTCAGAAACGCGTGTTGGAACTTCATTTCCGTAAAGGTTTACGAGAGTGTCTGCAACGTCAGCAGTATTTCTAAATTCACCCAAACCACGGAATACCAGCTCTTTACCACCTTGGTTTACTTTTCCAGATGGAATGTTCTGCCCCATGGCACCCACTTGTCCTGCAACTTGCGTTACAGAGATCTCGCGGCTTCTTAGTTTGTTACGATCCAAAAGAACATGGATTTCTCTTTTACGGCCACCCAGGATGTCAATTGCACCCACGTTGTTCACTTGTTCCAAGCGAGGTTTGATCATCTGGTCAGCGATATCGTAAAGAGCCGCGTCGCCAATGTTACCTTTTGAAGACAAAGCAACCATCAGGATAGGTGTATCTGACGGGTCGAATTTTTTGATGACTGGATCATCCACTTCGTCAGGAAGTTTAGGTTTCGCGATATTTACTTTATCACGTACTTGTTGTTCCGCGTACTTAGAGTCCACCGAGGAAACAAACTCCACGATAACTTGCGAAACACCTTCCATATTTTTGGAAGTCATACGCTTGATACCAGAAATCGTACTGACTTCGTCTTCAATAGGACGAGACACGAGTGTTTCGATTTCGGAAGGACCCGCACCTTTATATGTTGTCTGTACGGTTACAACCGGAACGGAAACGTCAGGAAATAAGTCGACCGGCATGGATTTGTATCCGGCCCAACCGACAACAACGATCGCAATGGTTATGCAGGTGATAAAAATCGGTCTGCTGATGGAAATCTTAGGTAAGCTCATGACTATTTCCCTTCCTCAGGAGAGGCTTGGTAAAGTTTGATTTGCGTTTGAAGTGCCAGGATATTCGCTGCAGACTTCACGCGGTTCAAAGCGGAAGCTGAATAATCTTGCTCGAACAACAACACTTGGTACGTCGTTGTACGACCCTGACGAAGACGTGTTCTTTCCACGTCCAATTTAGTTTTTTGCGCTTGTTCAATTTTACCCAACAACACCAAGTTGTCGCGCGCATCTGTAATATTTTGAGTTAAATTGATCCAGTCTTGTTCCTGCGCATACATTGCATACTGACGATTGTATTCAGCGGCTCTGACGTTTTTATCCGCACCGGCTTTGGTATCTCCCGCAGCCCCGAAATTCAAAGGCATGTTGAAACGCATACCAATGTAACCCGTGTCTGTGTCTGTATAACCAGCGTTTTTCATTGCTTGGTTATAGTCATCATCACGGCCATTCAACGCATAGGTCGTATAGATATCCAAAGATGGACGATTGCGCTCTTTCACCACAACGGCATTGGCCTTCGCCGATTGCAATTGAGCCTGCGTCGCTTTCACATCATAACGTTCGCCTGGGCGAGCCGTCGGTACTGTGATTTTTTCCAGCTCCGCATAGGGAACTGTTTCAAGGCTATCCACCGGAGTTGTTGCTGGTCTGTTCAAAAATTTATTGAAGTTACGCAGAGCTTCGCGCTGTTCATTGCGCGCCACTTGCAATTCCAAACCACGGGCTTCAACCAGGGCGCGAGCTTGAACTACGTCGGCTTGCTCACCCAGGTTCATGCTACGTTTACGGCTGACATAACTCATAATATCTTGTGCAGATTTAGAAGCGGCTTCCTGGATCTTCACCACGTCAGACCAAGCCGACAATTTCCAGTACGCGGATTCAGCTTGCGCCAAGTATGCGGTTGACTGGTAGGACGCTTGATATTGTTCTGCATAGTTACTTTGACGGACTAAATCTTCGTTCGCGCGAGATGTCACACCGAAACCACCGCCCCATACAGGCATGGTTAATTCGATTTTTGGAGTGGCATCCCAGTATTTAGACATCGTAAATGCAGACCCTGCATTGTCGAACTTTGTCTTTTGCATCGTGTAGTAAAGCTTACTTTGCAAACCGAAATCGAACTGCTGAGTGATACCCAAAGAATAAGTTTCAGTATTCACACGATCATACATTTTCGGCTGACTGGGTTTGCCGTCATGACCTGTATTGAATTCTGCAAACAGTTTTGGTGTGAAGATTAAATCTGCTTCGCGGGCCTCAAGGTTGTTACCTTCCGCCTGCGTAGTAGTTCCTTTATAACTGTTACTGTCGGTCTGCACTTGCTCGAGATATTGAGTCAATGTGACACCTTGAGCTTTCGTTGCCGCTATTCCTATGAGAAGGAAAGCCATCGCAGCTCGTAGTACAAAACATCTGTCGTTTTTAGGTCCACCCTGGTTCATCATGGGTCTATCTCCTGATTCACTAATAAGTAATCACTTACTTACATACTTTTACGGTATTTTAACGAAGTACTCAAGCAATTACTTACTTGTCGACGTCCATATTTTATGATACATTTACTATTAATAAGTACTTTCAATGCCTTATGGGCTTTAAAATAGATAACTCAGGAGCTCAAAATGGGAGACACATCTCAAGTTCTAGCGAAAAATACGGATCAAAAAGAGACCGTATCTCGATCTAAGACTAAAAAAAGAGACCGTTCCGCATCTGAAGAGCGTCTGCTTAAGGCAGCTGAGGATATCTTTGCTAAACATGGTTTTAACGGCGCAACAACGCGCATGATTGCCGATAAAGCCAAGGTCAATGAATCTCTCATTGGCCGCTATTTCGACGGCAAAATGGGACTTCTGCTTGCTGTCTGCGAAACACATATCAAAGATAAAGTTCAACAAGATGCGCTTATGTACCCAGCGCAAGCAACAGTGCACGAAGAGTTAACTTCATTGGTGGACTCTATGTTCGAACATCATTGCAAAAAGGACGAGGAGTTTTTTAAAATCGTGCTGGGCCAATGTCTTGTCGACGCGAAATTTTTGAAACGCATTCGCGAAATCGCTCCTATCAGCCTTTATATCAATCAAGTTATTGAGCGCCTCGAAGTACTTCGCACTCAAGGAAAAGTAAAAAAAGATGTCGATCTTCGCCAAGCGATGGAGATCTTCGATACCTACTTCCATGGATCAATGTTCTTTGATCGCATCTTGCTTGGAACTGATGTCGAAAGCATTCAAGCAAAATTGAAAATCTTTATCGCAGGTTTGTCAGAGTCTTTAAGTACCTAGAAAAAATTCCGTACTCTTCGCTATCCCCTGGAGTGATAGGAGTGACCGGATCCACTTGTTCTTCCGGAGTGATTCTGGCGTTCACTCCTGGCGGCACCACTTCATTACCCATCACCTCTTGTTCGGTTGGATACTGGCGCGCATATTTCCAAAGATCTTTATGATAGGACAAAAGCAGGCTGCCATTTTGCAAAGAGTTTAGGAGAACAGGCAGTGCTTCAAGTGCCACCGCAAAACATCCCTGACTCCAACCTAAGCGACCGTTGCGCTGAATGAAATCATCACTGACATATTTTGCTCCGTGCAAAACAATCAACCGATCGCGAGCTGCATCGTTGGATCTATCAATCCCCTCGAGCTTTAAAGAAGGACCATTCTTTGCGCTGTTATAGGTCCCTTTTGCATAGTAAAAGCCAATCGAGCTTTTCCAGGAATCCAGCAGATTTGAAAAACTACGGGTTTCTAACACTCCAGAGTTGATTCCGTGAGAGACATAGAATCTTTCCACCACACCCGTATCTAGATGCAGGAAATACAATCGCTTTTCCGTAGATATAAGAGAATAATCGACGATCACTGCCGTTTTGGTATTCGCAATACGACCTGCATTGTAATCGAACATGCGAAATAAAAGATTCACAGGTTCTTCAGGAAGCCCTTGAGCCAAAACCGCTTGATAAAGATTTTGCCCTGTTGTCGTTTTGCGGTTGAACATAGAATTCGGCGCATTCGTCGCCGAAGATAAAGCTGATGACAATAAGATGGCGATGCCGCTCAGGCATGACAAAAGCAAGGTTCTCATGACTTCAAGATTCGCAAAGGAGCGGTGACAGCGCAACCAAGGATCAGCGACACACCACCGCTCTTGAAATAAAACAAATTTTCTGGAGATCTATTCTTTTTTCTTGATTGCGCCCATGTAGGAATATGTCCACGGACGATAAGCCATTAAAACACCCGCATCCACTGTTGCGGTGTTGTGCTCAGCATCGAATCGCGAATCTTCCTGCATTTCCATCGCAAGCTTTTCCATTTTGCCTTTGTACTTCGCCAAAGTGGACGGGCTGATTTTGATAAGTGTAAAGCGCACGAAATCCTCAGGCTTGAAATCGTACATCAAATAAGTCGCTTTCATCTGCTCAAAAAGGGCTTTTCCGATCGGCCCATCTCTGCGAAAACGCAAAAATCCATGACGTTTGAATTTTACTTTGTCGCGGGGATGAAGCTCGATCAAATTCAACCGGTCCAGCTGGAAAAGATACTTTTGGGCTTCCGCTTTCGGAATTTGGTATTCTTTTTCGATCTTTTGCGGAGTGCGCTCATCATGAAGCAACATATAGTAATGCAGTAAACGGGTGTTTTCTGCCAACGCACGCTCCTGTTCATCTGTCAGAAGATAAATCTGAGTTCCATCCTCCAGGTTCGCAGACTTAACGACTTCTGAAAAACTAAGATCAGCTACACGACAGATTTCTTCCAACCGCTCTAAGCTCAGGCTTTTACTGGAAAGAATACGCTTCACGCTGGATTCGCTGAGGTTTAACGCTTTAGCCAAATCCCTATACAGCACATTCTTTGCCTTTAAGGCGCGTTTCAACGATGCCAAAAACTGATCTATTTGCGACATACCAGCCTCCACGAATCAGAGTACTGTATATCAGTACCTGACGCAATTCCCTTGTGGGATTTCGCTATATTCATTAGAGTTGTCGACGATGCAGTCCTCAGAAAATGCTCTTCTTTTTAAACGCCCTCTTTTATTTTATATAAAAAACAATCCTCGCGCCTTCAGCTTAGGGATGTTGTTTTTGCTTTTCACAAATGCGCTGGATGGGATCTATCCGCTGGTGATGAAACAAATCATCGATAGCATTGAAGCCCGCGCACCTATGAGCGAGATCACGAAAACCTGCTTGATCTTTGCCTTGGTGATGGCAAGTCTTGCTGCGACTCGTTTGGGATGGCGGGCCTTCTTTGGTAAATTTCATACTTATGCCGCGGAAGATATTCGCCGGCGCATTTTCAACCATTTGACTTCCCTGGGCCCTAATTTTTTCCATAAGAATCAGGTCGGCGAGTTGATGAGTCTTTTAACGAACGACGTTCAATCCTTCCGCCAAGCAATTGGCCCGGGCCTTCTGATTCTGGCAGATGGTGTGATCATTATCGCCATCGTCTTCCCCATCATGGTGATGATGAACTGGTCATGGACTTGGAAAGTTTTGGTATTCCTGCCGCTGGTTCCACTGATGATCTGGAAAGTGATGAAGCTGATTCACACAAATTATAAAATCCAACAGGATCGCTTCTCAGAATTGACCGGCGTCGCCCAGGAAACGGTGGGCGGAATCCGCGTGATCAAAAGTTTTTCTCAAGAACACAATCGCACACAGCTATTTAACGGAGTCAGTGCCGCTTTTGAAAAAGCTTGTAACAAAGTCGCGAAAGTGGATTCCCTGTTCGTGCCAGTGATGGAGTTTGGCGTGACTTCTGGAAGTGTCATTCTGCTTTTCGTCGCGAAAGACGATTTATATGCTGGGACGGTAACGATCGGAACTTTCTTTGCGTTTCATCGCTATATTCAGAAAATGGTCTGGCCGATGACGGCGCTGGGTATGGGCTTTTCTATGATGCAAAAAGGCTATGCTTCTTTTGATCGTATTAAAGACGTGCTAAAAACTGACACAGACATTCCTGATAACGGAAAGATTGAAATTACACGCTTTGAAAATCTGGAATTCAGAAATGTTTCCTACAAACACCAAAGCAGCAGCGTTTACGCTTTAAAAAATGTTTCCTTCACACTGAAAGCCGGCGAAAGCCTGGGCATCATGGGTCCGGTGGGAGCAGGTAAAACAACTTTGTTGCACCTGCTGACGCGTCTTTATCCTTTATCTGAAGGCGAGATTTTTGTGAACGGTCATGCGATTGAAGACATCACGCAGGAATCTTTGCGTAAGACTTTCCTTTTGGTTCCCCAAGAGGCCTTTCTCTTTAGTGAAAGCATTTCTGAAAACGTCAGCTTTGGATTATCAGAGCGCGCATCTGACCAGGATATTCTGCGCATGACAGAGACCGTGGATCTTACCCGCGAGATTCAGTCACTACCACACCAGTTTGAATCCCAGCTGGGTGAGCGCGGAGTAAATCTATCGGGTGGACAAAAGCAACGTCTGACGATTGCCCGTGGCTTGATTATGAAGACCCCGGTTTTAATTTTGGATGACTCGTTAAGTGCCGTGGATACGCGCACTGAAAAAGCGATTGAAAACGAGCTTGGCAAAGATAAAGGCTCCATGAGTCGCATTATCGTGGCTCACCGTCTGTCTTCGCTAAAAACGGTGGACCGCCTGTTGATCCTTCGCGATGGAGAAGTCGAAGCCTTGGGAACATATCAAGAGGTATTAAAAGTCAGTCCGACATTCCAAAAAACTGTCAGCATCCAAGGTCAGGAGGTGAATCATGAATAATGATAACTTCATGAATGAAGACCTGGTGAAAACGAAAGTCACGTACCCGGTACTTTTCAAAAGACTGTGGCCGTATGCTCGCCGTGAAAAAGTTCTGTTATTTGCTGCCATCTTTGCAGTCTTTGGCGGAGCTTTAGTAGCGCGTTTGGTACCCGCTTTGATCGGTTATGCGATCGATCACGGTGTAAAGGGCAAGAACTATGAACTTTTCACCCAAGTGGCTTTTGCATATCTCGGTCTTGAAATTTTGCGTACGTGTTTTTCTTTCTCTAACAATATGCTTTTTCAATTATTTGGAAATCGCATGCTGTTTCACTTGCGTGAAGACTTGATGAATCACGTGCAAAGACTGCCACTGCAATTTTTCAATAAAACTCCGACCGGACGAATTGTTACCCGCCTAACCAATGACGTGGCCTCTTTGGGCGAGCTTTTCACTGAAGGTGTTATCACGGTCTTCACTCAGTTCGTGGTGATTTGCTCTGTGGTCGTGGCTTTGGCGCTGATTTCCTGGAAGCTGACTTTGATTTCCTTGATTTTAGCTCCCGTTTTTATTGCGGCTTCATTTTACCTAAGCAATAAGATCCGCGATATTTTGCATGAGCAGAAAAAGAAACTTTCCGTGATCAATGCTTTCTTAGCTGAAAATCTAAATGGAATAAAAGTCGTTCAGCTCTATAATCGTATTCGTCGTAATCGTGATCGCTTTACAAACCTGTCCACGGATTATCGCGATACAAATATGCGCTCGATCTATGCCTATGCGATGATGCAACCGATTATGAATCTGTTCAATGCGGTGACGATCACATCAGCTCTCTATTTCGGGGGCTTGATGAGTGCAGAAAACTCCATCGCGATTGGTTCCTTGGTCGCGTTCCTGATGAACATCCAGGACTTCATCCCGCCTTTGCGTGAGATTTTAGAAAAATACCAACAGTTCCAAAATTCATTAACCAGCGCAGAACGTATTTTTACGCTCATGGATGAACACAAAGAATACGAATTGGATTCTTTGCAAAAAACAGACATGGTCCGTGGCGACATAGAAATTCGCAATTTGAACTTCCGCTATGAGGAAAATCTGCCGTTTGTTCTAAAGAACGTAAATTTGCATTTCCAGCCAGGGGAATCCATTGCTTTGGTAGGTCGTACCGGAAGTGGTAAATCCACTTTCATCTCTTTGCTTCAGCGTTTTTATGATGCTCCGGAGAAATCGATCTTTATTGATGGCTTGCCGATTGAAAAAATCGCCCGCGAAGAGATTCGCCATCATGTGGGCGTCGTCCAACAGGATAACTTTATTTTCCGTGGTACGATTCGCGGTAACATCGGCTTGGGCGATCCAAAGGTCTCAGACGAGCAAATTCAAAGAGCCTGCGAGAAAACCGGTTATATGGGTCTATTGACTCGCACGGGACGTGATTTAAACAGTCCCGTGGATGAACGCGGCGCGAATCTTTCTGTCGGCGAACGTCAGTTGATCGCTTTTGCACGGATCTTGGCTTTCAATCCCGATATTTTAATTCTGGATGAAGCGACGGCGAATATCGATTCTGAAAGCGAGCACATCATCCAGGAAGCGACTCGCGAGATCACCAAGGGTCGAACCAGCATCATCATTGCTCACCGCCTGTCGACAATTGAACAATGTGATCGCATCGTTGTATTGAACCAGGGTGAAGTCATGGAAGTTGGCTCCCATCAGGAATTGATGGCCGCTCAAGGTATGTATTATCAATTTGCTTCGGCAGGGTCTAAGTCACCTTTGATCGATGATTCCGAAGCTCCAAAAATGGAAGTGGCAGAAAAGTCTTAGACTTTCTGCCACTCTTTAAATCTGTTTTCTAAATAATCTTAAGCGGCTTTTGGTGTCGTGAAGTTTTTGATGCTTTCACGAACCGATTGACTCACGGTTGTAAACTTCACGCCGTATCTGACCGCGTCTGTTCCTCTGGGAGCCATTTCTTTAATGAACTGTTTGCTAACGATTTGGCAAACAGCGTTGAATGGAGGCACTCCATCACCAGGTTGAAAGTGAAGGAACAGTGATTGACCCGGTTGCAAATTCGGATTGTCGATCAGGACACCCGCACCACCAGCACTGATTTCCAAAGCTTGGCCACGGAAAACAGTTTTATTGTTATGAACTATCAAGCTTGCACCGTAAGCTGCGCGTGCATGACGACGGCGGAAAAAGATTTCAGCCAAACCTGTATCAGAAGATTGCTTCATCGCGCGGATTTTATCTGGCGCAAATTCTTCAACTTCAGCTACTCGGCTCCAATTTGCCATGCGTGCATGCCAAATATAGTCGTATTCAAAAAGAGTTTTTTCCTGAAGCATTTGTACAACTTCAACCGGAGAGAAAGGACCGTAGTTATTACCTTCTTTAAGGATGAACCACTCTTTGTCTTTCATTGCTTCTGCGACTTCTTCTTTTTTGCCGGGAGCCGAATCTGGACGTGCCGCAGGTTTTGATGTGACCTTCGCTGAAAACTCAGGATGCTCCATCAACATAACCCAGTCACCCATTGCTTCATCATAGACATAATCAGTCCATTGGTGTTCATGGGATTCAACTTTTTGCAGGACAACGTCAAAAGTGTAAGGTCCAATATGAGTCCCATTATTTGAAAGATAATACTGTTTTCCCATTTGTTCAGTGCTCCTTGGGAATAACTATCGGAGCAAAATCCAATCGACTTAACTGTCGGAAATTAGACATTTTAAGCAAAAATGTTCCATGATTTTTCGTCAAACTTTTGCACATACCCTTCTCAGCTGAAAATAGGGCTAAACACAGATTCATGTTCTCGCATTGAAACACAAGACCCGCCTGAAGGGCCAGTCTTGTGTCCTTCCCCCCTCGACCGCTGTAAATACATACACTCGTTCGTTTACTCTTAAAAACGATTCCTTAGGATAAATGGAATAGAGCTACTACCGACTTGTTCGGGCATTCGTGGGGGATGTTCAAATGAGAAATGGATTTTTTCTCGGCCTCTCTTCTATTCTTATTGTTCTATTTTCTTTTGATTCCATCGCCGGGACGTGCCCGAATCTGATGAAAGGAAGCGACTCCCGAACGCTGTGGCGGCTGTCCCCCTATCAGCCCGCCCGAGGTGTGGCCTTAGTTGTTCACGGCCTTAACAATAATCCCGCGCGCATGGTTTCGATCGAAAATGTGCTCCGTGAAAACAGAATCGATGTCCTGCGTGTGGCGCTATCGGGCCATAACAATAATTTGAATATTTTTAAACACGTCACTGCGGAGATGTGGGAGCGCGATGCCCTGCGCGCTTACTGTCAAGCCAATGAGCGAGCTAAGAAATATGGAATGCCTTTGTACTACGTTGGATACTCTTTGGGCGGAGTCATAGGGGTGACTATCTCGAGTAAGTATCAACACGTTCACTTTGATAAAATGGTATTGTTTGCACCTGCCGTCGCAATTCGCAGGACGGCATTTATCATGCGCATCTTAAGTACGCTAAATCCCCTGACTATCATTCCAAATTTATTCAACCGCGAGGGTTACTTTGCAAATTCAACAGGCACACCTGTTTCCGCCTATCGCGCGACCTTTGAACTTGCAAACTTCGCCAATCGCCATCCCAAACGCAAGGCTATCAACGTTCCGACATTACTATTTATTGATCCGCTGGATGAACTGATCAGCCCTTCGGGCCTTCGGACTTTTATTGCGAATTATCGATTGGACGCATGGAAGACGTTTATGGTGCACAAACGTCCTTTCAGCTGGCAGTCGATTTTTCATCATTTGATGATCGATCCTGCCTCCGTCGGTCAAAGAAGATGGCAGGAAATGAAAGCTGCGATGGTCGATCATTTGGAAGGCCGGAATTTTACTCCAGACCGCATGCTTTCTTCCACTCCGGAGTGGGAAGAATCATTTTACGAGCTTTCAGATCAAATAATCCAAAGGTAAAAACAGCTTCGCTGGCAACTGTGCCATCATCTTTAATCATCTGCTGTTTCATGTGACCGATCTTGCCTTCGTAATCCATGATACTGGAAACGATAGTGATGTTTTCACGAAGTTTAATCTCTTTTAGAAATTTGATATTTACTTCCAGAATGACCGGTCCCTGCTGCAGTCGGTGAATGTCGTTAAAGCCGAATCCACGGGGCGTAATCGCTTCCCATCGGGCTTCTTCGTACAGGGAAAGATAAGTGGCGTTATTCACATGCCCATAAGAGTCGATGTGTGTTTCACGAATCAAAAGTTTATAAGAACCAAACTCACCCATAATGTTCCCTTTCTATTTCAAAGCTTCACGGATATGCGCAGAGGCAAGATCCAAAGCCCATACGACGATGGCGATCACGACGATAATGCAACCGACCTCACGCCACATGGCCTGCCCCTGATACTGAATCAACATAGTTCCAATACCACCGCCACCAACCAAACCTATCACTGTCGCCATCCTGACGTTGATATCCCAGCGATAGACCGTAAATGAAATATAAGGCAGAACCACTTGAGGGACAATCGCATACCAAATGGTTTGCAGCTTGTTAGCCCCGGTGGATTCGATGGCTTCAATCGGACCATCTTCAACAGCTTCGACCATTTCAGAATACTGTTTTGCTAAGGAGGCCACAGAATGAATCATCAATGCAAGCATGCCCGCAAAAGGACCGATACCCACCCACACTGAAAAAATAATCGCCCAGATAAGGGCTTCAATAGAACGGGTCACATTCAAGCAGGTTCGCAAAGCCAGATACACGGGGTATGCGACCGGTCCGCGCATAATGTTTTTGGCACAGAAAAAACTAAGAGCGAAAGCAAAAGGAATGGCAATACTTGTGGCAAGAAAGGCCATGAATATCGTTTCAATAATATTTAATACGGCTCGAGGCAAAACTTCCCAATTCGGATTAAAGAGCCCTTTGAAAAGACGAACCGCGCCGGCAAAGCCATTTTGATCCAAGAGTTCAATGAAAGAGAACTCCGTCTTAATAACTGCTACGACGAACGAGACAATGAGCAAAGTAGCAAACTGCCAGCCCCAAAAAGTACGATACCAGGGTGCAGGTTCTGTCGCGGGATGCAGATCAAAGAGAGCGCCCCCCAGCGTGCGCACTTTCGTATGCCGTAACCACCAAGCGACGACAACGCCCACGAGCATAAAGGCAGCGACAAAAAAAATGTCTCTGACTAAGTCTAAAAGCTGATCTTCGCTATCAACGAAAAGCGCGACGGCTGCACAGCTTAAGAGAAATGCGATACTAAAGGCATCAAAAAATATCCGGCGCAACATCTTGAGTCCCTTCTCCGTAAATTTTTTGAAACCACTCTTGGGTGATCTCCTCGGGTTTTCCCGTGAACACGATCTGCCCTTCTTTAAGAGCGACAACGCGGGTCGCGTATTTTCGCACCAAAGACAAGAAATGCAGATTCGCGACAACAGTAATCCCGAGCTCTTGGTTGATTTTCTTTAAATAATCCATCACGACGTGACACGTAGCTGGATCCAATGAGGCCACCGGCTCGTCGGCCAGTAAGAGAGTCGGATTTTGCATCAATGCGCGGGCAATGGCGACTCGTTGTTTCTGGCCACCAGATAACTGATCTGCTCTAAGATGAGCTTTTTCCGAAATGCCGACGAGTTTCAAATTTTTCAAAGCTTCTGCTTTATCTTGCGGCGAAAACATTCCAAAAAGACTGGGCCAGGTTTTTTTAATTCCCAGAGTGCCCATTAGAACGTTTTTCATAACACTTTGGCGGGGAATCAAATTGAAGTGTTGAAAGATCATGCCCATTTTACGGCGAAGAGAGCGCACCTGCTCTGGTCGTTGAAACTTACCGATGTCCGAGCCCTCGAAAATAATCTCACCACTGGTAGGGGTTTGCAGGCGGTTCAGACAACGCATCAACGTGGATTTCCCAGAGCCACTCAGACCAATCACCACCAAGAACTCCCCTTTTTGGACGTCAAAGCTGACATCGCGCAAAGCTTGAACGCCGTTGGGAAAAGTCTTATTTAATTTTTTCACCGACAAAAAAGGTGTGCTCATTTATTTTCCTGCCGGAAGCATTTGCTTAAGCATTTCTCGGACACTGTCATAATCTGCATCCGTCGACTTTTTCAAATTCGTCGCGCCTAACATCAGATCGAGGGCTTTCTTGCCCTCGGGAGTTGCCACCCACTGCAAAAGAACATCGCAGATTTTTTCCTTCATTTCTTCGGGCATGTCTTTACGGAAAACGATCGGATCATTGGGGATCGGCTCAGACAATTCAACGATTTTTACCTTTTGCTCGACATCTGGATATTGAAGTTTTACCAATCGACGGGCATCTTCGATTTGGCCGTTTTGTGGAGGACTGTAGTAAGTGGCTCCCCCATCGACTTGGCCCTGATAAATCATCGACACGACAGCATCGTGATTCATCGCAAAGACCGTTTCCTTAGGTTCGATTTTTTTATCCTTCATGGTTTTTAAAGGCAGGAGATATCCTGACATAGAAGCCGGATCCACGAATGCCATTTTCTTTCCGTTAAAGTCTTTCAAAGTTTTGATGCCACTCGTACTGCGGGCCAAGAACTGTGATTGATAAGTTCCCAATCCATAGCGGATCACAGTGAGTCGTGCCTGAACTCCATAAGACTTATTCGCCATATAGTAACCATAGGTATTGATAGCAGCGACATCAGCTCTGTTCGTGCCGAAAGATTCAACCACCGCAACAAAAGATTGAGGGATGGTAATTTGGAATTTATAGGGAGTGGATTTTTCCAAATACTCTTTTAAAAGTTTTGAATTATCGGAAAGAACTTTTGAATCCACCGAGGGCACCAAATGAAATTTTATTGGATTTTCGGCAGTACCTAACGCGGCTTTTTTAAAGTTGCAGCTGGAAATACTGAAGACGCACAAAAGTAAAGCGCAGTTCAAAAGAAGCTTCATGAAACCCCCAAGAACATTCTATAAAAGGACCTCGCCCCTGTTAACAAAGTCTTTGCCTTAACTGGACCCTAAACGCTAGGATGGCCCCATGATCGATCAAATCCTTGTCAATATTCACTCCTTGGTTTCCGAGGGAAAAAAATGCCTCGTGGTTTTTGACTTGGATTCCACCCTTTTTGATGTCAGCCCACGTATTGAAAAAATCCTCATGGATTTTGCTTTGGACCCTGAGAACATAAAACGTTTCCCCGAGCAGGTGTCCTGCTTTTCAAAAATAAAAACGGCCCACACAGATTGGGGCTTTACCAATGCCTTGCAACGAGCAGGTCTGGACGGTCATCATCCCGAGTTTCAAGAGGCCGTCGCCTTGTATTGGCGTAAGCATTTTTTCTCGAATGACTATTTGAAATACGACACTCCGAATGAGGGAGCTTTGGAATACGTTCATGAAGTGATGAAGGCGGGAGCGGATGTCGCCTATCTCACAGGTCGGGATGTGCATCGCATGGAACCCGGGACGACTCGCCAGCTGCAACAATGGAATTTGCCCCTCAACGACAAGGCGGTTCTTTTTGTTAAACCCGATAAAGCAATGGACGATGCTGAATACAAAACCGACTGGTTTCTGGCCAAAGAACGCCAGGGATATGACAAAGTTTACTTCTTTGACAATGAACCGGTGATTTTAAACCTTATGGGAGCGAAATGCCCCCATGTGGAAAGTATTTTTTTTGACAGCACCCACTCGGGCAAGGCAGAACCACCTCCTGACCTTCCACGAATTATGAATTTTGTCCTGAATCAAAGGAACTCTTAATGTTGTACCTAGTGGCGACTCCGATTGGTGATACCAGCGAGATTTCTTTACGTGCCTTGCAAATCTTGAAAGATTGCGAAGTCGTGATCTGCGAAAGCACGAAAGAAGCTTCCAAATTGTTGCGCGTTCACGGCATCACAGGAAAAACCTATGAGATTCTGGACGAGCATTCCACTCCGGATGATAAGGCCGCTTTGGTTCCACTGTGCGAAAAGAAAATGGTGGCCTTGGTGACCGATTGCGGAACTCCTGGGTTCTGTGATCCTGGTGCCGACTTGGTTCGTTTGTGCCGTCAAAAAAATATTCCTGTTAAATCTGTTTTGGGTGCTTCTGCTTTAATGGGACTTCTTTCTTTAAGCGGCCAACGCATTGATGAATTCTTATTTCGCGGCTTTGTTCCTGCTGAAACCGAAGCTCGTGCAAAGGCTTTGCGCGAGCTTACCAAAGAAAAACGCGCGATCATTCTGATGGACACGCCTTATCGCCTGAAAAAAATGTTGGGCGATATGAAAGATCATTTTCCGAATCGCCGCATGCTTTTATCCTTGAACCTTTCACAGGAAGATGAATTGAACCTTGAGGGCACGATTGATCAAATCGCCAAAAAAGTTCCTTTTGAAAAAGCGGAATTCATGCTGCTTCTTTATCCTGCATGATTCATCTTCCAGTCGATGATTTCACATCTTCCATTAAGGATCAGATGCTGCAAGGACAGAATCTGGTTCTGACGGCGGCACCTGGTGCGGGTAAAACCACACGCCTGCCTCCAGCCCTGTTGGATGTCGTAAAAAATAAAATCATCGTCCTGGAACCGCGAAGAATGGCCGCCATCGCCGCTGCCCATCGTATTGCTGAAGAAAATGGTTGGACCGTTGGTGAAGAAGTCGGCTATCAAGTTCGCTTTGCTAATAAAACATCTGCAAAAACTCGACTTATTTTTATGACCGAGGCCTTGCTAGCTCGCCAGATGCTGGATGATCCCGAATTATCCGATGTGGATCTGGTTATTCTGGATGAATTCCACGAACGCTCTTTACATGTGGACTTGGCACTGGGACTGATTCGCGAACTGCAAGAGCTGGGTCGCGATATTAAACTTTTAGTGATGTCAGCGACTCTTGAAGCTGACAAGATCTCCAGCTATCTGGGAAATGCTCCTATCGTAAGTGTGCCTGGAAAATTATTTGAGCTGGAAGTTATTTATCAAAAAAACTCCCAGGTTGTTCAAACATTTCCGTCGTTCTTTGAAAACCTCGGCCAACTCGTTAGAGATGCGGCAGGAAAAACCTCCAAAGACATTTTAGTGTTTCTGCCTGGCGTGGGCGAGATTGAACGCGCCAAAAACGTCCTGGAAGATTGGGCGAATGGAAAAGGTATCGATATTATTCCACTGCATGGCTCTTTGAATTTAGAAGATCAAAGAAGGGCCCTGCAAAAAGGGGCTCGGCAGCGAATCATTCTTTCAACAAATATCGCTGAGTCCTCTGTCACTTTAGATGGTGTGAACACCGTTATCGATTCGGGGCTTGCGAAAAACATGAAGCAAGATTACCGCACTGGATTTTCCCGTCTGGAATTGGGTCGCATCAGTCTTTCGAGTGCTATTCAGCGGGCGGGACGTGCCGCTCGTCAGTTCCCGGGTTTTGCTTATAAAATGTGGAATAAACTGGATGAGCATTCTTTTTCGAAAAGCGAAATCGCAGAAATACAGCGTATCGATCTGACAGAAAGCCTACTGTTTCTTGCTGCTCAAGGGGTCAGTGACTTTCATAAATTCTCGTGGTTTGAAAAACCCGCATCAGTTGCGATTGATAAAGCCACCCAGTATTTGAAACTTGCTGGGGCCATTGATCACTCAAACAAAATCACGGAACTTGGTCGCAAGATTTTACATTTCCCTCTGCCTGTACGTCTGGCAAAACTGATATTAGTTGCTGGCGACAGAAACTCCTTGGAGCTGGGTTCTGAACTTGCAGCGATTTTGCAAGAGAGAGATTTTTTACGTCGAGAGGCTGTCAGTTCCTTTTTAGGTGATAAAACGGAATGCGACTTAACCGTGCGCTTGGATCTTTTGCAACAGTTTAAAAAATCTGGCAAAGCTCCCCGTGAAGCAGGCTTCATCGCATTGCAGACTGTCGCTCAATCCGCCAATCAAATTCTGGCGCTTGCTAAAAAATTAGGTGGCATTAAAAGTATACAAACTGAATCGGAAGATTTAGAAATGCGCACTCTATTACTGCGCTCATTTCCTGATCGCCTGTGTCGTCGTCGGGGGCAATCTGAACGAGCCTTGATGGTTGGTGGCCGAGGAGTCAAACTGCAACAAGACTCGTTGGTTAAGACGTCTGATTTCTTTGTCGCCCTAAGCGGCGTTGAGGGAAGCAGTGATGCCGAAACCATTGTTAGCCTGGCCTGCGGATTCACCAAAGAATTTATTCTTTCACACTTTAAAGACGAAATTCAAAAAATTCGCGACCTGACATTCATCGAAGAAAAAGGTCAGTTCTTTGTTCGCGAGTATAAGTCTTTGTATGGACTTCCTTTAGAAGAGCCTTCTTTGTTACCCGCCTCTCCGGAAGAAGTGGAAGCCAAGCTTCCACAGGTTCTGGTTGAAAAGTGGGCGTTGGTTTTGAAAAACAACGCAAAGCTTTCTGAGTGGTGGGAGCGATTGGAATTCTGGCGCCGTCATATTGAAAATGGCACCAGTGATTCTGAATTTTCATTCAGCGATGAGCAACTTGAAGATTTAAAGCTTCAAGCCTTCTCTCAAGCCAGTATGGGTGAAAAGAAATTGCAGAGTGTTTTTGAAAAAGACCTGGTGTTCTTTTTTGAAAGTGTTTTCCCTGGGGATTTCATCCGTATTTTTAACAAAGAATTGCCGGCAAGAATCACGGTACCCAGTGGCAGTCATATCAAAGTTATTTATCCATCCGACAAAGCTCCCTATCTGGAAGTTCGTATCCAGGAAGTTTTTGGTATGATGGAAACTCCCAAAGTTCTTTCCGGAAAAGTGCCTTTGACGTTTCATCTGTTAGGACCGAATTTCCGCCCTGTTCAGGTGACTTCGAATCTGGAAAGCTTTTGGAAAAACGGCTATCCTGAAGTTCGAAAAGAGCTACGAATCAAGTACCCAAAACACCAGTGGCCTGAAGATCCCGCTGATGGAACTCCGGAAGCAAAGGGCCGCCGCCGCTCTTAAATTGGCTTAGGGTTTGCTCTCATAAAATCTTAGAAATTCTTAAGTTTTCAGACGCAAACCCTTCGATTTGAGGTGGTTTTGCTGTCTAACGCGTAGACAGCGATCGCGCAAAACGGAGCTATTGTGCTGGTAGTGAGAAAGAACATCATTTCATGGACTTTAACTGTATCGGCGATGATATCCGTCTTCAGCCCCATGGCCCATGCTACCAGTACTTGCGAAAACGTCTTTAACGATGTTCCTGAATTTGAAGTCCTGCAGGCGGAAGTAAGCCCGGGTGTGAATTTGGAATACCGCAAAGTCTTTCACAAAGACCGGGAGTTTCACGTATCCGAAGTTTTAGGAAAAACCGATGATTTGCTGTTGGGAATCGCGCCCTTCGGTCATGCTTACTTGGTCAGCGGCAGTGTTCGTCTGGATGGAACTGTTTTAGGTCGAAAAACGACTGTGAATGATCACATGGCCGAACTTGAAACGGGCATCGTTATTAAAATCAAAAAACAGGACATGGATAAAACTCGTCTGAAAAAATTTGATGACACCTATGGCGTCAGCTGCGGAAAAACGGCTTGCGAAGCGATGGCGAAAGCAGGCGACCTTTATATCGGTGCGAATAAGTCAGCTTACTATTCTCCCCACGAAATGGTTCAAGCGATTTTCAAAGAAGGAATTCGGGATGGCGCTGGCAACGTGGTGCCTTTCGAAGTTTATTATATTGGAAAGTTTGATCTTGTGAACACTCTGAAGCGTGTTCAATCATCGAGTGATCGAATCAAAAAAGAAGTCGTCACCAAATATGGAGTTATCGCCACCGGGATGACGACGATCACGGCTTCTCTTCTTTATTTTCTGGGATACTTTGACGAAGACTCTCAGAAATCTTCTGCAATTCGGAAATAAAAAAAGGGAGCTCGAAAGCTCCCTTTTTAGTGATTCTCTTTAATTGGATTAGTGAAGCTTACCGCAGCACTCAGCACAAGCTAGCTCGCCCTCGTTAGCCGATTCTTCTTCGCGGCTTTCGATTTTTGCAAGCATCTCGGCAAATCGGAAAGACATGTCGTACAAAGTATCCACGTCGATCACGAACTTTTCGCCTGCCAATTTAACAGTGACGAATTCGCCGTTTACTTCATCAAGAGAAATTTCCTCAGCTTCGAGGAATTTAGCGTTTTTCATTGCGCCCTCTTCAATTACCCGCGCAAAGAGTAGTAACTGATCACAAGACCTGGGTCGAATGTGAACGGTACTGCTTCGATGTTTGGTTCGTCGATCAAGCGACCAGATTCTTCGCCACCTTTTTCTTCTTTAGTCATGAAAGAAGGAAGTGGAAGACGAGGAGATTGTTTAGCAGCAAGATAAACTTGGTTTTGGTATGCTTCAGGTTTCAAAGAAACAACGTCGCCAACTTTGATGATTTGCGATGCGATGTTCACTTTTTTACCGTTCAACAAAACTTTACCGTGAGAAACCAATTGTTTTGCCGCTGGGATAGAAGTTGCGAAACCAAGACGGAATACAACGTTATCCAAACGCTTTTCAAGAAGGTTTACCAAAGACTCAACCCAGTTCGTGTTGGATGATTTTTGAGCTTTGCCGATAATACGACGGAATTGTTCTTCACGGATTCCGTAGTGAATGCGGATTTTTTGTTTTTCTTCAAGTTGCAAACCGAACTCAGAATATTTACGACGGCGTTGACCGTGTTGACCTGGAGGATACGGTCTTCTTTCCAAAGCACCTGCTTTACCCAAGCCTGGAAGCTCAGTTAGTAGACGTCTTTGTTTTTTAAAACGAGCTGTTTTACCTTTTCTTTTCATATCAGTAAGTCCTTTATAAGCGAGCTACCGTGATAAAGGCTTGCCTTCGTCTTGAACAGTTATTCCTTTTTTAAAGTCGCAACTGAAAGCCGACTGAAAGCAAGGTGATAGTATCTTGAGAATGAAAACGAGCTGACAACCCCTTGAGGACGATTTTCAAATTAATTTAGCTCCCCAAACCCTGTTCTTATTTCCTTATGTCACGATTTTCACTCAACAATTCCAACTCCCTTTGCTATCTGAACATCAATGACGCGTTTCAAACTCCTGACACTGATTCCAATTATCACTTTGCCTGCAATCAGCCAAGCAAAGACGAGGATGCTTCTGTATTGCAAAGATATCGCGCAGCCGGATCTTAAAAGCATCACCCTTCAGGACAACACCAGCATTCAGCAAGAGGGTCTTTTAGAGCTCATTGAAGAACACAAGGACGGCAGCAAAAAAGAGCTTTTCGCAATGGATACAGACTTTAAAGATGGTTGGATTCCGATGTCACCGAAGGACGGATATCAGCGTGTCCTGGTAAAAAAAGAAGGCAAATGGTCAGTCGCTCAGAACAAAGGTGACTACCGCGTTTTCAACGACGCTCATTGCGATAAATAGGCTGCGGCCATACTCTCAAAGCACTCAATACCCCAAATGAATGCGGCGCATCGCCCCTCATATACGATATCCTCACTTCTATTTGCATTACGGTTTCATGACCGGAAACTAATTTTAAAACTGTCGCTTGACGCTGCGCAGCTCTGCGACAATGGAGGAGTACCTAAACCACAAGGATCAATTCGGTCTGAGTGATTGAAACTAGCACGAAAGGAGTTCGGCTATGAAACAGGTAGAACTAGAAACGGCTCCTACGACCAACACACAACTTGAAAGTACAAGTACTGCTACTCCGGTCCGTAAGAAAAACCGTCGCCGCCGCCTTGCCGCTTGGTAAGAGGCTTTCGGGGCCCTCCTTAGATGGAGGGCTTCCCATCAACTTCTAAAAAATACGTCTTTTAGCACCCACAAAGGCCCGATAAACAGAAATTGAAGATCTTTGAAAAAGGACGGTCGCTTGCCCTCAAGCTTGTGACCATAGAATTGACCGATCCAAGCTACCACAAAAAGTCCGACGAGCAACAGCCACAATGGCTGAACCAGATTTCCCAATAAATACAAAAGCACATAGCAGATTGCCAATTGGCCGAGCATGATCACAAACGGTTTTGCTCCCAGAGTGGCGTACCAACCCAGAGCACATGCAATCAACAATTCGCCCAGGCGAATCGGACCCATTTGTACGGGAATTTGCAGTAGCAAACCGACGACAGTAAAGAAGATCACGGGCACACAGATTTTATGGATGATTCTATTTTGAGGGTTTTGATGACCTTCGCTGTATTCAGCAAACCAAGATTCCAATGTTCTCATTCGAGCTCCTTGAATGCGGTGCATACGTAAACAGGACCTGGCACCTATTTTTGCTGCGAGATGGGGCCGATCATTGTGGCGCCAGCTGGAACGTCTTTGACGACGACGGCGTTGGCACCAATCAAAGCACCGTCACCGATGGTGATGGGGCCTAAAACTTTGGCACCTGTTCCGATCATCACTCTGTTGCCAACGGTGGGATGACGTTTAACGGGATCAAATTTAATTCCCCCCAAAGTCACGCCGTGAAAAATAATGCAGTCGTCGCCAACCACAGCTGTTTCACCGATCACAACTCCAAAGCCGTGATCAATCACCAAGCGGCGACCCAGGGTTGCGCCCGGGTGAATTTCAATTCCTGTAAGCCAGCGAGAAATTTCTGCCACCAGACGAGCGATGAAATAAAAATGAGCTTTATAAAAGGTGTGCGCCACACGATGCATGATCAAGGCTTTAGGACCCGGATAAAGCAAAGCGATCTCCCAAAGAGATTTCGCTGCGGGATCATAAGCCTTGTACGTATTTAACAGCGTCTTGAAACGCTTCCACAAACCAAACATCAATATTTCTCATTCAAATCATCAAGGAGGAAGTAACGATCAAACAGTTCATTATAGCGAGACCATTTCTCGCCCGAACCGCGTTCTCCATCCACGATTGTTTTCAAAGTTGCGACCTTGCTATCAAGATCATCAACCATCGCAATCAACATCGCTTCCATAAATTTTGGACGCTTGGGAGAACCGTACTCCAGTTTACCATGATGACTCAAGATTATATGCTTACAAATATCGCGGAGCTCTTCGCTGAAGCCTAAGATGCGAGCTGCTTTTTTATCTATCAGTTCACAGGCGATTTGCATGTGTCCTAATAGACGGCCGCGATCGGTATAGGAAACGCCATTATCGTAGGAAAGCTCCCAAATTTTTCCGATGTCATGAAAGATTGCTCCGAAAAGAAGCAAATCACGGTTCAAGAACGGATAGTGAGATCCCATAAAGTCCATGATTTTACAGATCGAAAGAATGTGCTCCAGCAAGCCACCCACCCACGCATGATGGATGGATTTAGCTGCCGGTGCACGCAAAACGCGCGGACGAATCTCGGGGTCTTCTAAAGTGTCCAAAACCAATTGTCGCAAATGATCGTTACGCATGCTGCGCACAAGCTGAATCAGCTCAGCCATCATGTCTTCAGAATTTTTCGATGACTTGGGAATAAAGTCTTCGAAATTCACTTCGGAATTTTCAACTCTTTCAAACTTATGGATAACCAGCTGTTTACGATTCTGGAAGAGTTGAACCTGTCCTTTAACCTTAAGAACATCCCCGGTTTCAAACAGGCGAGACAGTTCTTCGACGCGATCCCACAGGCGCGCATCGATAGTTCCAGTGGCGTCGCCCAATTGCAGGCCCATAAAAGCTC
The DNA here is from genome assembly GCF_047302455.1 of Bdellovibrio sp. HCB185ZH. Classification (GTDB taxonomy): domain Bacteria; phylum Bdellovibrionota; class Bdellovibrionia; order Bdellovibrionales; family Bdellovibrionaceae; genus Bdellovibrio. Next base: position 1,738,153 of record NZ_CP178624.1, read on the forward strand.
GACCGTTTTTTCCGACGCCGACATTTTTTTCTTTTACTAAAAATAAAGAATCAACTGCGTCTCTGTCCTGGAGACTTTGAACTGTCTTTTTTTCCATCAGGGTGCCTCGCAGAAAAGATTTCCGTGCTCGGGATCCACAAAGGAAACTTGAGCCACATAGATCGTGTCGCCTTTTTCAGCAGAGAACAAGAAAGTTCCGCCTAGAACGCTGATATGTCTTTCGCGAGTGGTGTTGACCTTAAGTCCCTCACCTTGCATCGCCAAATTAAATTTCGTCGTGATATCTAAAATTTGATTGCAGCCAGCACCGTACACGGATTCTCCGAGCTTACGTTTGCGCGCATGGCTGATGAATAAAACCTTGCTCTGCTTGGCCTCCGTGAAGGAAGGAAATTCAAAGCCAACATAAAACGAACCCTGGCGATTATTAAGATACTGAGACAAATCAATTTCGCCACCACCACGAGGAAGCTCAAACTTCATGGCCTCTTGCTTAAGAATTCCTGGATTCTTATCCACGAGAAAAACAGAAACATCGGCAAAGACGATTTCCTTATTGCCGGATTCTTTTTTACCTTCGCCGCCACCGTGACCACCCTCGCCACCGCCACCTTCGGCGTGTTCTCCGTGTGCGCCACCTTCGACCGCTTTAAAGGAAAGCATGTCCCAGGCTTTTGTGGGAATTTTCAGATCTGGCGGAACGTCTTCGAACTTAATGATTTTATATTCTTCACGATGATAACCAGGAGTCTTCGTACAACCACTGACGAATACCAAAGCACTGAGGATGAAAAGCACAAAAGGCTGATTCATTAATCAGCCTCCAGTTGATCCCTCATTTCTAACAGAGGTATGAAAGTTGGTTCAGACTGCAATCCGGCTCGTACATAATTGTATGCAGAGTTCCGGTCTTTGCGTTTAATTACGACCCAGGCCAAACCGTAGAGGGCTGCCGCACTGGTGTTGTTTCTTTCGTACATTTTTGTGTAGGCCGCTTGAGCACAGTTCACATCATGAGTCGACATACAGATATCACCCACCAGGCGATCACGAACTGGCAAGCTCATCACTTCCGGCATTTTTAAAACTGCCAAAGCTTCAGGAGCACGACCCGTTTTTTTCAAGTAAGCCGCTTGGGCTGCAAGAACATAAGGATCTTTGGGGCCTTCGGACACCGCTTCACGCAAAAGTTTATCTGCATCGGTATCGCGATTTACTTCCATCAAACACAAGGCGCGAACTGCCTTAAGTTCTGCGGAAGGAACGCTTTTATTGTAAACTTCAGAGCAATATTTCTCTAGGTAATCCCACTGAGTAAAGCGCCAGTCGACGCTTAAAGAGTGAGTGTACAAATTAGAAATACCCGGAGTTTCATTTAAGAACTTCACAATCGCCTGGTTCATGGCATCCACGTCACCCAGCAAATTATAAGAGTAGATCAGGAACAGACTTAATTCCTGACGAAGCAGGTTTGTTTTCTTGAGAACGTTTTGCAGGTCACTTACCAGTGGTTTTAAGAAGCTTAAGTCAGAAGACGTTTTTGCGACTTCCATAGCCGCCATCGAACGGCCATATAATGCCATGACGTTGGTGGGATCTTTAGAAAGCACATGCTCAAACTTGTGCATGGCTTCTTTGTAGTTCCCTTTTTTCATTTCCACGATGGCTAAGTTTAAACGAGCCGCAATGTTGAAAGGTTCGTGACCAATCGCTTTCTGCAAAGTGTTTTCAGCCTCTTTCAAATCCCCGTCCATCATGTAAGAGACGGCAATTCCAAGATACGCATCCACCAACTCCGAACGTTGACGGTTTTCCTGAACAATCGCTTTTTCTAATATACGGCGACCTTGCAAAGTCTGGCGATCCTCTGAAATAAGAACCGGTGCCATTTGAATTTGCGTGTCTAGATCCGGCTCTTTGATGGAGCTTGCGGCTTTATAGGCTTGCAAAGATTTATCGTACAGCCCCACGCTTTTATAACGAATCGCACGGGAAATCAGCTCGTCGTAATTCACACTGTGAGTGGAATCGCGATGACCCAATGTCACATAGATCGCAAGAACCGCAACGGCAGCGACACCAATCACAGCCCAACGAAGAAAATTGCTTTGCTGACGAATTTTATTCTGAACTCGAACGTCGTTTGAAGTTCCATAACTGACACCCGAAGCCGGCATTGCCGATTTATTCACTGCTCGTTCAGAGGCAAATGAAACATCTTTCATTTGCGGAGATTGATTTGGAACCGGAGTCAGTGTTTGCTCCGGATCAACAGTAGGTTCTGTTTTAGTGAACGTCGTGTTGTGCGGAATAGACTGGGTCATCGTGTTGTCAGGAGCATTGTCCTGTTCTTCGCGAATGCTGCGAACGATATCCATGAAACGTTGATTTTCGCGGATATAACTCCAGCGGCCCGAAGGCAGACGAATTTCATCGATGATTGAAACTTGGCGGGATTTTAAAAGAGTTGCGACTTCATCAACAGAGAAAGGCCCCAGAATCCTGGTTGAGGATTTAATCAGCCATACTTTATCTGTATTTGAAACCTCAACCGACATATTTTAAAGCCCCTTCGTTAAGAGGAGCTTCAAGTCGTCGTTGGTCAGATAAAGACCGCCCCCGATAAAGCTGGAGCTTGCATCGTTTTTATTGAAAGCATCATTCCAACCGGCATTCACATAAAGACCGCGATAGAAGAAGTAACTCAAAGAACCGCGCAGATTCGTGCGTTTAAAGTCGAAAGCCTCAACAGTTGCGCGCATTTTGCGACGGAAGAAATAGTAATCCACGCCGAAACCGCCACCGTTTTCGATCACACCCCCTTTAAGAGTGAGATCCCAAAAGTTCTTCGCAAATAACAAAGTGAACTTCAGTTTGTTTTCGTAAGTTTTCTTTTCGTAGTATTCCGCAGAACCCTGTGGCGGAGTGCCGTTGTATTGATAACGAGTTGTTTCCACAACGCCCACTGGATCATCCACAATGGCTAGGTAGTAATAACGGTCCAAGCCCGGTTGAATTTTCACACCGACTGTTGTTTTCCAGTTTCCAACATCACCCAGATAATCTGTTTTGAAATCAAATGCCGTTTCGATTTTGCTGGCAGAGCCGACCATGTCGCTAAGACCATCGATAGCGCTATCCACTTTTTCTGCCGTTGCTTCGTCGCTGATAAGTTTACCGATCGTACCTTCACCACGGTTGATCTTGCCCGTGATCTCATCCAGGTTTTTCATGGTTTGTGACAGGCGAGCCCAAGTTTTTTTGATACCGGTGTCGCTATTGTCATTCATCACTTCACGCAGACTTGATGTGATGTCGTGAACTTCATCCACGATATCGCCAATTTTGTCTTTGTTCTCGGTTGTAACTTGAGCCAGATCCTTAGTGATCGTTTCAACATTCTTGATGATACGACCCAAAACGTGATTGCGAGTACCGTCTTGCGATGTCGCCTCTTCCAGATTTTTTGCGACGACTTTCAAGGAAGCTGTCACCTCACCGACCTGTGCCATAAGGTTTTCCAATGACCCACCGGCTTTCACCGTCAGGATTTGTGCGTTGTCAGGAAGTGGCGGATCTGTTGGGGAACCAGGATAAACTTCGATATGCGCATCACCCAAGATACCTTGAGCTTTGATTTCGATGGCCGCCGAAGTTGTCATCGGAACATCGGATTTAACGGTGATGTCTACGCGGGCCTGACCATCTTGCAAACGAATGTCTTTGATCACGCCGACAGGAATACCAGCAGAACGAATTGCTGAATTTTTAACCAAACCACCCGCATTGGGTATAAGGAACCAGGCTTTTTTTGAACGACCAAGGTAGGAAGGATCTTCGCTCACCTGCATGGACATAACGGCAATCAATGATCCTACGACGATCACTAATAGACCTACTTTAAACTCTGCAGCGCGAAGCCAATTCATTGGTGTTTCATCCCTTTATTCACGAACTTCTTAACCAATTCAATATCGGTGTTGAAGAAGTCCTCTGGAGTCCCGAATAGCAAAACCTTGCCACTATCCAACATCGCGATATGATCCGCAATCCTAAACGCAGCGGACAAATCGTGTGAAACCATGATCGAGGTCAATTGCCCATTCCGGCTCTTATGTGTCTCCAGAATTAAATTATCTACCATTTCAGTCAGAATGGGATCTAAACCCGTGGTCGGCTCATCATAGATCAGGATTTCTGGATCTAGGGCGAGAGCTCTCGCTAATCCCGTTCTTTTTTGCATCCCGCCGGAGATCTGACTAGGAAGTTTTTTGAAGTGCTTTGGGTCCAGCCCGACCTGGTGGAGTTTGTCTTCGGCTATACGAAAGACTTGGGACTCCTTAAGGTCGCGGCGATGTTCAAATAGTGGAAAACATACGTTTTCTAAAACTGTCATGTCATCAAAAAGAGCCGCCGACTGAAAAAGCACGCCGAACTTTTGGCGAAACTTGGTTAGCTCATCTTCATTCATCTGAGCCAAATCCTGGCCTAAAACTTCGATGCTACCGGAAGTGGGTTTATATAAGCCCAGCAAATGTTTTAGCATCACCGATTTTCCAGTACCGGAAAAACCAATGATCGCAGTCAAACTTCCACGAGGAATTTCTAAATCAATTCCCTTAAGAATGTAGTCATTCCCATCAAAAGTTTTTTTCAGATCGCGAATTTGAACTGCCGACTGTTGTTTAAACATTAAGAAATCCCCGACAGACTGTAATACACGCGAATCAAATTCGTCAGGAAATAATCCAGAATAATGATCATAACCATGCTTTGAACCACACCTTGATTCGTGGCTTCACCCACACCTTTGGCTCCGCCCGTGGTGTTGAATCCGCGGTAAGTACAAATGAGCGCAAAGAAGATTCCAAAAACGGCGCCTTTGAAAAGTCCCTCGTTGATATGTTTTACTTCGATCATATCGCGAATTTTTTGCCAGAAAATCGCTTCGTCCAATTGCACCAGGCGCACACACAAAAACCAACTGCCCATCATCGCTACGAAATCGAAAACCGCAGTCAAAAGAGGCATACAGATAAAGGCCGCGACCATGCGTGGAGAAATAAGATACTGCTTGGTATTAACACCCATCACTTCAAGGGCATCAATCTGCTCATTCACACGCATGGTGCCAAGGCGCGCAGCCATGGCGCCACCCGCACGAGCAGCAACGATTAATCCCGTCAACACCGGACCCAATTCACGAGTGATCCCCAGAGCCACAACGGGCCCTACCATGTTCACGGCATTAAACATTTTAAAGCCCAGATAAATTTGGAACGACAAAGCGAGCCCTGTGAATCCACCGGTCAGACAAATAATCCAAATGGACTGGTTTCCGATGAACTCCATGTGCTTGATAATTTCGGGAAAACGCGAGGGCTTGGCGAAAATCAAACGCACGCTTTCGTTGAAGAAGATCATCATTTTTCCGGTTGCTTCAATGAAGCCACGGAAAAATTCAATAACCGAGGATCCAACCCAGGAAATCGCAAATGCTGTTTTTTGCACCAGAGTTTGTGAACTCATCCGATCTCCTTACCGACATACACGCGTGGCACACGCTCGCCCACGCTGGTCAGCATTTCGTAAGAAATGGTATGGGCTTTTTTGGCAATTTCCTCTGCAGATAACAACTGACCTGCTCGATCCCATCCGAACAAAACCACTTCCTGATCTTGCAAAGTGCGAAGGTCTTTCCCTTGTACGATATCTGTGACATCAACCATCAGATAGTCCATGCAAACAGTTCCTGTGATCGGCGCTTTTTGTCCGTTAAACAAAACATGCGTCTGATTGGTCAGCAAACGATGATAGCCATCACCATAACCAATTGCGATCACCGCGATGATTGAATCCCGATGAGCTGTCCACCGAGCACCGTAAGAAACAGTTTCGCCCTTTTTAACCTGGCGGAAATTATTCACCACCGACTTTAAAGTCATAACAGGTTTTAAGTCACCCACATCCGGTCGCCCTAACGAACTGTAACCATAAATCATCAACCCAGGACGAATTCCCCAGTTTTGCATCAACAACGGATGCTTGGAGTCGGCTGCTCCATCTTTCAAAAGCTGCATCAGATTCAAAATTCCAGAACTGTTCAAAGCATGGCAGAACACGTTCATGGATTTAAAGATTTCAGAAACCTGGTTCAACTTCTGCAGCTGATGAGCACTCGTTTGATCCACTTCATCGGCATTTTCCCCAATGTACAAGTGAGTACACAAGGCCTTCACTTCAATCTTTGCGTGGCCATTCAGACGGGCAAAAACTTTTTCAGCCTCTTCCGTGCGGAATCCCAAGCGGTTCATGCCGGTATCAAATTTAACATGCACACTGATTTTTTTATCAGCGACTTGTTCCAAGGCATCGATCTGCTCCCAGGAACTGACCACCGCGGTCATGTTATTATCGATGATGGCTTTCGCACCTATTTTGTCAAAGCCGCGGAACACCAGGATATTTGTTTTCACGCCGGATTGACGAAGCAAAAGACCTTCTTCGATCAGGCAGACACCCAGATTTTGAATGCCCAGTTTTTCCAGGTGCAAAGCTAACTTTACGTCACCATGGCCATAGGCATTCGCCTTTACCATGGGACACAGGAACCTTTGCGGAAACGCTTTCTGCAAGACACGAATGTTGTGTGTCAGGTTATCTAAATTTATTTCCGCAAAAGTCTTTCGAAACATTTCCATTAAAAACACTAATCCTATTCAGCCGGAACTTCGAATTCAGGCTTGTGACTATCTGGGGCTTTATACAAACAGATTTTGTTTCCGCCCTTATCCGCGATATGAGCCAGGGCTTTCGCTGCAGTTTCATCCAACGTCTTGGCAGAGTCGCACAAGGAAGGATATTCGCTGACACCCAGGCTGATAGAGATCTTCATTCCTTTGTCCAGGAAGGAGCTTCCCTCAACCACGCGACGAACACGCTCGGCTCTTAAAGCTGCACCCTTTTTAGAACAGTGAGGCAATACCATCGTCAACTCATTCGCTGCTGTTCTATAATTCGTATCGTTCGTACGGCTGGATTTTGCTATGACTGTTGCGAGAGATTTAAGCAACTCATCTCTCACTGCTTCACCCAAAGATGATTCAATCTCATAAAAATCATCCATTGAGATCTTCACAATCGCTAATGGCTGCTTCAAACGACGCGCACGGGCTACTTCTTCTTCAATGATCTTAACGTAGTGATTGCGATTATAAAGCTCAGTTACGAAATCTTGGACTTCTAGCGCGTCGACTTTCTTTTCCAATACAAAATTGGAATAGCAAAGATTGAATAGGGTGTACTCATCTGTCAGCTGGGCTACAGCTTTGCTGTCCATGCCACCAGAATATACGAACAACCCTTCCAGATGGGCGTTGCCATAAAGAGGTATCGCCTTAGGTGGGTTTAAATGAAAAGCTTCAACCAGCATTGCAGAGAATTTGGCTGGCAATAATCCCATCGCCAGCAAAGAGCCCAGGTCCTTCATCTCATCCGTCGTCAGCTGCGAACCCACGCCTTGAATTTGTGCGGCATCAATGCCGTTTGCGTGAGTGGCAACGAAGCTACGAACCGAAGGAAGAAATTTAAAGAACAAACAACGGGAAGTGGAAATCCCGTTCAGAAATCTTTGAATCATGTCCTCTTTACTTTGGGCTGAGCGATACTCCGCAATGCGCATAGGGAACGAAGGACGAGCTGCCGCCTCTTCTTGATGCTGCAGGTTTTTGGCAGCAGCTGCTTGAACATCTTCCATTTCTTTCTTGGTTGCTTCCAAGTCTTCAAAGAGCTGTTCATTTTGGAAGGTCAGATACATTTTTTCACAAGCACGATCTACAGACCATAACACGCGGGATTCAAGTGCTGCCGCCTCGTCTGAGATGACATCCATGAAGCCAAAGCTTTCATACTGTTTTAAAATTTCAAACTGGCTTAACGAAGAGATCGCAATAAAACGAATTTCGTCGTTGATCTTTTGCACATGAACGACAAAATCGCTCAGCGCTCCTGCCAATGTGGCTGTCGAGAAAACCAACAGATGCGGAGGCGTATCGTTGAGGCGTTGTTCAAGTTGTTCCGGATCATGAATGAAGTACGCATCATAGCCAGCCTGTGAAAGATGAACTTTCATAGCTGCGCCCTGATCCACATCGGATGTGAATACATAAACGGTAAATTGAGAACTATGATCGCGTATTTCCAATTACGTCCTCTTTCCAGGTCTGCGAATTTCGACCTGATAACCATCTGCTTTAGATTTCTTTGTCGGCGCAGGGGCACTTGGTGCATTGACCAAGTTTACTGGCGTGAATTCATCATCAACCGGAGCTGAGGATGCGATGACCGTGCGCTCTTCAGAAGAGTTGTCGACAAAATCCAAATCGGGCGCAGATGGTTTAGAATCATTTTCTTGAGTGGGTTTTACGGCCTCGGTTTCATCGGTCTGCTCGACCGAACCCGCTACTACCGTGGGCTCATCAGGCATTTCGAAAAGCTTATCGAGATTTACATCCAATGGAGAATGAGTGCCGACAGAAGATTTCATTTTAGCCTCCAGGAATTCAGTCTCGGCTTCTTCACGGTGAGGAGACTCTTCTTTCAATTGCAAGACTTCGCCTTGAATTTGGATTTTTTCTACAACAGGCGCCACTGGAGCCACGGGTGCCACCGGAATCGGCGTCACTTCATCCGACTTCGTCGTCGGCGCTTTCATCACACTGACGGATTGCTGTTTTTTAAATGTGATCATCACCTTTGCGCCAAACCCACGTTGCGAAGTCACTTTCACTTCTGCATTGTGTTCTTTCAAAACACCAAAGGCGGCTGATAATCCCAAGCCCATATGATTTTTAAAAGAGCGTGTCGTAAAGAACGGATCAAAAATCTTGGAGAGATTTGCAGAATCGATACCCTCACCAGAATCTTCGAAGGAAAGATTAATTCCCGAAGCATCTTCGTAAAGATCGATCTTGATTTCTTTTTTCGGCATGCGCTCCATCGCTTCGATGGAATTTGTCAGAATGTTTTCGAACGCTTTAGTCAAAGCATCTGCATGCACATCCACTGCTGCAGTCTCTTGGATATTACGAACCAGCTTGACGCCTTTGTTCTGCAACTCCCCTTCCAGGTTTTTCAATGCGCGAGCCAAAGGACCTTCCACTTTCATGGAATTTTTTTCTTTGATCTCTTCACCAGCGTAACCCAAAAGTTTATTGATGATTTCACGAGCCGCACGAGTTTCACGCAAGATTGAATCCGTATTGTCGACAATCTCGCCCTCGGGATGTTTCGCTAAAATCATTTGCGAATACCCCAGGATCGAGCTTAAAGGTCCGCGCATCTCGTGCGCTAATGCTGAGGCCACGCGCATGGAAGTTTGCACTTTTTCATTTTGCGCTGTCTCTGGATCTGCGACGACAGTTTTTTCAACTGCCGGGGCAGCTGCCGCTTTCTTTTGGGCTGCGACCAAATCTGTTTCTAATTTTTCAATTTTATTTTCTGCTGGCGCCACAACCCACAACACGGCCGCCAATCCCACCAACACAAGTCCCAAGCCCATCAACAAGAACTGCCACCACAATCCGGTGCGACCCTTCAAAGCTTCGGTCATCGGTGCAGAGCTTAGAACCCACAAATTTGTCTGAGGCACTTGCTCGAACATTCCGTAAAGTTTTTGTTTCGCACTGACATCAACAACACCACCACCGTGAGTGGCTCCACTTTTCGCGATCTCTCGGAACATCGGATCATCGCGCATCACCGTTCCCAGGTATTCCGGAATCGTGTGACCGACCGTCAGTCCATTTGTCGTAACAATCGAAAAAGAACTCAGACTGCCGCGCTCGGAATCGATTTGTGATTGAAAAATTTCACCCGAACTGAAAAGCGCATAACCACGATTCCCCTCAATAACAACCACCGCCACGTAACGCCCACGGTTGGTGTCCTGAAAAGGTTTGATGAAATATTTTAAATCACCGGTGCGATTTTCAATTTTCCCCAACGCCGCTTTTACGAACGTATTGTTCCAGTTAGAGGCTTTGGAATTGTCTCTCGTTAGTAAAACTTGTGGCTCAATGTCGGAACCATTGACTGCGACGGAGGCTACTGCGTAATACGGGGCGATCGCCGACCAGTTGATTCTGTTTTTTTGAAAGTTGTCGGCGTTGAAAGTGGCTGTCAGTCTTTGCAGGGACTTCAGTTCGCCCCCCAAAGAACGAGAGATGGAACTGATCTGCGTGCGTGTTTGTGCCTCAACCCAATTCATGCGATCGCCGTAAACGAAGCTATCTGTTCGCCACAAGACCGCGCCAATAAATAGCGCCGCCACCGCGATCAACACTGCTAGGAGTTTCACTTTCATCAGAGCTGTTCCTTCCTGTCACAACCTAAACTCACCGCGTAGCTATTTCACATGTGAGTCTTTGATTTCATTGTAGATTTATTAATTGGCAAGAATCAAGCAAGACTCCTTTGCCAAAGGCACTAAAAGGCACTAGAAAGGCAGCATTATGAGTACCCACCGCAGTGACGTTTTGATTATCGGCTCTGGTTCCGCCGGCCTCGCTTTAGCTCTGAAAATGGCTTCGCATGGTAAAGTGATCGTGCTTGCTAAAGAAAAAATGACCGATACCAACTCCTCGATGGCTCAAGGTGGAATCGCTGCCGTGATGTCGGGTGAAGATAGTTTTGAAGCCCACATTCAGGACACATTGGTCGCTGGAGCAGGTCTTTGCAAAGAAACTGTCGTTCATAACTACGTCCATCAAGCCCCTGAACGTATTGAGGATTTATTAAACTGGGGTGTTCATTTTGACCTTCGCAAAAAAGGCGGAGAAGAAACTGACGAGATCGATTTGACGCGCGAAGGCGGGCACAGTTTTCGCCGTATTTTGCACTTCGAAGATCAGACGGGTTTGGAAATTCATCGCACTCTTTTGGCCCGCGTTCGGGAACATGAAAACATCACCCTGCTGGAACGTTTTAACGCCATCGACTTGATCGTGAACAAAGAAGTCGATCCCAATGACATGGCCCCGGTAACTTGCATCGGCGCCTATGCGTTGGATAAAAACACAGGGGAAGTGCACACTTTTGTAGCAAAAAACACAGCACTTGCCACGGGTGGCGCTGGTAAAGTCTATCTCTACACTTCCAATTGGAGTGGCGCGACGGGTGACGGTATCGCCATGGCTTTCCGCGTGGGTGCACGTATCGCGAATTTGGAATTCATGCAGTTCCACCCGACTTGTCTATTCCACCCAAGCTCACGCAACTTTTTGATCTCCGAAGCTTTGCGCGGTGAGGGCGGCGTTTTAATTGACGCTAAGGGTGAGCCCTTCATGCACAAATACCATAAGCTTGCTTCCCTTGCTCCGCGCGATGTTGTCGCCCGTTCGATCGATAAAGAAATGAAGCGCACGGGTGCTGAGTGTGTGTATCTGGACATGACGAAATTGGATTCCGAATTTTTGCAACAACGATTCCCAACGATTCATGCGAAGTGCATGGAGCTGGGAATCGATATGACCAAGCAACCCATTCCTGTCGTACCTGCAGCACATTACTTGTGCGGTGGCGTTGTGACCGATGAAAACGGTCGCACCGATATTCCAGGCCTGTGGGCTATCGGCGAAACAGCTTGCACGGGATTGCATGGCGCGAATCGTTTGGCGTCCAACTCACTTCTTGAGTGTTTGACGACAGCCCATAACTGCTCAGAACAAATCAAATCGGGCGCAGGTAACAATGAGTTTTTCCCAGTGGAACCCAAAGCCTGGACTCATCCAGAGGAATCCAATGACGACGAAATGATCGTCATCACGCACATGTGGGAAGAGATCCGTCGCCTGATGTGGAACTATATGGGTATTGTTCGTTCAAACAAACGCCTGGAACGCGCCCAACATCGCCTGGAAAATATTCTTTCAGAGCTTAAGGGTTATTACTCCAACATGAAAATTCACTCTGACATTCTGGAGCTTCGAAACATTGCGATCGTTGCAAATCTGTCAGTGGAGTGCGCCCTTCGCCGCCAGGAGAGTCGTGGCATTCACTACAATATCGATTTCCCAGAGCAACAAGACCCTCCACACGACACGATTGTGGTGCGGGGTTTGATCTAGACCTAAAACCGGGCCCCGAAGGTGAAAAGAAACCTTGTTTTCATTCGGGGCAAGCGGCAATCTAAATTCATATGCTGAAAAGAGAAGAAGGCTTCTTCAAAGGTTTCGACAACACTAATCTCTTCTTTCAAGTTTGGGATAATCCCAATGCGAAGGGCACGATCATTTTGACTCATGGACATGGCGAACATTCAGAATGTTACCATCGTCTGTTTGAAGCTTTCAAAGATGACCAGTGGTCTTTTTATGCCTGGGATCTTCGTGGTCATGGTCGTTCGGAAGGGCGTCGCGGTTACGGTGAGCATTTTGATGATTACTGTCGTGATCACAAAATCTTTTTAGATAAAGTTTTGGCGATTGAAAAAGTTAAAAAAGGCCCGGTAGTTCTTTATAGTCACTCGATGGGTTCTTTGGTGGAGATTAAAACTTTACTGCAAAATCCCGACATCAGACACGATGCCTTGGTTATCAGCGCTCCCCTTTTAGGATTGTCGATGGAAGTTCCTTTGGTGAAATCTTCCGCAGCTTTCTTGTTGAATAAGATTTTGCCCAAGCTGACTTTGGGTAATGAATTATCCAACAAATCTTTAACCAGCGACCCTGAAGTAATTCGTGAATACGAAAATGATCCTCTTCGCCATACGAAAATGTCCCCTGGAGTTTTCGTCGGCATGTTGGAAAATTGGGAGTACGTCAGACCACGTGCTAACGAAATCAAAAAACCTGCGTTGTTCTTGCTTCCGGAAAAGGATCCCGTTTGCAGCACACCAGAAGCTTTGAAATTTTATGAAAAGCTTGGCAGCAAACGCAAAGAGATCAAAGTTTACCCTAATGCTAAGCATGAGATCATCAACGATGTGATGCGCGAAACAGCTTTTGCTGATATTAAAAGATTTCTGGATAGTATTTTGGAGTCCCGTTAATGAAATATATTTTAGCTTTAACATTGTTGCTTGCTGGTTGCGCTTCTTACGAAGTGACTTCCACAGGTCGCGCTCTGCGCACTGAGAATCAATATTTTGAAACGGTGGAAAAATATTCGGACCGTACCACGAAGTACTCGGGTCTTTACAACGTTTTGGAAATGCAGGCGACGTTGCTAAATTCAGCGGTGACAGAAGCGCAACTGGATCAATTGACTCGTTTTTATCAATGGGAAGATTCCAAATTCAGCGCTGAAAAAGCAAAACGAGAAACAAAGCTCAGCACAGAAACAGAATTCTTTTTAAGCTTTTATACGCCGGAAAGAAAGAACGACGACCTGCAAAAAGATACGACGTTATGGAGAACGTTCCTGGATGTGGATGGCAAACGTTATGAAGGCAAAGTCACTCGCAACAAAGCCGCGTTGGCAGAGCTAATCAGCCTTTACCCGACTCACAACCGCTTTTACACTGCTTACAACTTGAATTTCCCCGTCCCCGTGAAAAACATCGAAGGCAAAGAGATGAAAGTGACAATCACCGGGCCTTTGGGATCTGGGACTTTACACTTTAATAAAACGAATTAATGAAAATGGGGACTGTGATGTCCCCTTTTTTTATCGGCTTCCCCAAAGACTTCCACAGACGTAAATACATCTATTCTTGTGATCTTGCATTCTATTCCAATGAGATATCTGATACCTCGCTCACTGCAAATGATCAACACTCCCCGATTCGGTTTTAAGTTTGCCGATTGATGCGCCGATGGACGAGGAGACGAATCTCACTCTACGGCCACATTCGATATCACGATCGATTCATAAAACTAAATCCACAACTCCCGTAACTGTGCTTCACGTAGTCCGCGCAATCGTGTCTTGGAGTACGGTCTTCCTGCGGCTTCAAGTTCGTTCAATTGAATATAATCCCGCACGATTTTATATGACTGAAATCCCTTAACCACTCTGGAAAACGGACGATATTTCCATACTTTAACACCTTCATGCTTCCGGCTGAAGGTATCGGTCAACACCTGCGCGAACTGCCCCGCCACCACCCGAAAAAAACTTTGTAAACCGGATCTTCGGGAGCCACGCAATAACAAATGAATGTGGTCCGTCTGAATGGAAAACTGCTCGACCTTAACATGAAATCTGCGAGAATATTTTTTAAGAAGAATATTAATCAATCCAAAGTTTCTCGGATGTCGAAGTCCATTTTTCACAGCGGCCTTATTCACTTTGAAAACTAAATGCAGTGGATCTTTGGTGGATAGGGGTCTTGCGCAGCGACCATGCGACGATTTGCGAAGAGCTCCGCCATGACAGTAACGATGCTTCCAATGAGTGTTTAATACCGAAAAGGTTTGCTGTCTTGCGTGCTTCATACTAGCTCCCATTGAGCGGGATTAAATTCGAATCGAATCGATTCGATTCGATTCGATGACCGATACCCCGATAATAAGGATGAAGTGCAATTTTGATTCTTAATTTCGAAACGAGTATGTTGATCTTGAGGCTTAGGCCCCATCGTATTTCGGACGTGACGTGAACCGTGGGGAACTCGCTGTCGACATTCACGCTCAAGTGAAGCAACTACCTATTTATTCTATAGTTCAAACACGTCCTCCCAAAAATGCATGGTTTTCGGTGAGACATAAAGAACCTTTGGTCGCAGACCATACGAGCGTAGAACCACGAATCCCTAGCGGCGGAAGCGGCGAGAGACTTCGAAATCGAACAATGGCTTTGCGAATTTGGCTGCCTTTAAAGCCCAGCCTGTCATTCCTGAAGGCTCTAACACATCTAAGTCGTGCAGAATCGCTTCGCGGATCATTTTCACGTATTGAGCAGGTGAGATCGTTTCGTTGGGGACTTCCATGTTTTTACTGAAAACGTCGACCACTTTTTCGAACATGCGAGTTTTAATTCCCGGTGTGATCAGAAGCAATGTCGACACCCCTGTATCCTTTAGTTCCGCACGCAAACACTGCGTGAAGGCCACGACAGCGGCTTTTGAAGCCGCGTACGTCGAGTTTGAAGGGAAATACATGTAAGCGGCAACACTGGAGTTGTTGATAATCTTACCGCGTTTACGCGAAAGCATTCCTGGCAACAGACCGTGAGTGAGTTGAACCAAACTGTTCACATTGACTTGCATCATCTCGTAGATTTCATCAATCGATTGAGTTTCTAACAGCCCGCCCGTCAATTGACCGGCGTTATTGAAGAGAATATCGATCTGCACGTCCTGAAGCTTTTTAAGCAACTCCGAAACAGCGGCGCGATCGCCGAGATCTGAAATCCAAACCGTGACAGACTTTGCACCGGCAGCGTTAAGCTCTGCGACCAGTTCCGGGTCCTCTTTACGAATAACAATATGTACGTGAGCTTTATCTTCGGCGCACATTTTTGCAAAAGCGCGACCGATACCTCTATTTGCCCCTGTGATAAGTATATGTCGGTTTGAAATTTCCATGACCTATCCTTCTTTGATCGGTGTGCTGACCGGAAGGCCCCAGGATTTGAGAATCTCTAACTCATCCTGAGCCGAAGTGGATTTTTTAAATTTTGCCCCGGATTTACCGCTGACTCGTTTTTGACAAGACGGCCAATCACGATGACGGTACACCAGTCCACCGATACTGCTTAAATAACTGAAGGCCGCTTTTTTCTCCGTTGGAGATTTAATCTCGGGCAACGAATGATCTGCGGGAACTTCCAAAATGTTGATGGGATAATTTTTAAGACTGCCTGAATACAAATCAATATAATCGTTTTTAGAAAACGCCACCGCAATTTGATCGCAGCGCTCATTTCCTGGAATACCCACATGACCGCGGCTATAGCGCCAGTCCACTTTATTGCTGGTACCGCGAGCAGAAACAACCTGACCTAACTCTTCCCACAATTCCCGATTGGAGACCTCGGCGCCTTCAGCTGTTTTCCAGCCGCGCTTTTTCCAACCGAAGATCCACTGCGTGATACCACGAATAACATAGGTGGAGTCTGTATAAAAATGCACAGGTCCTGGGATTTCAGAAACAAACTTCAAAGCCTCGATTGTGGCTTTCATCTCCATGCGATTATTGGTGGTCGCTCTTTCGCCGGATCCCAACTCAGTCACTGTGTCGTCAGGTAACAAAATGACCGACGCCCAACCACCGGGACCAGGATTTCCAGAACAAGCACCATCAGAAAAAATTTGAATATAACCGCGATTGTTTTTCACACCCTGATCGTGACGACCAGCTCCTGCAGAGTCAACTGCTGGACGGCCGCTTCATATCAGGGCTGACTAATATACTCAGCAATCTGTGACTTCATACGCGTGTTCAGCTCTGTCAGCTGCGGAATTTCCTTGATCTTGACGATTTCGTCCATCGGATAAACCACAGCGAGCTTCACAGATTTCACGCGATCCAGATACTTCATGCGATATAAAGCCCAGGCATAGGCTTCCAATTGTTTAAATGCAGTTTCTGAATATCGCTGAGAGCCCGTTTTGTAATCCACCAACCAAACGGTGTCATCAACGATACCCCACAAATCGATCTGACCCTGCATTAATGCATTTTGTTCCATCAGCGCAAAGCCCCACTCAACGAAACCATTTTCAATGATTTTCAGAAGGGGCAGTTGTTCTGTTTCGGCCAAGAACGTTAGGGGTGCCTTCAAATCTTCATCAGAAATCTTCAAAAGATCGTCGTACGATGTGAATTTCAACGCTTCAAACAAGCGATGGGCCGCCGTTCCCTGTTGAGCACGGCCAAGACCTTCCGCCATCTTCTCCATGGATGGAGTGTACTCAGAATTAGAATTGGCATTAGCACCAGATGCGGTCTCCGGAGCGACTAGTGCTGTAACTGAAATGTGTTTGCGCTTTTCGGTTTTGTGATTTACTGACCACGGCGCACGCAATTCTTTATGCTCAAGCTCTTGATCAGCCATTTTTACTGGCTGAGGATTTTCCCGGCGCACCACATAGGAGAAATCAGCTTCCTCGTGGAAACCTTCTTCGATATTCAAGGGACACAGAGCGGCCCAGGATTTTTTACCGATCTTTTTCTCGTCCCATTGCAAAGTCACTCCGGACTTTGCACGAGTCAAGGCCACATACAGAACACGGTGGAACTCGTCACCTTCACGGCGGCGCAGTTCTTCCATGATCTGATCAGCCAAAATACTACCCGCTAGCATTTGCGTGTCTTCGTCGCGGACTTTCAATGTCCACTGACCCGTTTTTTCATGGAAAGAAATCACTGGGGCGAAACTTGCGCGCGGGTCTTTACCCATACCAGGTAAAATCACATGCTCGAACTGCAAACCTTTCGAGGCGTGCACGGTCATAAAGTTCACTCGTTTCGGTTCAATCACCGGAGTTGCATCGGAATCTTCGCCACCTTCATCGGTCGACAAAGAATCCAGACTGCTATCCAAGAAATCCAGGAAATTAAAACCAGGCCGACGCTCTTCTTCGCTTAACAAGGAAACAACTTTCCATAAATTTGCTTCGCGACGACCAGTGGAATCGATGCGGGCGGAATAATCAAAAAGACCTAAATCAATCAAGGCACTTTTCAAAGTGAAAGACAGACCTTTTTCTTCGCTGGTTTCCAGCAAAGATTTTAAGATAGAAAGCGGATGTTGAGCGGATCTGCTTTCTAGCGTTTTTAGAGCTTCTCTCCAGAAGGAGTGTTTAAAGCTATGGCAAAGATCCATGATCTCGGTATCGGTCATGGCAAGCCAAGGCGAACGCAACAACGCCACAAAGTTGGCATTATCATGGGGGTTCACCAGAAATTTCAAAATCGACAATGCATCCAAAACTTCACGACGCTCATAAAAACCGCTACCGCTATGAAGTTGCAATGGCACACCATAATCTTGCGCAACTTTTGCGATGTCAGACAAAACCTTATGGGTTCTGGAAAGTACGCAGATCTGTTCTGGCGATACGCCCTCGTTCAAAAGCTCCTGAATGCGAGAGACGGTTCCAAGATATTCTTTCGAAACATCGTCTTCGGCTGTGGTTTCAGTCACCAGAACCTGCACCACAGGATCTGCAGGACCTTTTTTCTCTTTCTCAGGGTGAGGAGTCATGGAAGCAAACTGTTTGCGATCCAAGCGCGTAAAGTAATGATTGAAAAACTCCAACACTTCGGGAGTCGAACGATAATTCACCAATTTTTCTTGAACATCACCATCTTGCAGAGAGATTTCATTTACTTTTTCCTGGAAGACTTCAGAACGAGCCCCCCGGAATAGATAAATACTTTGCTGAGGGTCACCGACCACAAAGTGAAGTTTACTGCCAATCAGGCTGCGCAAAATTTCTACTTGAATCGGGCTGGTATCTTGATACTCATCGACCATCCAGAAATCCCACTCCTGCGAGAAGTTTTCTGCAGATTCAGGGGATTCTTTGATGATTTTATAGCTTAAAGTTTCAAGGTCAGACATGGAAAGCAATCCGCTTTCCAATTTCTGTTGCATCAAATCCTGACAGAAAAGCCGTGCCAGAGTTTCAAACTGCTCGCAGTTCTTTTGATGTTTCATCCAGTATTCCGGACGATAGCGGGACGCTTCTAATAACTTGTCGATGCGATCGCGAAGCTCTTCAAGCTCCTCATTCAAACTGCCGCTGAAGGGCGGAGATGTCTTGCGGTACTGAGGTTTCGTGATCCCATCCCACATTCCCTGCAACATTCCAAAGAATTGCCCTAAATCTTGTGCATCCCAATTAAAAGACCACAGATTTGCGACGTATTCTTTCCACTTTTCGTTATCAGTTTCCTGATCGATTTCAAGACAAACGCGTTTTAAACGACCGCCAATGTCTTTAATAACTTTGCGGGTTTCAGCTTCTTGTTCTTCAGCGGTTATAAATCGCAACTGCGGAAAGACGATTCTTTCCGAGAAATACCGCATCAATGCATTTTCTATAACGCTGAATTCGTACTCTTCCAGCAACTCCTGCAAATTTGGATTTTCCAGGATGTGCTTGCGCATGATCTTACGAGCGCCTCTGCGAATCTCACTGTCGCTCATGATTTTATAATCAGGGGTGAGGCCAATCGCGGAACCATAGCGGGATAAAAACAGACTTAAAACACCGTGGATCGTAGAAATCTGAACTTGCGAGCGGGAGTTCGCATAATGGAAAAGCTCATCGCTTTTACGTTTCAAAGCTTCTGCGGAAAGACGTTCTTTTAATTCTTGAGTGGCCTTACGGGTAAACGTCGTCACCACGATACGTGGTAACTTGCCATGTACTGTTTTAAAATAGGCAGCATAATCCAGGAACAACTCGGTCAATCGAGTGGTCTTACCGGCTCCGGCACCTGCGCGAAGAATCGTGTTTTTTAATTGAGGTGCGGTGCTCGACACTGTCTTCTCCATTCACACGAGGTGCAAATTTGCGTATCCACTGGGACGGGACGAATCTCTCCCAGACGAATGCGCTCTAAGGTTGTCATCAAAATTTTCGAGAACTCAGTGAGGTAGAGTTCCTTCGCCTCCAAAGTTGCGTTTTTGTCTTTGGTGCGAGTTGCAGGATAAAGCCTGCCAGCCTTGTCGTTTACGCGGAAACCTTTGCGATCAAAGGTACGGAAAATATAATAAAACAATCCAATGACTTCGCCCTTCATTTCTTCCATCAGGGATTTTTCTATCACCCACATGTAGAATAAAAGTTGCAGTTCATTGTTTTTTAGCCACGAGCCGTGAGCGGAAATCCCGCCCGCAGAACTCTTATAATCCAAAAGCACCAGGTGGCCGTCATGATCTGTATCAACGCGGTCAATCGAACCAGAAATCCGGAAGGCCCCGTCGCTGGCTTCTTTGGTGAGGGTTTCACTTTTTGGATCCAGATAAAATTCAAAACGTTTTTCGCGCGCCAGAGTTTTTGTAAGATTATATTCCTGGCGCCAGGTTTTTTCAAAATCCAGGAATCTTTGTGCCAGTTGTACGTGCTTTTTTCGAAGCGGCAACCACAGGCGCTCATCCGCAAACAACATGTTTTTGTCTTTGCGAACTGATTCCAGAATTTCTTCAATCTCCCCCGACTGCCAGTCAAAGCGCATCGGCTCTTGAGTGAGCTTTTCAAACAAGGCATGGGCCAGTTGTCCGCGAGTGCGGTGGTCCACATCCAGATCTACCTCGGGCAGGTCTTTGAGTTTAAAATATCTTTGGGCCGCGAAAATAAACGGACATTCCAGATAACTTTCAATGGCCGAGGCTGAAATGCTTGGGAGCTTTTTAATTTCTGCCAACGGCAAATCCGCTTTTCCAAGATCCAATTGAATCTTGTGCTCAATTTCAGCTTTACGATTATCAACCCAGGCTCTGCTGGCACCTTGCTGAGAATATTGAATTTCATCCCAACGAGTTTCCAGTGGCACCGTTATGGTTTCATGTGCATGCTCCTCATTTAAACTCATCCAGAATGTGGATGGTGAGCAAAGAGTGCCGGATAGATCTGTTCCACCGAAGCAATAGATATCATGAACCGAATCAGCTTCGGCCAAAAGTTTTAATTCAAAAGCCAGATCGCTTTGATCCGGATTATCCAGATAAAAACCAATGTCTTTCGCAAGATCAAAATAATCAGAACCCGACAATTGAGTTTTATTGCGAGACTTTAAAGCCTCATCCGTCAGTCCCACGAAAATGCGATAGCGAGCTTTCTCGCTGTAGGCTGACATGAGTTTTGTCACCAGAACGCCAGAGGCCTCGCCTTTTTCCAGGCTGTATTCTTTGGCGGCGACGATGCTTTCAAGATAGGAGAGCCATTCTTTCCAGATGAGTTTGGTATTCGCAGTCGCATTTTGCAAAAGTTCACGTAATACGATTTGCACGACTTCGGTATCAGAGGAACTCCAGAAACTTAAAGCCTTACCAACAAATTCATCGCGCACCACGGGACCGCTTAAATCAATCTGCTCGAAATAAATTTTATGTATCAGTTCGTTGCGGGCCAAATCCTCGTTCACGTACAGGCTTTTAAACAAAGCTTTGAAATCTTCATAACGAAGCGCTTGAGATTCATGCTTTTCAAAGAATGAGATTTCCAAATCCGATGAAGACAAGCGACCACTCTTTGCACGCAATGTTGCCAACCAACGAGTGGCCGATGGCAAGCTTTGGATTTTGTGAGTGATATCTTTTTGAACAGGAATGCCTTCCTCTTTTAAGAAAGCTTGCAGCACGGGCCAGTACTGCTCGATATCAGGAGCAATCACCGCAATGTTGTCAGCAGGAATCCCCGCCTCCAACCATTTACGAACTTGCCCCACAGAGTTTTTAATTTCTGCAAGCATACCCGAGAAGCGAAGTACTTCTTTGGTCTTAGTCACCGCTGAAGCAGGCTGAAGTTTTTTAATAGAAGAACTTTGCCCACGCAAATCTTCATACGGGCGCAACAGGTATTTAAATTCTTCCCGCCATACCGGTGTTGGTTCTAACACAACAACGTCGATCGAGCGCGACAGAGTTCTTAAAATCTCGGCCTCGACTCGGGAGATCTCGCCGCTTAGATCCACGATCAGTGGAATATCCCAAACTCTTTCAAGGTCATTGAAATTTTGAAGATAAGACGTAATCCAGCCAGCTGTGATGATGTTGTATTTTTCTAAAAGCTGAATTGCGCAGAAACGTGCGCGGAGATACCAAGCTCCCCACCGATTTTTAGCTTCAGGATGCTCCTCAAACCAATCATTAAGTTTCTGCGTGCCCTCGGGATGGAAAATGATCGCTGCTAATTGATCAATATACGAAAAGACTGTGTCTTCTGCGGAAGAATTCACTCCCAAGGCTTCGGCGTTTTCATCTAAGATTGTGCGCAGAATGGAACGCGCGAAGGGATTACTTACCAAGCGCAAACGCGGTTCCAGACGTTTCAATAATAACTTCCACAAATCACTGGCACGCAAAACAGATTCATCGACGTATTGGCCGTCACGAGCCAAGATCTTTTGCTGCAATTCGAATTTGGTGCGCAAATCAGAAACCAGCCAAGACTGTTCTCGTGGATTGTATTTGGCAAATAGCTCGTTGATCTGCGAGCGATTGTCGATTGGGACTATTTGTAGCATCAAGGTTTACCGGCGTTGTTTTAGTTTCCGTCTTTTACCCTGATTATCTGTGAATTTAAAGTCTGCATCAAAGGCTAAATCGATGCCAACGCTGATCATATAACGATTATCTGCTGCTTGGCCCGGATAGGCCCCAAGTTCCTCGGTGTAACTTACAGCATCAATGTGAAAAATAAATAAATTTATACCCACGCCATAGCTTAAATAGCCCTGACTGTACCCGGCACGTAAATCAAAAACGGGTAAAGAAATCTCAGCTCCAAGGTGGAGCTTTTTACCCGCTTCAATATCGGGCTCGAGCAAATGGCGCACTTCACCACCTGCGGAAACATCCAAACCTGGTAAATCCAGAGTGACGCCGGCACCCAAAATCAGATTTTGTGTAATGTGAGGAGGCGCATCATCTCCAGCGGTTTTTCTAAAAGCGGTGTTACCCACGTCCTGCCACACCAACGCAACAGTGGGCTTCAGCAAAGGAAGATCCACAGTCGTCGCCAACGCCAGATCGACACCGTAAGCCTGCCCCTTATCATCGAAATAGGCACCGATATCATTAAAGTTACTGGCGTTAGAAACATCGGTCATACTTAATTCTTGTTTTACTCCACCCCAACGATCCACTCGCTTTAAAGAGGTGCCAAGGTACGTGCCCGGCGCGATGTTGATAGCATAACCAAGATAATATCCAACATCCTGCCTAAAATAAGTTTCGAATTGAGGGTAAGATGGATTGTGCAACTCTAATGATGTTTCGACGTCATTCAAATAACCGATCGCAAAATTGCCAATGGCGATCGCAGATTTTCCTGTTCCTTGCACCCAAACACGCTTACCAAATAGCGAATTGTAAGTGCTGGAATCGTTAGGATCGAAATTTTTCAAGGCATCAATGTCTTCTTGAGACAAAGAATTCAAACTAATTCCAATTTCCGCGGCCTTAATGTCGACCCCTTGAACTTTACCTAGCGCTGCGGGATTGTAAAACACCGCATCCGCTCCGTTCACGAATGGAACATACACTCCCCCCATTCCCAAAGAACGAGCATTGCGGGCAAATTCCGTTAATGACTGCGCCAAGGACGTGGTTGAAATCATCAAGATGAAAAGCAAGGATAAGGCGCGCATCATCTAAGGCGCTCCTGGGATAGACGTGGTTGGACAACACAAATCACCAGGGATTGGCGGAGTGAAGGTTCCACTGCCGATAAACGCAACAGAGTTAGTAATGCTACATGAACCAAATCCAAAATCTGTTGAGTCCATCATGAATCTCATCGCATAAACCATCTCAGGACTGACAGATGCAGGAGTGGTCATCGTGGCACAGCTTGTAGCTGCTCCCGTTATTGCTGTCATCGCATCATCGCAAGCATCACTTAGATCACCGATAGCACCAATTGTCGTACCACCGCCCAGGGCATCAGTTAATGAAGCCATGTTTTCCAGGATTAAACCCAAACCTGAAGCCACACGCTTGATATTTGCGGTGCTCATGTACTTAGTTTTTCCTGCTGGTGGTAAACCAAACGTATCACGATAGAAAGTTGCCCCAGGAATCGGAGTCGGTGCATCTTTCCATTTAGTCAAACTACCTGCGCCGTCTTCATGGCAAACAGTTGCATCTGCGTCCATCGCTCCGTTATGATCCCCAGAATCCAGTTGCGCTGAAAGATTTGTTCCAATTCGAGCTACACCCAGAAGGGCGAGGAATAGATTTTCATTCGCAGTTCTTTGAGCTGCAGTACCAATTCCCTGCAAAACCCCGATCGCCAATTCACAAGAATCCGGATCGACGGTTTTTCCTCCCCAGATACCCATGAAATATTTAAACATTTCTGTGGCGGAGTTATTAGTCATACCTTGAATAAGATCAAAGAAAAGCAAGCCGCATTTCCCCGCGTAAGCCGATGCAAGAATCATTTTTACATCACGACGAGCTTGATAGGTTGCTGACATTTTGCCAGTGATAAGATCAATTGTGGAGTCCCACTCCATGTCATCCAAATCATTTTTGGCATCAATGAAATACGCTTCATCCGTGTCCTTATTGGACATCTCAGATAATACATTCTCGGAACCACAAGAAGTTGTGATCGACAATGTCATTATTAGAATAAAGATGCGCGTAAATATCTTCATGCCCTTCCTTAGAACCTGAATGAGAACTTCATATTGTATCTGCGGTCTTCTTTGGGTGAACTAGCGGTGCCGATTTCTTCGCCGTAACTGGCGAACTGCCATTGCCAACGTTCTGATGCGACTTCTAAGCCTGCGGTCCAATACCTTTGATTATAACCTGCGCGAGCAAAGAACACATCGCCGAAGTTCATTTCGAACCCGGCATGGATCAATTTGGACTTATCGTCTTCCTGACCTGATGTTAATAAGCCACGGTATTCAACCGTCCATGATGAACGTAAGTAATTTGTGTGTATCGGAAATAACGCCGCTGCAATGTCCAGATCCTGCTCTACCAATTTGGGACGATCTGTAGTTGCTGAAGTCGACTGACGGAATGAATCCATTTGATTAAAGCTTGTACCACCCACGTCGTGCACAACTGCTGTGACTGTCGGGAGATACTTCCAAGGAGCTGATAGCATCAATGCCACATCCGTCGACAAACCCACTCCGGAATTTGCGATATCTGAATAGGTCATGGAGCCTGCCGAGCTCAATGTTCTGTTATCTACTTCAATACGGTCGACAAGTTTTGTATTGAAGCCCAACTTTACTCGCCCGTCGAAAAAGCGGAAGTTAAAACCTAATACCAGAGCCAAGTCACTGCGATAGTAAGTATCGATGGTGCTGCCATCGGTACTCATCTGTGCATCTAAAAGGTAGTTATTATAAAGACCAATACCGAAATTTCTCATCACCAGAGAGGGAAATACCTGTCCCTTGGCGTGATAGTACTTATCGCGATTCGCATTCAAGGCATCTTTGACATCAGATAGATTAAAAGGATTGGAGTAAGCGCTATCAGAATACATAGACATGGCATTGGCATTCAGCTCTAACTCGGGATCGAAAATAGTGCCGTAAGTATCACGCAATTTTCCCAGGGCTGCCGGATTCACGATCAATGCCGTTTCGTCATTCACGACCGCAAGACAAGCACCACCCATGCCTTGGCAGCGAGTGCCTGTATAGAAAGAACGGCGCTCCGCCGCGTTCACATCAAAGGCGAAGGCGATCATCAAGAATATTTGAATGAGGGCGATCCACAAAATCCGTTTCATAGTTCCATCCACTCGTTAAACTCGCGAAAAATTAAAATTTTTCGTCAAAGTTCTTATCGGTCGGGTTCAGCCTCACATTGAGACGTCTCAGAAAAATACGGAGCAAAGTCCAGTGTTAAGCCCCCCGCTGAAAGTCCGATAAGTAATCATAAAGCAAATAATCAGGTCTACGTCCGAGGAGTTTTTGCGATGGTTCATTCAAAGTTTACAGCGCTTATTGCTGGTCTTGGTCTTGCGGCAACCCTAGTAGGTTGTAGCGCTCAATCTGACAAAGATAAATTAATGGAAGCCCAATTCTGTCTAGATGAATCCACGTCGGCCACTGCGCAGTCGTGTGTTTCTTCAATCGCTTACATGCAATCTTCGCAAAGCTATG
This sequence comes from Bdellovibrio sp. HCB185ZH, assembly GCF_047302455.1. Lineage (GTDB taxonomy): Bacteria > Bdellovibrionota > Bdellovibrionia > Bdellovibrionales > Bdellovibrionaceae > Bdellovibrio. The sequence goes on from NZ_CP178624.1 coordinate 1,763,913, forward strand.
CACTTCAGTGCGCAGCAGGCTTTATTGCCAGCGGGGTGACGACGCCGGCGAACTTGTCACAAGCTTTGGACTCAATTTCAAATAGCAGCAATTCATCTGTCGCTCTTTTGAGCGCTCTGAATATGGGCGACGTTACGTTGGCTTCAGAGACTGCTGACTACTGTTCAAAGTCCGGTCAGGTTGGTTTCTCACTTTTAGGTGCGATGGCAAAGAGTGCGACCTCAATCGCAAGTGCCGCGTCTTCACTGGGGTTGGGATCTTGCAGTACAGATATCTCTCAGTGTGATACTTCTCAGCTTGAGAGCACTATCGAGGAGATTCAAAAAACATTAAACAGCGATCCAGGCGCCACTCTTAGTGTTAGTGAAGCTGAAGCTGCCGTGGAAGCTGTAGCAAGCTCTATCCAGACTGTTTACACAACAACTTGCGGTTCTGGTTCTGCAAATAAAGACATCTGCGACCCCATTCAAAAAGCTATCACGGATGCTGGAGTTGATATTACCGATCCGAATCTTGACCTCGTCGCTTTAGGCAAAGAACTTCTATCACAATGGAAACCTTAATTTATAGGTCTCCAAAAATAAAAAAAACCCACATTCCAGTGGGCTTTTTTATTTCCGATTCACGTCAGAATTAAAAATCTAAACTTAAACGAGTACCATACACACGGCTTTCCACCGGCGTATTGATTGTTCCCACATTGTTGGCATAGCTGACCAAATCTAAATTGAAGATTCCTAATTCTGCAGACACTCCAGCCGTCCAGTAACCTTGGCTGAAACCTCCACGATAGTGTCCTCTCCACCAACTATAAACAGTCCAGTCAAATTCAACACCCGCATGGCTTCCTTTCATGAAAGACCAACTTGGATGACCGATATCGCGAACGTCAAACACAAAGCGACCACCAAAGATCCATGCACGAGGAAACTCGAACTTGGAGCCCACATCAAGAACACGATAGTTCTTTTCAGGAGTCCCGTAGATTTTCTTTTCATCTACAGTGGATGTTTCGTCCTTTTTAATTAGCTTCAAAGAATTATTGAATCCTGTCTCAGCGATATTGCGTGCAACTAAACCAAATGTAGGTCGCACGTACTGTAAGAAGGAGAGAAATCCTTCACCTGGAATTTCTGGCGTCCACAATAAACCTAAGTCCGCATCAATCGTGTAACCTTCAAGCATATCATCTTTTTTTACGATCTCGTCGCTGGCTGCAAGGTCTACAGCACTCAAAATTTTACTGTAGAATCCACGATTCACAAATTTGCCCGTGATACCCCACGACAGACGGCCATGGTCCAACCAATTTAGATCGTTACCATACGATAGCGCCAAAGTCGTATCTGCATACACGGTGGTGTACATGCTGGGACCGATAGTTTGGTGATTTTGAATCTCCATAGATACATCGGCGGGGATAAACGCAATACCCCATTTCGGGCGAACCCAAACACCTTCCATCGGTGTCAGGCGCAATGAATACACATCACCGTAATGGCGTTGAATCAACTCAAGATAAGCTTGTTGCTTTTGCTGGTCAGTTTGATTGGATTGTTCAATCTCACTGTATTCATCATAGAAATCTTTAGCACCAGGTGTACCTTCAACTCCCAAAGATAAATTGATCTGACCTGATTCCCGACGGGCCAAACCTGCCGGATTATAAAAAATCGCCGTGTAATCATCCGCTACCGCTGTAAAGGCATCACCCATACCCAAAGCGCGGTGCGATTGGTAGGAGTGGTGAATAGTTGTACTAACTGATTCAACCATCTCCGCGCGAGCGGAGTTCATGAAATGAAAAGAACAGAGTGTGGCCGAGAGGAGAAGAGATCCTCTTTTAAACATATTTTGTCTCCAATTTACTTTTACAAAGATTGTAGACGTAAATTATACTTTTGCTTATGAAGGTTTATATCCCTATCTATTTTTTGACCTTGGTCTTGTTGTGTAATGTGAGTCACGCGGCCCCGACTGCGACGACAACACTGGACACTCAACCGCTCTCTGGTGAAAGTGACCCCTACTTATCAAGCAAGGCAGCTCCGTTGCGCACACCCGCTCCAACTTGGCAGCTGGGAATTCTGGGCGGATTTGCGGGGGGTAACTTTTTAGAAAGCGACGAGTGGCCTCAAGGACCCAACTTTGGATTGCGCTTTGCAAATATCGAACACGAGCGCGCTGTGTGGGACCTTCATTTCTCGTTAGAAAAAGATAATATCATAGGCGTCTTTGCCGCCCGCCGCTGGCACATCGAAAATGACCGCTTTAACCCCTATGCCCGGGTAGCCTTGGGTACTTATTTGGATCCCGATGCAGAACTTGCAAACCTGGTTGAAATCAAGCGTTTTCGCCTGCGTGGTGGCGTCGGTTTTGGCGATCCATTCTTTTTTGAATTCGGCGCAGGCATCGCTGTGGTCGGCCCCGACCTTTATGCGTTACTAGGCTATAATTTTAACTTCTGACTGCTCGCTTCATAGGCAGGAATTGTTGCCTCCTGCCCTATCCGTTGATAGATCCTGACCTGCATTTACAGCAAAGGATCTGATATGAAACACATCGTTTTTGCACTCTCAATGATCGTTGGTTTTTCCGCTATGGCTTCAGGTTTGGGCGAGCTTCGCGGCTTGGGCACACTGACGGCTTCTTACGATCAATTCAATGGCAAAAAAACTGTTCGCAAGTATGAAAACTGCAAAATGGCGATGAACTTAAAACGTTCCGCGACTTCATTGACGATGGATTTCGCTGTGATTGATTGCCTTGCGACGAATGATTTCTTTGGTACTTACTACATCAAAGGAAATAAATTGGTTGATGAAAAAGGCAAAGTGAAAGGCCAAGTCCTTGCTGACGGCACTTTCCAAGTGACAGAAAAATCTTCTCGTATCGTAAAAGGTACAATGACTGAATATCAATTCGGTGGAGGCTTCCCTCCAGAACCTGGTGCTCCAGGTAACGGTGGCAACTTCCCTGATCCAAGAAACCCACACCGCTGTGTTCCTGTTGTTCGTAAGAACAATGTGGAGCTGAACAAAGTTGTAACTTACAAAATCAAACAACTTGAAGATCGCACTTGGAAAGTTCAACGCGCGACAAGCGAAGATCAACTTGCTTGGGGTAGCAAAAGCGGCCGCGGTGGTTGCCCAGGGACTTCTTATAAAACCAAATTGGGTTCAACGACAGACATCAACGTGATTCTAAAATAAATAAAAAAAGGGAGACTTAGTTCTCCCTTTTTTTATGCCCAAAAATTTCAAAAATTTAAAGCGCCTTTAACCACAAATCCAAGCGCTCAACTTCCTTCAGCAAATGCTGCTCGTCGCGATTATTCTGCAAAACGAAATCAGCCTCCGACTCTTTACTCGCAATAGGAATTTGCGAAGCAATACGCATCTCGATTTCTGACTCCGTCAACTGATTACGACGCAAAAGACGCTCCTTCTGCTGATTGCGAGTGCAAGACACCACAACAATTTTATCGAAATTTTTCTGCGCATGAGTTTCAAACAAAAGCGGAATATCGTAAATCGCAAGCGGCGTGTTCATGTCTTCCAATGTCTGACGACGACGAGAGATCTCTTTTCTAATCAAGGGATGAGTGATCGCTTCCAACGCCTGCAGGCGATCGGGATTTCCGAAAACGATCTGACCGAGCTCTCTGCGGTCCAGGTCACCGTCCGGCAATAGTACATCACCGAATTCCTGGACTATAGCCTTAAGTCCAGTTGTACCAGCGCGAACAACTTCGCGAGCCACTTCGTCGGCGTCTATAACGTTATAACCGCGATCTCGGAGCATGCGACTGACTGTGCTCTTGCCACAAGCTATACCTCCGGTCAGTCCTATCCATTTCATAGCCAAAACTCCTTTAGCTGACTATTTATTTTACCGATACTCCATGCAAAGGGGAACATGATTTCATGTCTCAAGCTGTAGAACAATTCGGTAAATACATTCTATTAGAGAGAGTTGCCGCCGGCGGTATGGCCGAGGTGTATCTTTCTAAGTCTACTGGCGCTGTAGGCGTAAATAAGTTTGTAGCCATCAAACGAATCCTTCCCCAGTATTCTGATCACCAAGAATTCATTGAGATGTTTAAGGAAGAGGCGAAAATCGCCGTCAACCTGAATCATGGTAACGTTGTCTCAATTTATGACTTCGGTGTCGAGAGAAACCAATTCTTCCTCGTAATGGAATTTGTGGAAGGTCGCAACCTTCGCCAAATCCTGAATGAACTTAAAAAAACAACGACATCATTCACGATCGAACAGATCGTCTACATGATGAAAGAAGTGGCTGCGGGTCTTGACCATGCTCACCGTTGCATTGACGGTACAACAGGTCGCCCTTTGAATATCGTTCACCGCGATATGAGTCCACAAAACATCATGGTAAGCTTTGAAGGCGAAGTTAAAATCATCGACTTCGGTATCGCTAAAGCTGAAACCCAAATTGAAGCAACTAAAGCTGGTACTCTTAAAGGTAAATACGGCTACATGAGCCCTGAGCAAGCGGACGGTCAAAACATCGACCCGCGCACAGATATTTTCTCGATGGGTATCGTATTGTGGGAGCTATTGGCGAACGATCGCTTGTTCACTTCCAACAGTGAAGCGGCGATCTTGCGTAAAATTCGCGAGTGCCAAATCCCAAGCATCCGCAAAATCAATCCTTCCGTTCCTCCGGAATTGGAAAGAATCGTAAATAAAGCTTTGGCTAAAGACCGCAGCCTTCGTTATCAAACAGCTGCTTCTTTGCACCGTGATTTGAACAGATTCTTGAATACACAGTATCCAGAGTTTTCTCCTCAGGATTTCTCTGTCTTCATGAAAAATGCTTTCTCGGCGGCGTTCCTTGAACAGCGTCGTAAGCAAGTTGAATTTGCTAAAATCCAAGCGCAACCCACTGAAGATAAAACAGTGGTTACGCAAACTGATACCCGCATTCCACCTCAGAATGTTCCAACTCCCCCAACAGGAGCGGCGAAAGATGAGGATGGCAATCTGGATATCGATACGTCCACTGATATCCGTGTTTCTTTGAGCGAACTTAAAACTCCGCCAAAGCCAAATACACTAAGTGGTCATACTAAAACGATGACTCACACAGGAACGTTGAATCGCGGACCGAACTCAGCATCGGCTGTTCGTTCTGGCACGAATTCATCGATCTTGTATCGCAAATCCAGTAACGCTACGGCTTGGGTTTTACGTGGTGCAATTGCGATCGCTGCCCTTGTGGGTGGCTACTATGCATTGCAAAACTTTACTTCCAAGAATCCTGTGAGCGAGCAAACAGGCATGCGTCCTGTGCACACTCCACCAACTCCTACGCTTCCACCGGCTAATGGCAAAGCCATGGTAGTTGAAACTCCTGCTTCCACAGCACTTTATACCGTGTCGATTTACAGTAATCCGCCGAAAGCGCGCATTGTGATCGATGGCGAAGACACGGGTGAGTTCACTCCGCACAGCATGCAAAGAAAGGCAAATACTCCTTTCAGTCTGCGCTTGGTGAAAGAAGGCTATACAGATTTAGTAACGACGGTAACTCCGACTTACGAGGCGTATTCATTTACTGGTACTTTACAAGTTCTTCCAAGAGTGGCATCAGTGTTCATCAACATCGTGAATGGTGGAGCTAACTCAGAATTAAGAATTGCGGGAGTTCCAGTAGCGATTCGCCCTTCCAGCGAAGGTTACACAATTCAAGCGGAAGTCGGCGTTAAGATCCAGGCTTATAACAAAGTCACAGGTCTTTCTGCTGAAAAAACAGTAACTATTCCGAATAATCAAAAGCAGACGGTTGAGCTTTACCTGAAATAAAGCTCTGAACCCAGAGATTAAGCAACTTAGGAGCATTTCATCATGAAGACGAATTCTCTGACCTTGGGTCATTCTATTTTGACAATGACGTCACGCGATCCTCAACAAGCCGCTGTGAAATTCAAAGCCGGCAACAAATGGATCGAAAAATCCTGGAAAGAGTATTACCAAGATATCGAAACGCTGGGTGCTGCCCTTTTGTCTTTAGGTATTAAGCCTGGCGACCGCGTTGCCATCATGGCCAACACCCGTTACGAGTGGTCTGTCAGCGACTACGCGATCTTTGGTATCAAGGCGATCACTGTCCCTATTTATCAAAACAACATCGCTGAGGATGTTGAGTATATTTTGAATAATTCAAAAGCCCGCTTTTTGATCTGCGAAAGCCGCGGTCCTTTGAAAACGTTTGAATCCATCCGTGCAAAATGCCCACACGTTGAAAAAATTCTGTTGATGGATTCGGGCTCGTCAGAGAGTGCGAATATTTCTTGGACACAACTGATGAAATTCGGCCAGGATCACTTGGCGAAAAATCCAACTTGCTACAAAGATCTTTGTTCGACGTTAAAGCCTGATGACATGGCGACGATACTTTATACTTCCGGTACGACTGGTTTACCTAAGGGTGTGGTTCTGACCCACCTGCAGGCATTTAACGAAGTCAGCGAAGCATTCCCGTTTGCTGGAGCCGTTCCTGGTGACACGTCTTTGACGTTCCTGCCGTACGCTCACATTTTAGGTCGTATTGAACACTGGGGCCACCTGTACATTGGTTTCACGATGGCTTATGCAGAATCTTTAGAGAAGGTTCGTAACAACCTTGCAGACATTCGCCCGACGATTCTGGTTTCTGTTCCTCGTATCTTTGAAAAAATCCACAGTGCGATTCTAGCACAAATCCAAACTCAGCCATTGAAATTGAAACTTTTCAATTGGGCTGTGGAAGTGGGTCGCGAAGTTGGCGAGTACAAACTTTCTGGTGAAATCCTGCCCATCAGTTTGCTTGCTAAATACGAACTTGCAAAGAAACTTGTTCTTGGAAAAATCACAGAAGCCTTTGGTGGTCGCCTGCGTTTTGCGATCAGCGGTGGCGCTCCGATTTCAAAAGAAATCGCGATGTTCTTTCACTCGGCTGGCATTTTGATTTTGGAAGGTTACGGCCTGACAGAAACAACAGCGGCTATCACTGTGAACACTCCATTTAACTATCGTTTTGGCAGCGTGGGCCGCCCTATCGGTGACGTTGAATTGAAAGTCGCAGCCGACGGCGAAATCCTGGTGAAGTCTGCGAAAGTGATGAAAGAATACTATCAAAACCCTGAAGCGACGAAAGAAGCTTTCACGGATGGTTGGTTCCACACGGGCGATATCGGTGAAATCACTAAGAGCGGTGATCTGCGTATCACAGATCGCAAAAAAGATCTTATCAAGACGGCTGGTGGCAAATACGTGGCTCCACAACGTTTGGAGACATTGCTAGTACTCTCCCCGTATATTTCTCACGCATTGATCCACGGCGATCAGAAAAAGTATATCGTGGCTTTGATCTTCCCGGACCAAGCGGCGGTAAAAATGCTGGCGCAAGAAAAAGGTATCAAGTTCAATGACTGGAACGACTTGGTGACAAGTCCATTCGTTGAGGAATTGATCCGCAATGCTGTTGCTGAAACCAACGCACAGCTGGCAAGTTATGAAAGCATCAAAAAGCATATTATCATGCATAATGAGCTGTCAGTAGAAAACGGTGAGCTTACCCCTTCATTGAAACTGAAACGCAAAAAGCTCGATCAAAAATTCACGGCTGAAATTGAAAAAATGTATGCCTAATAAAAAACCCGGAGCGATCCGGGTTTTTTATTTCTATCTCCGCTTCGGTAACCGAAATTTCGTTTCATGAATGCAAGATTCACTGGGGGAGCGGTTGCTGAGCGCGTCCAGCACCGCCAATGCAACATCTCCGAATCCCGGTGGGACCTAGCACCGATGGGACATTTGGTTCTATTCTAAACCCAGATACAGTTTGCACAAGCACTGACCATATTTGACATATGTAACCAATTTGGTTACAATGGAGGCAGTGTGATATCTAACGTCCAAATCAGCAAAATGGCTGAGAAAGACCTTAGGAGTGTTCCTTTAAACATTCAGATTAAGTTTCGTAACTGGGTGAGATCGATAATGCTAGAAGGACTGGAAGAAGTCCGTAGACGATCGGGCCAGAGATCGATTCGTTTAAATAAGGCATATCGGGCCATTTACGAAATCAAAGAACATGGCGTGATTGAGTTCGTCCATATTCTCGAGGTGAACAAACATGAGTACTAAGAATTTAAAAACCAAAAATGCTACGATCAAATTCCTGGACAACTTAATTGGCGAAGAGCCGAGTATCGCTTCTGAGCTGTGGGCCTACCGCACTTCCGAAGAATGGTCACAAGATCGTATGGCAAAGAAGCTTGGCATCTCTCGCGTTCACTATGCCCAGCTGGAAAATGGAAAGAAGTTCCTAAGTCCCGAAAGGGCAGCTTCGTTTGCAAAACGACTGGGTTATTCTGAAAGATTGTTTGTGCAAATTAGTCTGCAAGATCAAATAACACGCGCGAAGATTCCCTATCGCGTAACACTTTCTGCCTAAAAGAAAAGGCGCCACGACAGGCGCCTTTCTATCTCCGCCTCGGTAACCGAATGCATCTGTTCATTTCACGAACGCAATTTCCACTGCCGGAGCGGTTGCTGCGTGCGTCGAGCGCTCGCTGCGATCGCGACTAGAATTTAATTTCTCCGCTCTGCAATTGATCCCAACCCGTGAAGGCTTGTTTCAATTGATCGCTGAATACAGTCGAGCGTCCCTCTGCCACATCGTATGTTTTGCATGGAACTGAGAATACGACCTTGAAAGCTTTGCATTTCACTTTGGTATTGCAACTGGTGTTGCCACAAGAAATAGAAGTCCCCTCAAAGAAGCTCATATACGGCTTAGAACGGAAATCTTCATTCGCAATCGCGGCTTTACACGCATTGTACTTTGCCAATGAACGATCTGAAGGACACATCCAATCAGCCAAGGCTTTCACGAACTCATCACGAGAAGAAGTCGGAGTTGCAGGTGTGCTCGTCGGATAAAGCATCGTTAAGTGAACCATCGCTCTGGGAATCATCGAAGAGTCTGGCGCAAATACTTTATAGAAGCCCAAACCGCGGCTGAAGTTACCAAAGGAATCGCGATACGGAATATTCACAGGCTTCAATCTCACACAACGACCATCGGCACAGCTGATCGTGTTTTTAGTTAACTGGGATGTGCTGTCCTTCCAAGACATGTTACCCGGATAAAACCCTGGATCGTTGTAGTACCAGTGCCCATCACTTTTCAAATTTTGGAAATTAGAACCTGCAAAAGAACCAAACACCGGGCGGTTCCACAAGCGAGCCGCTGTCGGCGCCAAGAACCAAGCCGAATTGCAAGAGTGAATCACTGCAAAGCCGTCGGCTCTGATAAAGCGGCCCAAGGCTGCAAAGGACTCATCATCATGATCCAAGCGTTTATATTTCGTCTGCAAACGGAAACCATTGTAAGTGTTGGCGTGACCATAAAACTGCAACGAGCTTGCACGCACTCCCAAGCTGTTCAAAGTCGCAACCAGGCGCTCCCCTGTCAGATGGTCTTGGTCAGCACGACGAAGATTTAAGCCACCGCGCTCAAGTAGGCTTCCTTCGTAACCCGCACTGTTGTTGACTGTCGCGATAATCACGCGCTGTCTTTGCGGAAAACGATCACGAGAAATTTTTGCGCCTAGAACTGCAGAGTGAGTAAATTGATTACCCTGATCTCCACCAAACCCTGCGATGAAAATATCAGTCGCAACATTCGGATTCAAGCGAGCGGGCTCTGTCGCAACCAGGTAAGCGGAAGCAGACTGCGCTGTGAAAACAAGCCCCAAAGATAATAAAGAGAAGATCCATTTCTTAAACATAGCTGTGGCTCCATTTCTAAAAAGGAGTTTTGCTATAGCATGGGGTTTTGGCGATGCCAAAGATGAATGACCTTATACCTTTGCAATCTAAACTACATATAAAAACGGAAGCCTAGGGAGATGAAGCCGCCAGAAAGATCGAGCACTCGATTCGACGCGCCATTTTGCACAGAGCTACCGCTGGAAGCCGCGCCATTAAAGGTATTGTAGTCTTTGGAGTATTTTAGATTATCAACTTTCAACTGACGATAACCGAATTGAAAAGCGTAAGTCACCGTATCGGATAAAACACCCTCGTATCCTAAACCAGCAGAAAGCTCCGTTGCGTTCCCTTTGGACTCAATAGTTGTATCCACGCCAGGATAAGCGGAAGTTCCCGCAGCCGTCAGAGAGTAAGTGTTTTTCAAAGAGACCGTGGCATAACCTAAGCCAACAGAAACAAAGGAACGAGACTCGTTATCGCCGTGAAGATTGAACTCCAACGTCACTTTAGGAGCGTAACCTAGAACTTCACTGCTGGCAGAGTAAAGCTGAGTGCCACCGCCATTTGTGCCGGAAATATTATCCACGACACCCGGTTTTAAAAACTCAATTCCAAACGCCAAATTCATGGGCTTCGTAGAAACCAAGAAACCAAACTCACCACCGTAAGTGTATTTGGAATCTCCAGAAACATTCACGCCCGTGGCTTCGTTTTCATATCCTGATTTCCCAACTGCTGATGGCCCCCCTGTCACAGAAAAATACGGGGCCACCGTGTCTCTGTTGATATCAAAGACACGAGCTCCCGCAGCTGAAAAGAAAAACAGGATAGTGAAAAACGAAACCAGCTTCATGACGAAACTACTCCGCCAGCAAATCAACTACGACTTTAGAAGTCGATTTTTTACCAGCTACTTGGTACACGCGCACTTTCGTGTTTTGTTTTAAATCCATCGTCAGATTCAATGAACTATCCACCGGATCAAGGCTCATCGCTGTCGCTTTGATTGCATAAGAATCTTTCATGCGGTGATTTAGAGCAATTGTGTTCACCAAAGAGACCGGCATTTGCGAAAAAGATAAAACCAGGCGTTGGGGTTTGTCTTTAAGCTCTGCATGGAAGTATCCAGGCCAACCCTTCATTTTTCCACCGTTAGCATCACCGACATCAAATACAAGACGCTCTACTTTTTTGCCTTTATCAGCAGTTCTTCTTACGTCTAATAAAGTAAAAGCCGTCCCTGACAAGCCACCATAAAGCTCACCTTTTCCCGAAAGAATTTTTGGGCCTGTCGGATTGGATTTTTTTGCTGGAATTGCCGCGCTCGCTGGAAGAGCTAACAGAAGAGACAGTAAACATCCCATGTATTTCACGTATCGACTCCTTTCGATATTAATAACTCTTTAATGCTGCCATTCAAAATCGCCCCTGCCTACTCTTTTGCGGCGCAGGGTGCCCAAAAGCGGCATCTCCCATGCAAATTCTGCCAGTCAGATCGATTTTAACGGGGTTTCAAGATGAGACACTGAGGGCACACCTCTTGAAATACAAGGCGATGTTGATGCTTTTAATTTTTAAGGAGTACCTATGAAAAGGCTCTTCGTTACATTGATGACTTTATTGGTAGTAGCCTGCGGCGATTCTGGCGGCGGCGGAGGCGGCGGTGGTGCCGTTGCGACGACTCCGGTTCAGGGCGATGCTCGCTGTATCACTTCCAGCACTTTGTGTAATAACGGTGTTTACGGATCATATAATGGTTGGATGCCTTATTCATTCCCCTACGGTGGTACGAACTACAACTATCAAACTTACTTCCAATCTTATGGTGTTTGCGGATGCCCACTGGGTTTCGCACCAGCATATAACTCTGTGATGGGTATGGGTTGTTACCGTATTCAAACAGGCTTTAACTGGAATGTGATCTACTCCTTCACTTACAACTACAATTCAGGTTACGGCGCTCCTCAATCTGGTTACAACTTCCAACAAGTTTCAGGAGTTCGTAACGGGAATGGTGCGAACTGCACAGGCCAAGTGGCGACAAGCTGCTTGATCGACCAGGCAAACTCTTGCGGTGCGGGTGCAACTTGCCAATCTATCGGTAGCTCGAACTTGGGTATCTGTGTGAACGGTTACAACAACGGATGGAACACGGGCTACAACCCAGGCTATGGATACGGTTACGGCTACAACACTGGTTACGGTTATTCCGGTTACCCATACGGTGCATACCCTTACGGTGGCGGCGGTGTTGGTATCGGTTTCGGAGTTGGTGTGGGTATCGGTTTCGGCGTAGGCGCTGGTTACCGTTACTAATCTTGATTTAAGTAAATATGAGGAGTGCGGCGCTCCTCACCGGTTCTAACCGGTTTATATGCCGCAACATTCATGGGCTCTTAGCGGAACTACCTCTAAGAGCCCTTTCTTATTGAGGCGCGGCATTTGCGTCCTTAAGTATCACCTAAAAGCACCAAATTTTAATTAAAAAACACAGCCGTTAACACGGGCTTTTTTGCTTTATTTTGCGCTATTCTCAAGGGATAACCGTTTCACTTGTGCGGTGTCAAATGAGTTTATTCGACACGGAAGAACTGATCTGCCAGCGCACCCCCGAACAGGAGAAATTATGAGTTCAAACAATCCTCTTTTAGCGCCCTTCACTGCCAAAGATCAGGCCGTGCCTTTTGACCAAATCAAAGTTGAGCATTATCTGCCAGCTTTGGATGAGGCTGTGAAATCCACAAAAGCAAATATTGAAAAAATCAAAAACAATTCAGCCACACCTGATTTTGAAAACACAATCGTCGCTTTGGAAACAGCTTCTGAAATGGCCGATCGTATCGCAGGAATCTATGGCAACTTGGAATCGGCTCACTCTGACGAAGCTTTCCAAGCGTTGGCCAAAGAGATCTATCCAAAACTTACGGCACTTAGCTCTGACATTGCTTTGGATGAAGTGATCTTCAAAAAAGTAAAAGCGGTCTATGACAACCGCGCCAACATGAAACTTTCAGTCGAGCAAAATCGCCTGCTTGAAAAAACATATTTGTCTTTCGCTCGTAACGGCGCCTTGTTGTCTGATAAAGACAAAGAAACTCTTCGCCAAATTGACCAAGAGATGTCCGTCCTGGGTCCGAAATATTCTGAGAATGTTTTGAAAGCGACAAACGCTTTCGAAATGGTTTTGGAAAATCACAAAGACGTTGCTGGCATTCCTGAAGGCATCCTTGAGGGAGCAGCTGCTGCGGCAGAGGCGAAAGGTAAAAAAGGCTGGTTGTTCAACTTGCAAATTCCTTCTTACCTTCCATTCATGACTTACGCGAACAACCGCGATTTGCGTGAGAAGATGTCGAAAGCTTATGCTTCACGCGCCTTCGGTGGTGAATTCGACAACCAAGAGATCGTAAAAAAGATCGTTACTCTTCGTGCAAAGCGCGCCAACCTTTTGGGTTTCAAAACTCACGCAGAATTTGTATTGGCAGAACGTATGGCGAAAGATCCAAAAACTGTTGGCACTTTCCTGCACAAACTTTTGGATGCATCCAAAGCAGCTGGTCAGCGTGATGTTTCTGAAGTGGCAGCATTTGCAGGTCAACTGGATGCAATCCCTGAATTAAAACCTTGGGACTTTGGCTATTACTCGGAAAAATTGAAAGAGGAAAAATACGCTTTCAACGAAGAAGACCTGCGTCCTTACTTCAAACTTGAAAACGTGGTTGAGGGTGTTTTCGCCCACGCGAAACAGCTTTACGGTTTGACGTTCAAAGAAAACAAAGACATCCCGGTTTATCATCCGGAAGTAAAAGTTTACGAAATCTATGATGATAAAAACACTTACATGGGCTTGTTCTATACGGACTTCTTCCCGCGCGAGACTAAAAAAGGTGGCGCATGGATGACTCAGTTCCGTGGTCAAGGCTTGATGGGTGGAAAATTGGTTCGTCCACACGTTTCAATCGTGTGCAACTTTACGAAACCGACTCCGACAAAACCTTCCTTGCTGACTTATGACGAAGTTCGTACTTTGTTCCATGAGTTCGGTCATGCTTTGCACGGAATGCTTTCTGATGTGACTTACCAATCTTTGAGCGGTCCAAATGTTTACTGGGATTTCGTGGAGCTTCCTTCACAGATCATGGAAAACTGGGCTGGCGAAAAAGAAGGTTTGGATTTGTTTGCCCGTCACTATGAGACAAACGAACCCATGCCAGTGGAATTGATCAACAAGCTTAAAGCTTCGCAAAAATTCCAAGCAGGCTATGCCTCTTGCCGTCAATTGCAATTTGGTATGATGGATATGGCTTGGCATACAGCGGATCCTTCATTGATCAAAGACGTCGACGCATTCGAGGAACAGGCTACGGCCGAAACTCGTTTGTTCCCGAAGGTCCCTGGCACAAATAGCTCTTGCAGCTTCAGTCACATCTTTGCAGGTGGCTACTCTGCAGGGTACTACTCTTACAAATGGGCGGAAGTTTTGGATGCGGATGCATTTGAATACTTCAAAGAGGAAGGTTTATTCTCTCCTGAAGTGGCCCGTAAGTTTAAAGAGTTTATCTTGAGCAAAGGTGGAACTGAGCATCCGATGGATCTTTACAAAAAGTTCCGCGGTCGCGAACCAGATCCAAATGCTTTGCTAAGACGTGATGGATTGATTTAATGAAGAAAACAGCGATGAGATCGAACAGTCAGTTGGTTATTCCGGGCAAAAGCAATATCGCTCTGGTTTATCGCCTGGAAACTGCGCGCGCAGTGGCCCTTGCGAAACGCGTGGCCGAGTTTTTAAAAAAACAAGGCCACCAGGTCTTCACAGCTCCAGGTCAAAAACTGGTGGCGGGGACTAAACTTGCATCGACTAAAAAACAACTGGATTCCTTATCGCTGGTTATCGTTCTCGGTGGCGATGGTACTTACCTTCGCGCCGTGCGCATTCTTGAGGGTCGGGATGTTCCTATCTTGGGCTTTAACATGGGCTCCCTGGGTTTCCTAACTGCACACAATGCGGATTCAGCAATCGAAGTGATCGAAGATACATTGGTGGGCGAGATGGAACTTCGTCCACGCTCGATGATTTACGCGAAAATTCTGCGTAAAGGAAAAGCCCGCGCTGAATATCACGCCCTGAACGACATGGTGATTGAAAGAGGTTCTTTGAGCCAATTGATCAACACCGCCATTTATTCTGATAAACATCTGGTAAGTGAAGTGAAGGCCGATGGTTTCATCGTATCCTCCCCTTCCGGTTCCACGGCTTACAACTTGGCAGCGGGCGGACCGATTCTGCATCCCGAGGCGCAAGTGCTGGTGGTGACACCGGTGGCTCCTCACAGTTTGACGTCTCGTCCTTTGATCGTGCCGGATAAAAATCAATTGTCCTTTAAACTGGATGGAAAAACGCAAAAAGCGCATTTCATCGTCGATGGACAAAAAATGACCGAAATCACAGCGGACGATGAAGTTATTCTGACTCGCTCGCAATACGATCACTGGATGGTCAGACATCCTGATCACAATTACTTCCACTTGCTTCGTGAAAAACTTAAATTTGGAGACCGGACTTAGTTATGCTTCTTGAGCTTAAAGTTTCAAATTTTGCGATCATCGAAAATCTGCACATCGTTTTCAAAGATGGACTTAACATCCTTTCCGGTGAGACGGGCGCGGGTAAATCTGTTCTTTTAAAAAGCTTATCCCTATTGATGGGCGGTAAGGGTTCCAGCGACACCATTCGCACAGGATCCACTCAAGCGACCATCGAGGGTTCGTTTGATATCAGCAAACGCCATGATATTTTAAACAGTTTAAAAGAAATGGGCATCGATGCCGATGAAGATATCCTGATCGTTCGCCGCGTGCTGAGCACCGGAGACAAATCCAAGGTTTATCTCAACGGTTCCTTGAGCACTTTAAACAGCTTGCGCGATATCGTGGCTCCCCTAGTGGAGCTTGCGGGGCACTCGGCACCTTTGATCGAAATGACGGGCCAGCACGAGAATCGCAATCTTATGTCCAAGGCTTACCACCTGGATTTATTGGATCAATATGCTGGCACTTGGGATAAGCGCCTGCTTTTCACTGAAAAGTATAATCGCTATCACAGCATCTTTGAAGAGATCAAAAAACTTGAAAGCGATGCCAAACAAAAAGCACAGCGTCTGGATTTCTTAATTTACCAACGTGATGAGATCGCAAACCTGGATCTTTCACCCGGCGAAGACATCGAACTTGAAACGGAAGTTAAAAAACTTAAAAACTCCAGCCGCATTGGTTCCTTTGTGGATCAGGCGGAATCGGTTCTTTATACCGACGACGATTCGGCGATCAGCCGTTTAAAAGCCGTCATGAAAAAAGGTCTGGAAGTTTCTGGCGTGGACCCGCAAATTGCGGCGAAACTGGAACTTTTAGAGCAAGCCCAAGCCTTGATCGATGAAAGCGTTTACGAGCTTCGTAATTACGCCAACAAGATCGATGCCGACCCTCAACGCCTTGAAGAAGTTGAAGGCCGTTTGAGCGATCTGCGCAAACTGCAAAAGAAATACGGTTCATCGGTCAACGATATCCTAAAAGCCTTGATGGAGATGGAAATTGAAATCTCCAACCTGCAAAATTCTGATGTGAAAATCGAATCTCTTCGCAAAGAAGCCGCAGTCCTGTTCAAAGAACTGGATACACTCGGTCAGGATCTTCACAAACGTCGCGTAAAAGGTTCCGACCTTCTTGCTGACAGCGTGAATGCGGAGCTTTTGGATTTGAATATGAAAGGTGTCACTTTCCACGTTCAAATCGATAAGCTGGCAGACCTAAGTGCGACAGGCGTAAGCGATGTAGAATTCTTAAGCCAAACGTCTTCAAAAGATGTAAAACGTCCTTTGGCGAAATTCGCCTCCGGTGGTGAGCTTTCACGTATCTTGCTTTCCTTGAAACGAGTTGTGGGTTCCAGCAATCAGCCGCGCACTTACTTGTTCGATGAAGTCGACACAGGTGTGTCGGGTGAAACGGCTGAAAAAGTGGGTCGCAAGCTTAAGACTATCGCTAAAGGCCAGCAAGTTATCTGTGTCACTCACTTGCCACAGGTCGCAGCATTTGGCGATGCACACTTCTTTATCCAAAAATCTCCGCAGAAAGATTCTGTTGCTATGCTAGTTTCAGAACTCAAACAAAAAGATCGTGTGCAAGAAATTGCCCGTCTGATCAGCGGCGAAAAGATCTCTAAAACATCCCTGGCCCACGCCGAACAACTTTTGGTCGAAGCTAAATAGCACAATTCCCAAGCCCTCCCCGCTTGACCTTCGCAGAATTGCGATTCGTCAAAAATCGTCAAGCGCGAGGCGGAGGGCGTGCGGGTTTTTCATGATTCGTCCTATGTAAATATACAGGTCCACGAAACGTTCAGCTCCTCTTAGAATTTAAGTATTAACAAGGGGGCTTGCGATGATACTGGTAATGGGCGCTACTGGACATGTGGGTTCTAAGATCGCGACGGAATTGTTGTCTCACGGGCATGAAGTTCGCGTTCTGGCTCGCCACTTTCCTGATCCCGAAAAGTTTTATGGTGCAGATATCATCGAAGGCGATGCCAACAGTGTCGATACCATGATCCACGCCTTGAAGGGTTGCTCTGCCGCCTTCGTTATGATTCCCCCTGATGCCAAAACTATCGAACAGCGTTTTTACGCCAATAAAATCGGTGAAGTGATAGCCGAAGCAATCGAAGAGGTCGGCCTCAAACACGTCGTGAATCTGAGCAGCGCTGGCGCTGACCTGGAAAGCGGTACAGGACCGGTTTTGGGGCTGCACGATCAAGAGTCGCGCCTGAACGACATCGCGGGTTTAAATATCGTCCATCTGCGCCCGGCTTTTTATATGGAAAATCTGGTGATGGAAATTCCGACCATTATCGCCATGGATAAAATTTTTGGAATAATTCCTGAAGATGCACCCGTGGATATGGTGGCAACCAAAGATATCGCCGCTCGCGCCGTGTTTTTACTAACCAATCCGACCTTCCGTTCCCATAACATTGAATATCTATTGGGTGAGCGCACCCTTACGTACCGCGAAATCGCCCGTGTACTGGGGCAAACAATTGGTAAGCCCACTTTGGAGTATGCCGAAGTCCCTGACGTTGAATTAAAGAACTATATGATCGGCGCTGGCATGTCAGAAAGCATGGCGAATGCCCTATTAGAACTGGATCACGCCGCCAGCAATGGTTTATTGGCCTCCAGCTATGCCCGGGACAAAGAAAATTCTACCGTCACCTCGATTGAAAAATTCGCCCGCACGACTTTTTTGGACGCCTATAACCAGGCGTTAACAGCCCAAAATTCACGTCGTTCCAGCTCCAGCTCATTTGAGGCGCACCCTTAACAAAAATCCCTGTTTCTTGACCCGAAATGGGGATTTCTATCTTGCCTTTCAGTTCGCTTTCATTCAGAACCTTACTCCAATATTAGTTTTGGACAAGGAACCGGATGAAGGCGTTGCCCTGTTTCATCATCATTTTGATTTTCGCATCATTGAGCTTCGCCCGCGAACCTCAAGATTGGTGGTCTGTTTCTCCAGAACAAGTGGCCGATGCTCCTTGCAAGAACCACAGAGCTCCTTCAGACGCCGAAATGTTGCAAGCTTTGCAACCGTCAAGCCTCACTAAAAAATCCGAAACTATTTATGGCGTCAGCTTTAAAGACGAAGACCCAGAGCTTTTACAGCTCTTTCGTGACCTGCACTTTTACGACATCAGCATGTTGGGAGCAAAACCGCTGGTTTTGAAATCTCCGTGCAATAAGGTTCTTTGTTCAGTTCAAGCGATCTATGGAACTCGCGTGGGAATTCAAATTCTTTACATGCTAAAACGATTTGGTTTCAACGGGTCGCACCTACGCACAGCGAATGCTTCCTTATGGCGCGCGGATGAACTGGAAGATATTCTGACGGCTCTTTCGGATTATCCAAACGAGCTTTACCCATTGGATTACAATCGCAAACTTGTTCACGTCAAACGTGGCAACCGTATGAAATTGCCCGTGGGCGAAAGTGTTGCGAATTCCACCATGGAAATTTACGACATGTGGAATGATCTGACTCAGGCGGAGCGCCAACAAAGCCTTTTGCATGAGCTGGGTCACGTGGTGGCTCGTAAAGATGACGTCGATGACTCCCCAGAATGGTTTAAAACTGCTGGCTGGCAAGTCAGTGGTCGCACCGCCCGTCTGGTTGATCCCAGCAAAGCTGTTTCATTGTATGGCAAAACCAATCCTCACGAAGATTTCGCGGAAAGCGTCGTGGCCTATCGTTTTGGTGGCGCTAAATTGAAATCCGAGCAATCCGGTAAGTATGAATTTCTTAAAGCACGCGTTTTTGACGGTAAAGAGTATTTAAGCGCTCAAGCCTGCATGACTTCTAAATCTCAAACGGAAGTTAAGAAAGAAGCTAATAACAAAGCTTTTGCGGCGGCCGTGGAAAAAGCCAAAAGAAATGCGGATAACTTGGATAGCGCGTTCATTGGTAAAGCCCAAGCCATCTGCCAGTCCGCTTTAGTTAAAGTGATGGTAGATGAATTAGGCAGCGCTCAAAACTGTACAAGCCGCGCTCTTCAACGCCTGCAATTGGAAAAATACGGCAAAGGCAAAAAGCTGGTGGGAGCATTATTAAGTGAAGCCCAATTGAATGCCATCGCTTTTAAAGGCGATACCGAAGCGGATTTTAGCCGCCGTGTTCGCGCTAAGTTTGCAACGGATGTGAGCAAAAGCTTTAGCTCTGATTTCCGCGAGGCTGTGAATCGCGGAACGTGCTCTGCCTGGGGCAATGCCGCTCAAATGTTCTTTACTTCAGGCCCCATGGTGGCTGAAGTGCTGTCTAAGGACCGTCAATACTTCTATAAAAATCGTCGCTACGAACAAGTGACAGAGTTCTTCACCCACGTTTGCCAAACTGTTCGTCAAAACGCAGGACGACTTGATTCAGGGATTCTCCAAAACTTACCATAAGAGGATGAAGACGTATCTTTGTCCCTTTTTGGTATTGTTTGGAGTTTCCTGTATGCACAAATATCCGCAAGACTTTCCTAAAGCCGCAAAAAATCCCCACATCATGGAAAAATTTGGCGATCGTCGCACCGATAATTATTTCTGGTTGCGCGATCGTGAAAACCCTCAGGTCATTGATTATTTAAAACAAGAAAATGCCTACACTGAAAAAGTCATGGCTCCCGTCAAAGACCTCCAGGAACAAATATTTCAAGAGATGAAAGGTCGTATCAAAGAAGACGACTCAAGTTATCCCGCGAAAATGGGACCCTACATGTACTCGACACGCTTTGAAAAGGGCGCGCAGTACCCGCTCTTCGTGCGCACAAAGATTGATGGCGACAAAGAAGAAATTCTTTTAAATGAGCCCGAGCTTTCCAAAGGGCACACATATTACGATACGACGGGCCCGCGCATCAGCCCGAATGACATGATGATGGCCTATGGCGAAGATACTGTGGGCCGCAGATTTTATGACATTCACTTTGTGGATTTGAAAACCGGCAAGAAACTTCCGAACGTAATCGAGAAGGCTACGGGCAATTTGGTTTGGGCCGATGACAACGAAACGATTTTCTTTGCTCAGCAAAATCCTGAAACTTTACGCTCAGAAAAAATCTATCGCTATAATTTGAAAACGCAGAAAAAAGAACTCGTCTATCACGAGAAAGACGAAACATTCAGCTGCTACGTTTTAAAATCTTTAAGCCGTAAGTACATTTACATCACTTCCCAAGCAACACTGACGAGCGAAGTGCACTACCTGCCTGCCAATAAGCCTCAGGATGCGTTTAAAGTCTTTGCTCCCCGCCATCGCGAGCTTGAATACGCTGTGAATGATGATGGACAGACTTTTTATATTACGACGAACAAGGATGCTAAAAACTATCGGGTGATGACAGCAAAACCCGGTCACACCGCAGTTGCAGACTGGAAAGAGCTCGTGGCTCACCGTCAAGACACTTATATCTCTGACATCACAGTGTTTAAGCACCACTTGGTTTTAGATATTCGTCGCAATGGCCTGACTGAAATCGAGATTCGCGATATCCATGGAAACAATCCGTTCATCATTCCATTCTCGGATCAAAGCTTTATGGCCGGGGTTGGAGACAACCGTGAATTCGATACCGAATGGCTTCGCTATGAATATGAATCCATGCGCCTGCCTCCGAGTGTTTACGATTTTAACTTGAAATCTCATGAGCAGATTCTGCGTAAAACTCGCGAGGTCCCAAATTTCGACCCGAACAAGTACCGCACAGAGCGTGTCTTCATCACGGCTCGCGATGGTGTGAAAGTTCCAGTTTCCTTGCTGATGAAAAAAGAATTCCGCGCTGATTCTTCGGCCCCGATGTTGGTTTACGGTTATGGTTCTTACGGTGCGAACATGGATCCTTGGTTTAGTTCTTCTTTCTTTAGCTTGGTGGATCGCGGATTTGTATTTGCGAAAGCTCACATCCGTGGTGGCTCTGAGATGGGACGCGAATGGTATGACACCGGTCGCACTAAAAAGAAAATGAACACGTTCTATGATTTCATCGACGTGACGGAAGGTCTGTTGAAACAGCGTTACGCTAAAAAAGGCCACGTTTATGCGATGGGCGGCAGTGCTGGTGGTCTGTTGATGGGAACAGTAATGAATCTGCGCCCTGACCTTTACAACGGCGTTGTAGCACAAGTTCCCTTCGTTGATGTGATCACAACCATGCTTGATGAATCGATACCGCTAACGACTGGCGAGTATGACGAGTGGGGAAATCCCAATGAACAGGAAGCTTATGATTACATTCGTACGTATTCCCCGTATGACAATGTAAAGGATCAAAAGTACCCGAATGTTTTGGTCACCACAGGTTTGCATGACTCCCAGGTCCAGTATTGGGAACCAGCAAAATGGGTGTCAAAACTTCGCGACCATAACAAAGGCGACACCGTGATCCTGCTTAAAACCGATATGGAAGCAGGACATGGTGGCGCCTCCGGCCGTTTTGACGCCTTAAAAGACACTGCCGTCGAATTTGCGTTCATTTTACAAATGGATGATAGGAAGTAATTTCCTGGTCTGGAATTAACCGATTCCAGGCCACTTCGATAGACGAAATTTCTTAAAAAATTTAGACTTAGAGTTATGAATAAGACGTTTTTAACTCTAAGTCTCCTTCTTGTCGGGCTACAAGCCCACGCTCAAAAAGACTCGACCTGCGCTGACTTTGCTGCATTTACTTGTTCAAGCATTGGTGCCGCGGACGGAACTTCTGTCGGTGTTGCAAAATCAGGCAAAGCTGACTTCGCTGAAAAATTAAAAACGGAAACATTTCCGAGTGTGCAAAAAGCTTTTATCAGAAAACTGGCTTCCTTGCCATTGGACGAAAAAGCGCGCACAGCTTTGCTTGCAAAATTCACCAACATGAAATTCTCGACAGAGTGTGAACAACTGAGCGCGAGTCTGGATGAGTCCCTTTGGCCGAACTCTTTTTACACTCACTCGGACAACACGTTCTATCTTTGCAAGGCTACGCCTGGCATGTCGGAGTTTGTTATCTCTAAGATGATTGCTTCTGAACTTTCAGAAATGATCAATCCTTGTGGAATCAACAGCATCATCCAACGCCCCAAAGAAAAAGTTCAGTCATTGGATCAAAGTGAAAGGGATTATCCGGTCAAAGGCATTATCTCCTGCCTGCGCTCCGATAAATCCGCTGGAGCTAAACGTAACAATGCGGTTCCTTTTAAAGAAAACGGATTCTGCACAGGTGATCAGATCACGCGTTCCTTTTCTGACTGGATGACTTCGGAAGTGATGACAGATTATATTTCCGGGAAATATTCAGATCTTTCCACGTCTCAGTGGCGTCAGGGAATTGCGAATGCATATCGTGACGAATGTTCGTTTGGCAGACCTGACGATGGGTTTACTGAAGAACCAGAATTTCAATTGCGCATCGATGGTATTGTCACTGCGAATCCCGCTTTAAGAAAAAAACTGGGTTGCTATGATAAATCGAAATTCTTGTACTGCGATGCTCACAGCCCCGATGCAATGGCTAAGGCGATTGGCGTTCCAAAGGCGGCGTCTCCTGGCGGTGTGACTCCGTCAACTCCGACAGATGGCAAAGAAGGGATTAAATAATGAAATACCTAATCTCTCTTTTAGTTTTAATTCCGGCTTTAGCTTTTGCGGCCCCTCAAAAAGGTGGCGTTCAGCGCAGAACTGCTGCACCTAAATCCTCCCCTAAAAAAGCGGCATCCTTTAATGGCTTCCGTGTTGTGGTGGTTTTCGGCCAGCAAAAATCACACTTCACAGTGTGGCAAGATCAACGCGGGAAGTTCTATGCGGTAACTAAAGGCGGCGCGCCGACGATTGGGACGATGTCTGACATGAACTTCTCATTTCTAAGCACCCAAACACGTGAGATCGCATCCTTAAAGGGAGCCAACGTACAAACCTGCCCACGTGCGAACATTCAGTTGTACCAGGGCAACCGCTACGTCCAAGGCACTTGCATCGGTTTGAAAAACCACACCGCGGCCCGCATGACCCAACTTGCAAATGCATTGGCGACGCTGCAATAGTGTGGTTCTCGTCCTCAAGTTCTTTCTGAAAAAACAAAAAGGCACGGTTGTTTCAACCGTGCCTTTTCTTATCCTATGCGCTGTTGTTAAAACTGCTACGCACTAATTTAATACCGGCCCATTTCAGTCGTTTTTTGACGCCTTTACGACGACTTTCAACAACAACTCAAGAGCCTGTGTAGAACCAGTGCCAAGGTTCATAGATGATTCCGTGTTCGTTATCTTTGGGATAGCTAAGTCGGAAATTAAATTTCGCCGCGTTTTTCTGAAGCCATTTGAATGCTTCACTCCTCTCAAACTCCACCTCTAGCTGTGGCTTGCCGGGCTCGTGAATATCAATGGCTCTGCCGGAATGATGTTCACTGAAACCTGGAATCGCAACTTGGGTTAGGATATTTTCGAGTTCTCTGCCCTGTTTCAAACGCTGCTCAATTAAATTCATCTGATAATGGTAAGAACGAAATCCAGAAAATGGCAAAAGCTCGATGCCGTCTACCGCCGCTGCTTTCTTCATTTCAAGCCAAGCCTTGGCCGCCGACCGAACCAGAATAAAAGGTCTTCCCCCACAATCCACATCCACAACCTGAAGCATTTCCAACGGGGGCTGCAAATGCATACGAAGTTTATTCGTCAGAAGATGTGTTTCATTTATCCCAAGAGCATCGTGCAGCTCTTTTAAAACTCGATCCATCGTTAAAACCTACCACTAAATTTCTACGAGGTCATTCTCCAATTAAGGACGAGCGCAAATACGTTGCCCGGACTAATCTTCGTTCCCTCACCGGCTCGGTGGTTTACATACAAGATCAACATTTGCACTTCCATCTTAACATCCGGGGGTATCGGTCAACCTCGTCATTCGAAACATCGTCCGAAAAAGATGGAAAGAATTATGAAACAGGAAACATTCAATTTACTAAAAATTCCAGCCAAGCATCGACTTTGTCATGGCGGAATTCTTCGTCGCTCTTCCAAGGGACGTGGGGCTCGAACCCTTTCTCACAGACATCCCATGCATTTAGTTTTTAAAGTAAATAAGGCAGCTGTGAAGAGCGGTCTTCGCAGTTCGCGCAGTTTTGCATTGATGACTCGATTGTTGAGGCGATATGCCGTGAAATTCTATGTCAAGGTGGAGCAATTTTCAGTGCAGACGGATCATGTGCACATTTTGGTGCGTGGTCGCAGGCGTTCGAATTTACAGAGTTTCATGCGGGTGCTGGCGGGACAGTTCGCCCAGTGCTTGACCGATACCCATTCCCAGAAAAACGATGGCCCAAAAGTTTGGAAGTATCGGCCGTTTTCTCGGGTGATTAAGGGGTATAAGCCGTATCAGATTGTGCGGGATTATATTCAATTGAATGAGCTCGAAGCGTTGGGTCGACCTTACTCAAAAACTCGCCTGCGTGGACTCAGCCACGAGCAACTAATGGAGTTGTGGGTTTGAAGCGAAAAGGACTATTTTTTCTAACAGGGTACTGATACCAGGTCGGCTAAAACACTACGTCGGAAGCTGTAACTTTTCGGCGGATGACTAGAACGTGTGCTTGAGAGGTCGAATCATTTTTTAAGAAGTGATGTTTGCCTGACTGTCGTTCGAACATGATGGAATCGCCCTGCTCCACTTGAACCTCATTGTTGCCTTCCACAGCGACCAAGCTGCCACCGAGAACGTAAATTATCTCGTTCGTATCAGTGTGAAAATGTGGCGCTGAAGAGCGTGAGTTAGGACGGATAATTTCGTGGGATAGGAAAATATCCTCCGAAAATAAAACATCGGAAATCACATTTGACAAGGAATACTCTTCCCCGGTTTTTTGGGATTTCAGTTGTTGATATTGCCGTTCGGAAGATTTTTGCAGCTTCATTAAAAAAAGCGTATGACCGAAACCCCAAAAGGGTCAATGTCCGACGCCGTTATTTCATGAAGTAAGTGAACAGAACGAAATAAATCGCGATTGCTCCCAGGAACGAGAAGAAATACAGATTCCAGTAGCTCCAGCGTTTCCATTTCTTCAGGATCAGCCAGACGATGGCGTAGATCACCGTGGGCAAAACGTAGGTCTTCATCACGTCACCGCTTTGGGCGTGTTCAACGCCTAAAAATCTTTTTCCGGTATAGTGACTGTACAGCGTGATTAAATTGAAGGGATTAAAAATAATAAGAACAAATGTCCAAATAAGTTCACGCACTAAGATCTGACGTTCTGTTTGCATGGGATCAGTCTACTCTAGGACGTTTCGGACCAGCAACTTTAACTCCAATGTAGGAGGAAATCATGACTCCAATCCCGTACATCGTCGCCGTTGAATCAAAAGCATCAATCACACTCCAAAAAAACATGAATCCGCAATAACAGCTCGCTAAAAAGGCTGTCGACATGATCCAAATCTCAAAACTTCCTGGACGATTACGTGCTGGCATATTCTGAGAATACATCAAATTTGGTGGACTTTAAAACATCAAACTGTTTACGCAGGACCTATATCTGTTTCCTGAGAGTTCACTTGTGATGGCGGTCGAAAAATATCAGACAGAACCAGCGAGATAATAAAACCCGCCACATAAACAGCTGCAATAAGGCTTGAACCGATCGCAGTTTGATAGATGAACAAACCCAAAAAGATCACAGTTAAAGTCATAAAGATTCGAACCAACAAACGCTTGCGTTTGTCTTGTCGAGGACTTGTCGGCAGCAATGGATGAGGAGGTGGTACGATATACATGAAAACAGTATACTATTTACTGATTGCTTTTAAAAGAGCGCAGGGATTCTTTACAGTCTTCAATGCAGATTTGTAAGCTTCGGGTTTTAGTTCCATCAAATTCTTATCTAAAACTATTTTAAGTGGTTCCACTTGTTTCTCGATTTCGGGAGCAACCTTAACAGATGTGATGTAGCTATCATACACTTCACAGGTCACACGACTCGAACAGTTGTGAATCGCTTTAGTTAACAAGGCAATATCAGCTTTTCCAACGGTTTGCTTGCTCCAGCTTTTCTTCGCGTTGTCTTTCGCCTGCTGAAGCTTCTCTTCCAAGCCTTCAGTTTTTATGTTGCATTTTTTTATCGCGGGATTACCAGGATCATTTATAGCCACTCGAGCTGCGATAACGATTTGCTTAAGGCTGTCCAATTCATTCAGAGGCATTTTAGCGAGAGCTGTTTGAGATAGAACGAATGTATTTATGAAGATCAAAAATGCTTTCAAGCTGTAACTCCGTTTACAGCTTTATTGTCTCTGATAACCCCAGGGCTCACAAAACGAAAACTGGACAGGGATTTAAAAAAATTAAATGCCTGTCCAGAACTTGTACAAAAAATCGAAAACTACATAAGCTTTCTTAAGACGTAATGCAAGATACCGCCGTTTTTCAAATATTCCAATTCAACGGCTGTATCGACACGGGACTTCACTTTCACCTCGTCAGTTTTGCCATTCGAACGAGTGATTCGCACCGTAATATCCTGTTGTGGCTTCATCGTTTCAATACCCACGATATCCAAAACTTCAGATCCATCCAATTGCAGAGTTTTACGATCCATTCCCGTGTGGAATTGCAAAGGTAAGACACCCATGCCCACCAAGTTAGATCTGTGAATACGTTCGAAACTTTCTGCAATCACAACCCGAATACCCAACAGAGTCGTCCCTTTCGCTGCCCAGTCACGGGAAGAACCCGTTCCGTACTCTTTACCAGCGACAACCACCAGTGGAGTTTTCTCGGCTTGATACTTCATCGAAGCATCAAAGATCGACATCTGCTCGCCGGAAGGAATGTATTTTGTCATCCCGCCTTCCACACCTTGAAGCATTTCATTTTTGATGCGGATGTTAGCGAATGTTCCACGCACCATCACTTCATCATTCCCACGACGCGAACCATAGGAATTGAAATCCACTGGCTGCACACCTTTGCTGATCAGGTATTTTCCGGCTGGAGAATCTTTTTTAAAGCTTCCAGCAGGAGAGATATGGTCCGTCGTAATCGAGTCCGCCAGAATCGCAAGAATTCTCGCGCCCTTCACATCAGACAACTTGTCTGGAGTTTTCTTCATGCCCGCAAAGTACGGGGGGTTTTTAATATAAGTACTTTCATCCCACGCATACGTTTGCGAAGGAACGGTCTGGATTTTTTGCCAGTCTTCAGTTCCCGCGAACACATTACCGTAACGGTTTTTAAACATTTTCGTTTCAACCGTCTGATTGACGATATCGTAGACCTCTTTATTGGTTGGCCAGATGTCCTTCAAGTACACGGGCTTACCTTGACCATCTTCTCCAATTGGATCTTTCATAACATCTAGCTGCATCGTCCCT
This sequence comes from Bdellovibrio sp. HCB185ZH, assembly GCF_047302455.1. Lineage (GTDB taxonomy): Bacteria > Bdellovibrionota > Bdellovibrionia > Bdellovibrionales > Bdellovibrionaceae > Bdellovibrio. The sequence continues at coordinate 1,791,625 of NZ_CP178624.1, forward strand.
GCAAGCGCATAAGCCACGACTAGCATTGGAGACGCCAGATAGTTGGCTTTCACATGGGGATTGATACGACCTTCGAAATTACGATTCCCTGAAAGAACCGAAGCAACAACCAAATTTCCTTTTTCAATAGCATGAGCAATGTGTTCAGGAAGTGGACCCGAGTTACCAATACAAGTCGTGCAACCATAACCCACAAGATTAAAGCCCAAATGATCCAGATATTTCTGTAGCCCTGAATTTTCAAGATAATCAGTTACAACCTGAGAACCGGGAGCCAAAGAAGTTTTCACCCAAGGTTTTACTTTTAAACCTTTCTCAACGGCTTTCTTTGCCACCAAACCTGCACCCATCATGACAGACGGATTGGAGGTATTCGTACAGCTGGTGATAGCCGCAATGACCACGTCCCCATGACCTAACTTATATGTTTGGCCTTCAACGTCAGCTGCAAATTTATCTTTCGCTGATTTATCAGCCGCAACACTAAATCCAGTGGTCAGCTGAGTGCCGAAATCGCTCGCCGCTTTATCAAGCAACACGCGATCTTGAGGACGTTTAGGTCCCGCCAAAGACGGAACCACTTCAGACATATTTAATTTCAACGTGTCATGGAAAAAGAAATGTTCATCATCACTTGTACGCCACATTCCTGTTTCTTTGGCATAAGCTTCCACTAACGCGATGGTTTCATCATCACGGCCGGAGATGCGCAAATACTTCATCGTCTCTTCGTCGATTGGGAAGAAACCACAAGTTGCACCGTACTCTGGTGCCATGTTCGCAATTGTCGCACGGTCAGCTAATGACAAACCTTCCAAGCCCGGGCCATAGAATTCAACGAACTTACCAACAACACCTTTTTTACGAAGCATTTGAGTCACGGTCAGAACCAGATCTGTCGCCGTTGTGCCCTCTTTTAATTTTCCTTCTAAACGGAAGCCAATCACTTCAGGAATCAACATGCTCAGTGGTTGGCCCAGCATCACGGCTTCGGCCTCGATACCACCGACACCCCAGCCAAGTGCCGCTAAACCATTCACCATCGTCGTATGAGAATCCGTTCCCACCAAAGTATCTGGGAAGGCATATTCGCCATGCTGACCTTTAGCATTCCAAATCGTTTTACCCAAGTATTCCAAATTCACTTGATGGCAAATACCTGTCCCTGGAGGAACCACACGGAAATTTTTGAAAGCACGCTGCCCCCACTTCAAGAACACATAGCGCTCATGATTGCGCTGAAATTCCATATTTACGTTTTCTTGAAAACTTGTAGGCGTTGCAAAAGAATCCACCATCACCGAGTGGTCAATAACCAGATCCACCGGAACCAGGGGATTGATTTTCGTTGGATCTCCACCCAGTGCTTTCATCGCATCCCGCATCGCTGCCAAATCCACGACAGCAGGAACACCAGTGAAGTCTTGCATCAACACGCGAGCCGGGAAAAATGAAATCTCCCGCGACAAAGATTCTTTGCTAAGACTAAGAAGGGAATCGATATCTTCTTTAGTGACATGCACTCCGTCTTCGTGACGCAGAAGATTTTCCAAAAGAACTCTGAGTGAATTCGGCAGGCGTTTTAGGTTCGGGTGCGAGATCTTTTTCAGATTGAAGATCGTATATTCTTTCGCACCGACTTTAAGTTTATCTTTTGTTTTAAAGCTGTCTTTTGACTGTACCAACATGAGGGGATCCTCCCTCTCAATTCCACTCCTCGCGCAGAATTTTATCAAGCCAAAAGGCGCCTATCTGGGTTTTCACATCAGTTAATTTACCCTGCTGAATAAGCATCATCAGATCCTTGGGAGCCACTTCCACCACTTCCAAAAATTCGCCGTGATCCAGACGTTGCTCAGTCTTGCTAAGGTCCTTTGCCAAATAAAGATCAATCTGCTCATTGGAATAACCAATCACGGGATGAATGGGAGTCAGAAATTTCCAGTCGTTTGCAGAATACCCAGTTTCTTCGATAAGTTCGCGCTTTGCAGTGACCAAACTGTCCTCGCCCTTATCCCGCTTACCCGCCGGGAACTCGAGCATCACCTGCTTCACGGCATGGCGATACTGATGAACCATGATTACATTTCCATTCGGCAGCATCGGAATCATCATGGCCGCGCCGGGATGAATAATGTACTCGCGATGATAAATCTTCCCATCAGGAGCTTGAACCTGGTCCTGCTCCACCTTTAAAAATCGACCTTGGAAAATACGTTTTGATGAGAGAGTTTTTTCTTCGAGATGCTTCATGCACAAAGGATCTCACGCCCGACTTTAGTCAGTCACGGGCTTTATAGAAAATAAAAAAGCCTCCGCGCGGGAGGCTTGCTGGAAACTATTTGGTCACTTCATTCTTCACAGGAGCATCGCAAGGCATCTTGGGATCTTCGAGGGAGCAAACGAAGTTAGTTTGGCCGTCGTATCCTTTCACGGTGCCGAGCCATTTGCCACCGCTGTCTTTTTCTAAAACCATGTAGCCATGATTTGACGGAAGGACTGTGAATCCTGCAGGAATAAGCCTGCGAGTGGCGGCATCATAGTGATCAAGTGCTGTTCCACCCTCGCCCATTACGATATGCACAGGCCGATTGTTACCAACTGCGATCTGCGTGTTGTGAATGTGGCCTGCGAAAACGAATTTCACCTTTTTTGGTAAAGGCATTTCCTTCGTCAGCGTTTGCATGTTCAGATTCACTGGCAATACCGCGGCTGGTCCATTCCAATTCGGAGCCAAGCCCCAGATCGGACGATGCACCAACAACCACACTTCGCTTTCTGAGCGAGAGTTGATCATGTTCACCATCTTGCGATAGTGCGCACGCCATACTGCCATCTCAGGACTTTTTGGATCTTGCTTTTGATCAGATAAAGTGGCGTTATCAAAATTCACCATCAATACATTTCCGAAACTTGTGTAACGAGTTTCCTGGAATTGTGGGCACGAATTTTCACCCAGTGGAGTTAACAGCTTGCTGAACCCTTCGTGGGCACGCTGACAATCCTCGTGATTTCCGCGAACAAAGACAAAGGGCTTTGCTTGCAACAAAGACGCCGCTGGCGCGATGAAATCCGCTTCCCATGCGCGATAGCCGTACCCAAGAGTATCTTTAAAGGGAGCACACTTCACAGGATCATTGCACGTTTCGCGATAATGATAGTCACCGACATGCACGATCAAATCGGCATTTTCTTTGTCGATAGCTTTTACGATACGAGCAAAGGGCCATTCCTGAGGATTGTTGCAATCTTGGAAATAGTTCCCTTTCAGACGGCAGCCCGTATCTCCGAAAATGATGATACGTTTTGGCGATTCCGGAATTGAAATCTGGCGCTCGCCTACGATAACTGTTTTCGTTCCTTCAGGAAGGTTCGCTTCACAAACGGTTGCTGTGTCGAACTTCGTTTCCTGCGTGGCTAAGACTTCCACTTCACCGGGAGCTTTAGCGAATTGCACCGCCGGACATTTGCCGTCCTTGGGTGCAATCGTTCTTACGAAAGAATTCTTGGAATCCGCCAAGCCTACGTAGGTCAGATTCTCCGCTTTGTCAGAAGGCTTGTGAGCACAAGCCGCAAGAAATACCAACGAGATTAAAGCGGAAGATTTACTCAAATGCATTATTAAGTCCCTTCAACTTTGCTTTTCGCTTTTTGTTGCTTCAACTCAAGCTCGCACATTTTTACTTTTGTTTCGTACTCGTCCTGGCGTTTTAACAGAATTTCTTTGTAGCCTTTGAAGCGCTCGATGCGATCACGAAGTCCTTCTTCGGTGACGCCAACGATGTCTTTTTTATTTTCTACTCCCATTTTGGAGAAATCCTCTTCGGAAGTTACGTAAGTGCGAGCTTCCGTCCAACGCATTTTTCCGTCTCCCGCATTATCTGTATCCCCCATTTGTAAGCGGCAATCACGAAGCACGCCGTACAATCCGCGGTTGTCCAGATAACGTGAGCCACCAAACACACGCGCTTCAAGATCGTAAACTTCATTTTCTAAAGTGCGCAGCTGTTCATTCATCGCAACTTTACGTTGGTAAATCATATCGCCATCTTTAATGCCGATATTTCCGCTGCCCACAGGAGCAGGGTTTTCAAGTTTCGTATCGATTTTTTCAGCTTTATTGCGGTTCGTAGAACAAGCGGCAAAAGACAAAGACAGAACTGCGATCATTAGGTAACGCATAGGATTTTCCTCCATCAGAAGGAAACTTTAAAAGCGAACGGAACTCGGGTCAATGACCCGGCCTAGGAAATCGTGACCCAATCGCATATGCCATCTTTAATGCGGAACACTTTGACGTGTTCTTCGAACCACGAACCTAAATTCACAGAGCGGACATTTCGGCCATGAGTCTCGACCATAGAGTCATCAAACACATGCATATGGCCGGAAATAATCACATCGAAAGGTCCCTCATCATAGGCACGATGAGTGTGGTTACGAATCATGGTTACCAGTTGCTCTTCATTACGGTGGCGATAATGACCACTTCGTTCGCGGCTCTTTTTGCTCGCACGATTGCCGATATAATCCCAGAAGCGCCCAGGGAAAACATCTTTCAACGGCTTCACCCAGGGATTGCGAATGATAGAGCGATACTTCAAGTACTTGATGTCATTTAGATTGATCAGATCTCCGTGCTCAACTCGCACGTTCAGATTATCAATTTTATAGTACTGAGCTTCGACAAAAACTTCGACTCCCAATTTTTTTTGAAAGTAACCTTCAACGTGAACGTCATGGTTCCCTTCAATGTAGGTGATGCGTGCACCAGCCTCTCTCAATTCTTTCAGCGCATCCATCAACGGTTGGAACTTGCGCCCAAAGAATTCAGAGCCACCGATCCATAGATCGAAAATATCTCCCAGCATGAAAAGGTGAACGTTCGAGGGATCACCCTGTCGCAAAGAACGCAAAAAGCGCAACAGGATTTGCCCGTTGCGCTCTTCTGCGGATTTCAAGTGGATGTCGGATATAAACCAGGCTTCCACTAGTCTTGCTTCAAATCAAAACCTTGTTTCTTGCGGATGAATGCAGGTACTTCCAAGTTTTGAGAAGAGAATGGAGAGCTCAACACTTCACGTGCCATACGACGAGCTTCTTCCAAAGATTGTTGTTCGTGGTCTACGTTCATAGACAACTGTTCTGGATTTGCATGACGGTTTTTAAGGTCTTGGCTTTCTTTGAAAGCGCGAGCCTTAGCCAACAACAAATCACGAGGAGAAACACCTTCAACTTGTGGTTGGATTGGTGTCGCCATCTCTGGTTGAACAGGTTGAGCTTGAACTGGAGCCTGTTGCATTACTTGCGGCTGAGCTTGTGGAGGCAATTGTGCTGCCACAGACTGAGCTGCTTGTTGCGCAACTTGTGGAGTTACTTGAGCTACCGGCGGAACTGTTACGGTTTCAGTTACGGGTTGCTGGGGTAACCCCGGAGTGACCGGAACTTCCACTTGCTGCTGGTAAGTGTAGTTCATCACTTGGGACTGCACTGCCGCGATAGGCGGAAGTTCAACTGGTGTAGCTTGTTGAGGCATCACCGGCATAGTTGGCATAACAGGCATTTGCATATTTGGCATTTGCGGCATCTGGAACTGAGGCATTTGCGGCATGTTCGGCATTTGTGGCATTTGCATGCCCATGTTCATACCCATGTTAGGGTTCATACCGAATTGAGCCGTTTGTTGGTTCAAGAAGTTTTGCATTTGGTTAACTTGAGCCATGTCGTTCACAAGTTTCACTTCGTGAGAATCGAAACCAGTTGCGATCACAGTCACGCGTACTTCTTCGCCCATTGTTTCATCGATAACTGCACCGAAGATGATTTCTGCATCTTCATGAGCTGCCTCAGTGATCAAAGTCGTCGCTTCGTTCACTTCGTACAATGAAAGCTCAGAACCACCCGTGATGTTAACGATGATGCCAGTTGCGCCATCAATTTTAACATTTTCAAGAAGTGGAGAAGAGATCGCTGCCGTTGCGGCTTCTACGGCGCGGTTTTCACCTTTCGCAGAACCAGTACCCATGATGGCGATACCTTTAGAAGACATAACAGTGCGGATATCGGCGAAGTCCAAGTTGATCAAACCACGGATGTTGATCAAGTCAGAGATACCTTTAACCGCTTGCAAAAGAACTTCGTCAGCTTTTTTGAAAGTATCCAAAAGAGGAGTTTTTTCAGCTGCGATCGTCAAAAGTTTTTGGTTCGGGATAACGATTAATGTATCAACATTGTCTTTTAGTTCTTGAAGACCAGAATCTGCGTGCTTGCCGCGTTTTTTACCTTCGAACAAGAATGGTTTCGTCACAACACCGATAGTTAGAGCACCCAATTCGCGAGCGATTTTTGCTACGATTGGAGCACCACCAGTACCCGTACCACCGCCCATACCAGCAGTTACGAATACCATGTCAGAACCTTCAAGTTTTTCTACGATTTCATTGTAAGATTCAATCGCAGCACGACGACCTACATCTGGATTTGCGCCCGCGCCCAAACCTTTTGTCAAATCGATACCCAACTGGATTTTGTTAGATGCTTTGTGTGAGTTCAAAGCTTGGATATCCGTGTTTGCCACGATGAATTCAACGCCGCCCATTTCAGAAGCGATCATAGTAGAAACTGCGTTGCTACCGCCACCGCCGACGCCTACAACTTTGATATTCGCACCGATATTGATATTTTCTTCTAATTCAAACATGTTGTCCCTCCCGACGATGCTTAAAAGATACAGAGGCCTCCAGCCCCCACCGAGTAAATTTAAAAACTAAAATACTTTCTCAAACATTTCCTTAAGACGTTTCGTCAAGCCGTTGATCGACTCGCCGATATTAATCTCAAGTTCCTGTGTCTGTTGAATCATCAAATCTTTACGTTGAGACAATCCATACTGTAACAATCCAACTGCTGCCGAGAACTCACCAGACTTCACAACATCAGTCAGACCTCCGATTTCCAAAGGAGCTCCTCTGCGAACCGGAATATCAAAAATAAATTCACCCATTTCAATCAGGCCATCCAGTTGACTTGCGCCACCAGTTAGAACGATACCTGAACCCAACATTGGCATCACACCGCTCATACGAATATCGTTAGCGATCAGATTCAATGTTTCTTCTGCGCGGGCTTCGATCACATCAGCAAGATCCTTACGAGGAATCACGCGAGCTTTACGACCACCAACGCCTTCTACTTCAATCGTTTCGTTGTCATTCACCATGGAAGCCATTGCGCAGCCATATTTTTTCTTTAAGACTTCCGCCGCGAACTGAGGAGTTCTAAGTCCTACAGCAACGTCGTGAGTGAAGTGTGAACCACCAACTGGAATGATAGAAGAGTGAGCCACGCTGCCATTAACGAAGTACAAGTTGTTACAAGTACCGCCGCCCATGTCGACAACGACTACGCCCAGATTTTTTTCATCATTAGAAATAACAGCTGTTGCAGATGCCAGTTGGCTTAAAACCAAACCAGCGATTTTCAATCCTGCTTTCTCAACACATTTAACAGTGTTTTGAATTGCGGACTGGCTGCCTGTTACGATGTGAACATTCGCTTCCAAACGGATACCTGACATGCCCACTGGATCAGTGATGCCGTCTTGACCGTCGACTTTAAATTCTCTTGGAAGGATGTGCAAAACGGTACGATCTGTTGGAACTGCGACTGCTTTTGCAGCCTCAATCACGCGATCAATTTCGGAAGGTGTGACTTCACGATTCTTGATAGCAACCATACCTTTAGAATCGAAAGAAGAGATATGAGTGCCGGAAACGCCAACCCATACTTCGCCGACGCTGTAACCAGACATCAACTCTGCTTCTTCTTTTGCTTTTTTAATTGAATCGGTTGTTGCCTCAATATTAACGACAACACCCTGGCGGATGCCTGTATTAGGAGCAGTTCCTACTCCCGCGACTTCGATTTTCCCTTCGGGATTGACGGTTCCGATGACGAAACATACTTTGGTCGAACCAATATCCAAACCAGCCAATACCGGAGCTTTCGGTTTTGATGTACTCATCCCTAAGTCCTCGTATATGACACCCTATTTGGGCGTCTTTGTTTGAGAGACCGACGAATAAAATCATTTTATTCGATTTGAGCCGAACCTGAGCTCGACTTTAGATGGTCTTCCAGACTTAAGCTTAGGGATCCTTACGCAACCTGACAAGGACTTTCTTCGACAGATCCGCGTCTATGACGCGAGCGTCAAACTGCTTGGTTTCGAGGTAATCGACGACGCGTGAAACGCGCGCTGCCTTTAGTGCCACTTGCTCTTCACCGATTTTCACTTGCGTGCCGGATTTGATCAAGGTCATCCAAAAGCCTTCTTTATTATCGTAACGAACTTCAGAAATTGTTTTTCTGCTGAACGATCCTTGAGCAGGAATTTGCTCGATCACATCAACAGCTTTTTTGCGAAGTTCTTTTTTCTTGGCGAAAGCATCGCCATCCAAAATCGCGACATCAGGAGCTTGCTTTGCTTCGATCGCATCCAAGAACTCACCGCTCTTGATAATCGGCACAAGTTTTCCACCCTTTGCCATATAAAGGAGCTTTACTTCATATGGACGCACGCGCAAAGAAAGTGTTGCGGGCCATGAACGGGAAATTTGTGTGTTTTCGATCCACTCTTGTTTCTTTAATTCAGCGGAGACCGCTTTCAATTTGATATTCCAAAGAGATTCGCCTTTGTATTTCGCAAGCAACTCTTCCAACGCATCAACGTTAGGTTTTAAAAACTGCTCTTGTCCTTGCGGAGGATTTTCAAGAACGACTTCCACTTTTTCGATATTGAAAAAGCCATGCTCATTTAAATAGTAAAACGTTCCCACCAAAGCCGCTGGTATAACAACGAATCCCAAAAATAATTTCAACACCAACTTCTTCACGAGAACTCTCCAAACGAATGGCTTTCTAAAATCAGATTAGCAACTTTCCCTCGACCTTGTTATCACTGTCAGGTCGAGGAAATAAAACGCGACCAAAGATGGGGGACGTAATTCCCATCCGTAAATGATTAAAATCCAACTCAGCCGGAGAACAATCCTCACAAACTCGACCAAGGTTTTATCTTCATAATTTTTTAGCAATTACGCGAACTTCTCTCCATATAGTGAATGACTCCATCTCCGATATTACAAACATGAAATTCGGATCAAAGATTATTATCAATATCGCTGCATCTAGCTTGGTTTGCTCACTCGCTGCCGTCGCTATTTCTTCTTCTAAAATTCATAACCAGGGTCAAGATCAGTTGGTGGAAAAATCCCGTGCGATCTTATCACGCCTTGAAGCGATCCGTGGTTATGTCGCCACCCAAGGTGGGTTGGATGAAGATATCAAACATGCAGTGGCCACTCACCCGGATGGAAAACTTCCGGAAGAGGTGCAAAAACGCATTCTGCACAAAGTGCCGATCTTTGCTTCCATTAAAGTTGGATTCGAAAACGCTGAGAAAGACTTTTATTCTTTCCGCGTGTTCGCAGAAAATCCCCGTCGCAAAGAAAACACTCCTACAGTTTCTGAGATGGAAATCATCAAACGCTTTGAATCCAACAGCGATTTGAAAGAGTTTGTCGAAAACAAAGATGGTGCGATCACGGTTTATCGCCCCGTGCGCTTGTCCGAGCAACAAGGCTGCTTGCTTTGTCACGGTCACCCTTCGACCTCACCTTGGGGCAATGGCAAAGACATTCTGGGCTTCCCGATGGAAGACTGGAAGGACGGAAAACTTCATGGCATCTTTGCCGTAAAGTCATCAACAGACCAAGTCACTGCTGCAGCTAACAATGCGTCGATCTCTATCTTATGGTGGACATCGCTGATTTCTGCTTTGATTTTAGTCGTCTCTTATTTATTGATTCGCAAACCTTTAAGCCGTTTGGTTGAGTCTATTTCAAAGCTCAATGAAGCTGGCGCTCAGGTTTCTTCATCCAGTAACGAGATTCTGGCTTCCAGCCAAACAGTCACACAATCATCCGTGAAAGCAGCTGCATCGATTGAAGAAACATCTGCATCCACTGAAGAAATCTCCAGCATGGTCAAACGCAATAGCGAACACGCCAGTGAAGCCAAGAATCTTGCATTCCAAGCCTCTCAAAAAGCTCACACCGGCGAGCAAGAGGTGCGCAAGCTGACTTCGTCAATGGAAGATATCTCCGCAAGTTCGAAAAAGATCGAAGAGATTATTACTGTTATCGACGACATCGCTTTCCAAACAAACTTGCTTGCGCTGAATGCTTCGGTCGAGGCTGCTCGCGCGGGCGAACACGGAAAAGGTTTCGCGGTGGTTGCTGATGCGGTTCGCAGTCTCGCGCAAAGAAGTGCTACGTCAGCAAAAGAGATATCAACTTTGATCAACGAAAGCGCAAAAAAAGTTGAACACGGCCACGCGGTTGTTCGCGCCAGCGAATCTTCTTTGAAAGAAATCGTAAGCTCCATTGAAAAGCTCTCAAGCCTAAACGTCGAGATCTCCACCGCGAGTGCGGAACAAGAACTGGGAATCGCACAGATCAACCAAGCTTTGACGGATATGGAAAAAATCACGCTTTCCAATAGCAGCTCAGCCCAAGAATGCTCAAACGCTTCGGAAGAACTAAACACTCAAGCCGAAGTCATGAAAAACGTCGTCGACGACTTAACAAAACTGATGGCGGGGTAGATTATTATTTCATCCAATTGAATTTCTGAAAGGGTACTCCGTAAGGAGTGCCCTTTTTGTATTTATGGCACAAGAAATTCCACATTCTAAGAAGACTGAATCACAGCAAAGAATAAATCCTAATATCCTCGGCTCTACTCAAACTTAATGCATTTAGCCCCATAGCTCGATGGCCCGGAATTCGCACTAATCAGCCAACATCCATGACATGGAGGCTTCCTAGTGAACAAAAATCTTAAATTCTTTGCCGGTTTTCACGTCATTTTCTTTATGGGGATGTGGATTTCCAAGACGGTCCACCCAGTGCACTTTGAGCACGCCCATGCTTTGCAAAACTTTGGCATCAGCTATTCTGCGATGGCGGCCGCAGGATACTTTTCCTTCTTAATTGGGCATTATTGTGATCGCTTAGGGTATCGTTCAACCCTAGCCATAGGCTGCGTGCTATATTCACTAGGCCTTTTCTTACGTGTGTTTCCAGAGTCGGCTATCATCAGCCTATTAAGTGGCGTCAGCGCGGGAGTCGGCGCCTCAACAACTATAACCAGTGTAAGAGTATGGTTGTTACAAATCTCTGACGAAAACAGTCGCGCACGTTTGTTGGGAGTTAAAGGCTCTGGAGCAGCGTTAGGGAGCGCTATTGGGTGTTCCGTCGCTGGGATACTGGCTGGAAAATGGTTAAGCATTTCAACTGAAACAGTTCTTGAGATAGCAGCAGGTTTGATATTGCTCCTTTCCCTTCTGACTTTCCTCATAACTCCGGCCCCAGCTCATGAATCCATTTCGAGCAAAGACAAATCCTCTCTCTTCGAATTTTTCTTAGAAAAGAAAATTATCGCTGTGTGGGCTACATCCACCGGAGTCTTTGCTGGATTTTATGTCAGTTTTATTTCCCCATATCTGCCGATCATTATGAAAAGCAAAGGTTTTGATATGACCGCGGTTGGTATTTCCACAGGCCTTTTGTTCTTAATTCGTTTCTTCCTAGATCCTATCATTGGAAGATTCATTCAAGACCGTAAAGAAAACTCATTCGTCATTTATATCGCCGCTGAGTTTGCAGTTCTCATCACCACAGCCGCATTTTTGAGCCCTTTTAATCAACATGCCTTCGTACTTTTTTTGATCTTAAGAAGTGTAGGTTTAGGTTTTTCGACGATCGCGGAAGATGCAACTTGGTTCAAAGTTTTTCCTCAGAAATCTTTGGGACTTTGTTTCGGTCTGAATCAATCGGGATTTTTCTTGGGCGATTTTCTAGGAGGCCTCGTCAATGGAAAGCTATACTCAGCCATGGGACTTCAAGGATGTGCCGTCGCCGCCATGGCAGTCATGATTATTAACGCAGCTGTATTTTCAATGTTTCTCGCAAATCACAAAAGGCAATCAGCCATTCAGAAGTTTGAAGTTAATTATAGTCCCCAGGCCCCGCCCGCTTGAATATAGACGGTGGTTTCCTCGGGGCCGCGAGCGAAATCCAGGCCCATTTTAAATCCTAACAAACGCGCCATCAGATAGCGGAAACCCAAGCCATAGGAGTTTGCTGTTTCGGCGCTTTCCAAATCTTTGAGCTCATCCCCGGCACGCCCGACTCCTCCAAATATCGACATTTCCCATCGGGGGTGAGGGTTATAACGGACTTCGCCTTCCAGTGAAGACGCGACTTCGCCTTGATAGCGGAGTTTGGGAATTCCCCGCATAGTGATATAGGGTTTGGCGTAAAAAGGAGCATCGCCGTCCACCCATTTGGAAAGCCAACGGCCCGCAAATCCCCATTCAGTGCTCGCACGCACAAATCCCTGCAGATCCAATTCCTGCACGTGGTAATCCAGATTTCCACCTAAATCTTCGTCGAAAATATAGTATCGATATTCGGTTAAAAGCCCCGACTCTGGTGACATCGTGTTATTGCGACTGTCATAACTTGCTAATAACGATAGCCCACCATTTCGGTTGTCCAATGCACTTGGATGTAAATTCGGCGGAGCCACGTTTCCGGTAAACTCAACTTTCATATCGGTGTAAATGTACCTGCCGCCCAAGAAAAAGTTACTATCGGCAACACGTGCGCGCAGATCATTATAAACACCCCAACCTTTGAGATTGTATTGCAGGTGCAGATCTCGACTGCTCATGAAGCCGCCCAATCCATAGAAATCCAAATTTGCTGAAGCCGTCATCACAAAGCCCATATAACGCCAACGATCGCGATCCCAGTTGCGTACATAAAAAGCTCCACCGAATCGCGTCCCATTTTCCGTGCCCGCGGCAATCACACCCGTCACAGTCGGTGGGATGAAACGTTGCCCGGCGACGTGCGTTTTTTTATAATCAGCGTCTTCATTTTCGCTCATAAATACTAAAGCAACGCCAAGGCCATTTCCCACCGCGGGTTCAGTAATAATGATCGGAACTGGAAGAAATCCTCGATGTTCCAGCAGCCATACGCTGGCATCTAGGAAGTTATCTTGAGGATCGAAGAAAACCGACGAATCCATGGCATTCGCGGAACTTAAGAACAAGAAAGCACAGACAGAAGTAAACAGTTTTTCCATTACAGCAGTTTAGGGGAAAATTACTCGCCACAAACGTACTCATGCAATGCTTCTTAACACTTCAGATTCCGGTAACTAGCTGTCGCAAATTTAGTAAACGTTGACATAACGTACATTACTTTTACTCTCCGCAGCTTGGCGCTTTTTCTATTACAAAACTGTCGCTAGACATTCTCTTGCGATCTCCATATAGACATGATTTTGAATGCAGAGGAATGAACCATGACGAAAGCTATTTTGATCTTCGCAATCTCGCTAGTATCCGTATCCTTTTCTCACGCAGCTTACAAAGATGCGAATGCCAAACGTGTGTGCGATGACCTTTCCAGCAACATCGCAAGTGTTGAATGCAACAGAGCCATCGAAGGTGAAGCCATTTCCTTGGGAGTAGTAAAGCTGTGCAGCCAACTCAGTTTTGGAACTTACGTCGCCGAATGTTTCAAAGTCAGCGCGGGCAATGACTACTCCGACGCAGTCTTAAATTATTGTTCTGCGAAGGCGGATGAATATGATCGCATCACCTGCTTAAAGACGGCAGCTGGCAATGCACGCAAACTCCCCAAACCCATCCCCGCGTGCCTTCAAGTCGTCACAACTCAGTCTATTGAAGGACTTCAGGAAAGAACACAAAGCATTTACGACAGCGTTAATAGCGGTGATAAGGCAAAAGCCCTTGAACAACTGGAAGATCTTTACCACCGTCTTGAGGACCTTAAGAAGAAAGCTAAGAACTAAAATTAAAAAGTAAAAGAGGATGATAAATCATCCTCTTTTTTTTATTTCAAGCCTGGCCTGGGGAGAACAGACTTTTAATATTTGTTGATAATTGATTTGGTTTCTTTAACTGCCTTCACGGAGGCCTTCACCAGAGCAATGCGGCTGTGGACGGCGCGCAGATTTTCGATCTCGCCACCCACAACGATCACTCGATCTTGAATGGCTTTGATCGTGCCGATCGATTTAAACCCACACAAAACGATTATAGAGTGATTCGTATTGCTGACGGAATCAATGGTACCACTCTGATCTGCCGCTCGGATGATAATGTCCCCGTGATTTCCTGAAAGAGATTGAACAGAATAAGCATCCAGTCGAATGACTTCATGATTGTATTTCAAAACCAGATTTGTCGCTGGAGCTGAAAAAACTTCTTTGCTTTCACAGGCTTTAACGGCATTTACCACTTCGACATCCGTGATTTCCGCAGGGTCATCACCATCTACCACTTCCATTTCAGTCTCTGGATCAGCCGTGACTGAGGGATCTGATGAGGCGTTGAAAGGTTGCGCCTGAGATTGCAAAGATTCCCCTTGAACAGAGCTCAGTGCCACCTTTGCGCAGTTTTGATATCCCAAAAGAAGTGTTGGAACACCGATCATAATGATGATTTGTCTCACGCCCAGACCCATTAAAACCTCCGCTTACTGATAGCTACTTACAAGTGCAAGTCCCATTCTCACGCGAATTCTGACGTGCTCTGGAACCTATTTGCGGAGAGCTGTTTAAAAGACTTTCATGATGAAAAGTTCTACGTCCTAATATTTCCAGGTGTTAATTCTCGTGTCTCATCTTGATCTGAATAGAGGCGTTATCTTAAATTGCCCGGTTAAAAAATGCTCTTCATAGCCAATACAACAGGGAACACCAAGCATCGTTGACGATGGAACATACAGAGTTCTCGATGAGAAAAAGAGCAACGAGTAACTTGCGCACATCGAATTTTCATTCGTTCACATTCAGTTTCTGTAATTAACAAAGATGATGGCATATCTCTCGCAACGTGCACTCCTCGAATAAACCTGATTGCGGTTATTTTGAGATCTCGAGATTCCATGGCCCTCGAGGCGTTAAAGTGCTCGCAATTTGGCAAGTTTGACTAACAACTAATCAGGAGAAAACGATGAAAAAAATGATCTTAACGTTAACGATGACTTTAGTTACAACGTCTTTCGCACAAGCGGCTTACAAAGATGCCAATGCGAAACGTGTTTGTGACAGTCTTTCCAACTCTGCTGCAAGCGTAGAGTGCAATAAAGCGATTGATGGTGAATCAATCTCTCTTGGAGTAACAAAAATCTGCAGCCAATTGAGCTTTGGTTCTTATGTGGCTGATTGCTACAAAGCCGGTGCAGGTTCTGACTATTCAGACGCGGTTCTTAACTATTGCGGGAATAAAGCTGACGAGTATGATCGTGTGACATGCTTGAAAATGGCTGCAGGCAATGCTCCCAGACTTCCAAAACCAGCTCCAGTATGTAAAGAGACTGTTGTGGTAAAGATCCAAGAGACGGTTTCACTTCAAGCTCTTCAAGGTCTTGAAACAAGAACATCCAATATCTATGAAAGCCTTCGCAGTGGCAGAACCGACAAAGCGTTGGACCAAGTTGTTGATTTGTTCAAACGTATCAATGAACTTCAGGATCAAGTAAAAGAACTTAGAAAGTAGTTCTGAAAATAAAAAGCCGGGATCGAAACCCGGCTTTTTTTAGGTGCCAGGTCCTATTTCTTGTCGCCTCACGACAAGAAATAGGACCTGGCACCTTTTTTAGTTTTGGATTTTATCTAAAACGTCCAAGCCCAGCTTCCAACCGTCGCCTGCTCCCAAAGTGATGAACACGTCACCGTCTTTAAGCATGGATACGATCTTTTGTGACGACTTTTCATCACGCAGGAAATACTGCGCGTGTTCGTGCTTCATTTCCTGAGCCAGCTTTTCAGAGCTGATCCCTGGAATTGGAGCTTCACCGGCAGGATAAATATCAGTTAGCAGGATTTGATCGGCTTCCATAAATGCCGTCGTGAAATCGTGCCAGCAATGCTGAGTACGAGAAAAACGATGCGGTTGGAAGTAAACGACCAGTCGGTTGTTTGGATATTTTTCACGGAAGGCCTGAAGAACGGCGCGCACCTCTGTTGGATGGTGACCGTAGTCATCATAAACTTTGATACCGCTTTTTTCTCCTTTGAAGTGGAATCGACGATCCACACCATCAAAGCGCTGCAGACCCGCTGCACATGTTTCAAATGGAATACCTGCAGCCAAGCCAGCACAGATCGCTGCCACTGCATTAAGAGCATTGTGACGACCTGGAACGTTGAGCTTAAACTTACCCACCAAGTGGCGAGTTCCAAGAAGACGATCACTGCGGTACAAAGAATAGTTTCCTTGCTCGCCCGCCAAAACCAAATCGTTCTTTTCATCAAAGCCGTAAAATAAAATACGTTTCGGGAAGTTTTCAAAAATTTGACGAACGATCGGATCATCACCGCAAGCGATGATTTTTCCATAGAAGGGAACTTTCAA